>DASXUI010000552.1:0-7547 GCA_036504955.1 Armatimonadota bacterium
TTCATGCAGCGCATCCTGGGCCTGGACCTCGCCCCAGAGATCCTCCCACTCTCCAACACCCCCGCCCTCTTCCCCCCCTTCCTGCTAAGCCCGGAGAAGGTGCTGGTGGTGAAGCGGTAGCAGGTGGCCGCCGCGGGGTACTGCCTCACCACAGAAACACAGAGACACAGAGGGTCGGTGGAGGCGGTGGCTGAAGCGGGGTGGGCACGAGCGGCTGAACCCGCTCGCTGTGCGGCGTACCGCCGGCGGCCCGCCGACGCGGGCCCAACCACCGTGAGGTCGTAGGCCCTCTGGGGACGACGCGCCTGGAACGCGGCCGGAGGGTGCAGGCTCCCGAGGGTCGGCGTCTACGGACTGGGGTACCGCCCGCGTAGGCGGGCGGCTGGCAGGCCAGCGAGCGGGCTCAGCCGCTCGTACCTACCCGCTCGTTCTCCCCTCCAGTCTCACCTACTGGCTGGCCTCACCCGTCGCGGGCGCGGCGGACTTGGGGAGGGCGGGGATCTCACCGAGGGCCGTCCAGTTCACCCGGAAGCGGATCTCCGGGCCACGGACGAAGGGGGCGTACACGCTGTAGGTGAAGCCGGCCTGGGTGACCGATTCCACCATGGGGACCACCACCTGGCCGCTGCCGGCCTCCACGGCGGTGAGCTGCACCTGAGGTGGTGCGAGGAACGGCTTGGTCAGCCCAAAGGCGACCGCGCCGGTGGTCTTGCCTGTGGGTGCCCTGACGCTCTGGAGCTCCGTCTGGCCGGTCAGGATGCGCGCGGAGCCCTGGCTGTTGAGCATCAGCGGCACCAGCTTCTTGGACGCCTGCGCCTCCGCCCCCCGCACAAACCCCAGCCAGTACGCCGCGCCCATCGAAGCCGCCAGCACCCCAGCCAGCACCGATCGCCTCATCAGTCCTCCAGTCGCAGCAAGGGAACTCCACCGCCAAGACACCAAGAACTGCCTGGGAAGACCTCTTCACAGGGGACGCAGGCGGGCACAGAGCTAGACCAAGCTTAGGTCTTCTTGGTGTCTTGGTGGTGGCAGTTGTTTCCTAAGCCTAGCTCTTCTCTGTGTTCCTCTGTGCCCTCTGTGTCTCTGTGGTGAGAGCCTTGCACCTGCCTACTTCCTGCGCCAGGAAGTACCGCCTTCGACGCGGTCCTCCAGGACGATTCCGAGCTCGGTGAGCTGGTCGCGGAGGTGGTCCGCCAACGCCCAGTCGCGGTCCTCGCGGGCCTTCTGGCGGATACCGAGGAGCAGGTTCATCAGGCCCGGCAGCAAGTCGTCCGCCTGGCGCGTCTCCGACTCCCAGGTCAACCCCAGCACGTCGCTCAGGCGGACCATCGTCTCCTTCGCGGCGGCCAGGCCGGCTCTGCCTCGGCTTCCGGCACCGGCGACCAGGCGGTTCGTGTCGCCGGCCAGCTCGAAGAGGGCGGCCACCGCGTTCGGGGTGTTGAAGTCGTCGTCCAGGCTGGCCTCGAACTTCGCCTCCGCCTGAGCGGCGATGCGCCGCGCGTCTTCGGAGGCGGCCTCTTCCTCGGGCCCCTCGGAGACCAGCACCCGGTCGATGGCCTGGAGCGCGTTCTGGATGCGTGTCCAGCCGCGACGGGAGTCCTCCAGCAGGTCTTCGGAGAAGTCCAGTGAGCTGCGGTAGTGGCTGCTTACGATGTAGAACCGAAGAAGCTGAGCGGGGTACTGCTCCAGCGCCTGACGGACGGTGACGAAGTTGCCTGTGCTCTTGGACATCTTCTGGCCGTTGAGGGTGACCATGCCGTTGTGCATCCAGTACTTCACGAAAGGATGCCCGGTGGCCGCCTCGCTCTGGGCGATCTCGTCCTCGTGGTGCGGGAAGATGTTGTCCCGCCCGCCGCCGTGGATGTCCAGGGTCTGGCCCAGGTACTTCATGCTCATCGCGGAGCACTCGATGTGCCAGCCCGGGAAGCCCTCGCCCCAGGGGCTGTTCCAGCGTAGGATGTGGCCCTTGTCCGCCAGCTTCCAGATGGCGAAGTCCGCCGGGTTGCGCTTGCCCTCGATCACGGCGACCCTCGAGCCGGCCTCCTGGTCCTCCGCGCGGCGGTTGGACAGCTTACCGTAGTCTGGGAAGCTCTCCACGCTGAAGTACACGGAGCCGTTCGACTCGTAGGCGTGGCCGGACTTGATCAGCTCCTGGCACAGCTCGATGATCTCGGGGATGTGGCCGCTGGCGCGCGGGGAGATGTTGGGGCGCAGGACGTTCAGCCGGTCCATGGTGTCGAAGAACTCGAAGGTGTACTTCTCCACCAGCTCCATCGGCTCCACGCGGTCACGCTCCGCCCGGGCCAGGATCTTGTCCTCGCCCTCGTCGGAGTTGTCCGTGAGGTGCCCCACGTCCGTGATGTTCTGGACGTAGAAGACGTCTAGCCCGCGGTGCCGCAGCGTGCGAACGATGACGTCGAAGGAGACGTAGGCCTTAGCGTGGCCGATGTGGGGTGAGTCGTAGACCGTGGGCCCGCAGACGTACATGTTGACTCTGCCGGGGCGAAGGGGAACGAACTCCTCCTTCTCCCGGGTCAGAGAGTTGTAGACCCTCAGCACGCGCTCTTTTCTCCTCGCTCCACCCAGGAATCACCCAGGGACACCGGCACGCCGCTCTTCAGATCCTCCACCTGCCGCTCCAGCGCCTGGATGCGCTCCAGCATGCAGTGCAGCATCACGCCCTCGGGGTCGCAGGCCAGGCCGTGGTCCAGCATCGAAGCATCCGCCTTGGCCCCGTCCTGGTAGATCACGCGGCCGGGGATGCCCACCACCGTCGCGCGCGGCGGCACGTTCTGACGCACCACGGAGTTCGGGCCGATCTTCACGTCATCGCCGATGGTGATGGCGCCGATCACCTTCGCGCCGGGGGAGATGGTCACCCGGTTGCCGATGGTGGGGTGGCGCTTCTCCTTCTTCAAGCTCTTGCCGCCCAGGGTCACGCCGTGGTAGATCAGCACGTCCTCACCCACCACAGAGGTCTCGCCAATCACCACCCCCATGCCGTGGTCGATGAACAGGCCGGGGCCGATGGTCGCGCCGGGGTGGATCTCAATGCCGGTGAGTGCGCGGGAGAAGTTGCTGAGGACGCGCGCAAGGGTCTTCAGCCGCCAGTTCCAGAGGCGGTGAGCGACGCGATGCAGAATAACGGCGTGGAGTCCAGGATAGGAGAGGACTTCCATCAGGTTGCGCGCGGCCGGGTCCTTCTTGAAGATGGCCTGCACGTCGCGCCGCAGGGTGGAGACAACGCTCATAGTGGAGTCACCTCTAGGGAGACAGGCATATAGATAAGGTAGGGCGCGCGGCTCAGCGGGCTGGTCGTGGTGTGCCCGTGCCAACCCTCCGCGGTCACTATGCCGTGAACCATGGGGCGGTGCCGCCATCTCTGCTACACCCAGTGTAGGGGGGCTCATCAACCCTCCTGGGTAGGCGTCTACCCTTGCCGGCAAGCACCAAGGCAAGCGTTCCTGTCCTTCGCTGGGATTATAACACAGGCTCTGACCTCAGACAAACGAGGCGCAGTCCCCCTCGCAAGCAAACGGAACCCAGATGTTGGCCGTGCGTCGAAGACTATGATACGGTGCATCCCTGCTGGCGGCCGCTCACGCGTCCTGGCGGCTCGCGGTCCAGGTCCTGCGCTGGAGGTGCGGAGACGATATGGCAGCGCTGACCTTGGAGAGGCGGAGGAACAGCGGCTCGATGACTGACGGGAGAGAGGTCCCATCGGACGAGGCGCTGGTCAACCGGGCTCGCCATGGTGAGTCCGATGCCTTGGACACGCTGGTCAGGCGGTACCAGGATCAGGTCTACACAATCGTCTTGGGCATGGTTCACAACGCGGAGGACGCGCTGGACCTTACGCAGGATGTCTTCGTCCGAGCCTTCAGCGGGTTGGAGCGCTTCGCGGGACGCTCCGGGTTCTACACCTGGCTCTACCGCATCGCGGTGAATCGGTGCATCGACCACCGACGGCGCAAGACGCCGGACACGGTATCGCTTGATGATGAGGCCCTGCGCTCGGTGGGCTACGAGCCGGTCTCGAGGTCTGACTACGGAGACCCCGTGGGCTCCCTTCAGGCCAAGGAGCTTGAGAAGGAGATCAGCCGTGCCGTGGCTGCTCTGCCGGACAAGCTGCAGACAGTTGTGGTGTTGCACGACATAGAGGGGTTGGAGCTGGCGGAGATCGCCCAGATACTTGGGTGCCGATCGGGCACCGCGAAGTCCCGCCTGTTCAGGGGTCGGGAGCGGATCCGCCAGAGGATTTCCTCCGTCTTTCTGGACAACGGCTGAGCCAGGCTGGCGCGATTCGCCCTCCCGACGTGGGTTGTCGGAACGCCGCTCAGGTATCTCGGGCCGGCGAGCAGGCCCCGCCCTCGGAACGCGAAGGCGCTTGGGGCCGTTGCATCGTAGGAGCCAGGAAGTAGTTGAGTCAGCGGCAGCCCCCCATCTGGGGTGGGCGCCGAGAGACGTGGAGTGCTCGTGGGAGCGCCCCTTGGGTCCACGGAGGACCGAAGGGTGAGGACTCTGGAGCCCCCTGGGCCCCATCAGAGGAACTGCGATGGAGTGTAAGAGAGCAAGAGCCGCCCTACTGGAAAGCCCCAGGTACAGGGCGGAGGAGCTGCCTCTTCCGGTGCGGGATCACCTATCTGCCTGCCCGGGATGCCAAAGGGAGGCGCGGATCCTGGCCGCCATGGGCGATGCCTTAGCTGCCCGGCGCCAGGTCCACTGCCCGGTAGACATCGCGCCCTGGGTCGCCCTTCGCGCCCAGGAGCGAACTCCGGGGCGCACATGGTCCGTGCCGACCTCGCCACTCCGGCGCCGACTGGCCTTGGGAGCCGTCCTCGCCGTGCTGCTGGGTGTGGGCCTGTGGCATCGTCCGCAGCAGCCCGTGGCAGTGCGACCCGGTAACGCGGCTGCTACCCGCCTCGCCGAGGCCGAAGTCGTGGATACCTACCTGGAGGCCTATGCGGAGTTCAGGGGCACCCAGGCGCCCGGCACCAAGCAGGGCGTGGGTGTGGTGGTCTCTCAGCTCCGTTCGGACCAGGACCAGGTCGGTGATCCGGAGGCCGGCCAGCCGTGACACGTCGCGGATTCCTACTACTCGTACCACTGGCGCTCATCGGTATCCAGCCCCCAGCGCACTGCGCCAACGCGGAGAGCATCCTGCGCCGTACCTACAAGGCGGACCGTCTCTACAGCTACGTGGGCCGCCAAGAGGCCACCCTCTCCTTGTGGGGCAGCCCGACCAAGTTCCAGCTCATGTTCCTCCACCAGCGGCCCAACCGCGATATGCAGTGGCCTATCAGGCCAGACGACAACCGCGACCACCCCGCCGGACCCGGGCCAGGCCCCGGTCGATTCATGCCCCGGGGGCCCCAGGGCCGGCGGCTCCCAGCCGAGGAACGGTTGAGCCTGCTTCTGAGGAACTACCGGCTCAAGCGAGAGGGGACCGGTCAGGTGGCCGGACGTAAGGCCACCGTGCTCTCCATCTCTCCCAGACGGCCCGGGAACCCGAGCCAGACCCTTTGGATCGATGACGATACCGGAATCGTTCTCCGGAATCAGCTTCGCAACTGCTTCGGAGCGATGGTGAGCGACACCGCGTTCGTCAAGCTCGACCTGAACCCAGGCCCCGCGAACAAGCTCCCCTTCCCGGATCCGCCCAAGCGGCCGGAACCGGGCTTCCTCCTGCTTCGCCCAACCTACGTGCCGACGGGATACCAGTACGTGGCTACCGAAGGCATCGAGATCCGCGGGCAGCAGGCGGCCCACCTCATGTACACGGATGGGCTGAACACCATCAGCCTCTTCCAGCGGATCCGCAAGGACGAGCCGCCTGTCGATGACCCCCATCGTGATGGCCCTCGCCGCGATCCACACCCCGGCCCGCTGCCCCCATGGGCGCGGCGTGGGGATCCTCACAAGGCCCCAATCCAGATCGTCAAGAGGCACCTGGAAGATCGCTCGGTGACCCTCATCGGCGATATCCCCAGGCCAGAGCTCGAGAAGATGGCCGGCTCCCTGCGTTAGCTTGGCCGGCGGCCTTTCTGTCTGCTGGCAGCACCCATGGGCCCGGCTCCGGCTGCTTTGGCTTCGCCCTGCTCTCCTACCTGAAGCGCGTGGCAGCCATCGCCTGGTTCATTCCTGGAACCGCGCGCCAGGCGCCGCGCGTAAGCGGCTCGCGAGCTGTCCGGGCTCGGCGCCGAAAGCTACTCGGATGGTGCCCGGGACCTCTCTCTCATCCTGCCGCATCCTTGGGACCAGTCCTCATTCCCTACGTCTAAGTGTCTGAGATAGCCAACGGAGCTCTCCAGGCCCAATCCTTCCAGGCCGACGCAACGTCGCAGCATCCAACCTAGCTTCACAACCTTGGAATGCCCCCGACGTCTGCCCGCGGCCCCCGGCGAGACACAGCGTCCACGGCCACGTGGAGCTGAGCGAGGAGACTAGGAATCATGAAGCGAGCCACACTGGCATCAGTCATGGGTGTGCTCTGCCTGCTCTGGGCGGCCACTGCCTTTGCTCAGAATCCGGGCAGGCAGCCCGGTATGGGCTTTGGTGGTGGAGTCACCGGCGTGGTGACGGCCATCAAGGACAACGCAATCACCGTACTCACGCAGGACTCCAAGGACCCTGTCACCGTCAACCTCACTGCCGAGACCCGCATCACCAAACAGGCCACCATCAAGGTTGCCGACCTTAAGGTGGGCGAGCAGGTCATGGTCTTCGGGCGCAGCGTTACCGACACCGCCGGCACGACCTCCTACGAGGCCATGAGCGTTATGGCTGGTGAGTCCATGTTCCGGCGCGCCGGTGGCGGCGCGGGCGGGCCTGGCGGCGGCGGCGGTGGCGGCAACCGACCGGGCGGCTTCGCGCCCGTGACTGGCAAGGTCAAGTCTGTCAGCCCGCTGGTCGTAACGGCGGACGATGGTACCGATACCACGGTCACCGTGACTGAGGGGGCCCGAGTAATGCGGAACACCACCCTTACCCCCGCGGACATCAAGGTGGGCGAGGAGATCCGCGCCATGGGCCAGCGCTCTGACACCGGCGAGGTCCAGGCCACAATGATCATGACCGGGATCGATCCTCCCGCTCGTGTCGGCACCGTGGCCGCCTTCGCTGACGGCGTGCTGGAGATCACCCCGGCTTCCGGCGGCGCCTCGGCCAAGGTTGCTGTTTCTGCTACAGTGCCCGTGTACCGACAGTCCACTCTTCAGGAGAGTGACCTCAAGGTTGGCGACAAGGTGTCCGTTCGCGCCCGGCAGACCCAGGGCTCCGATAGCACCGCCATCGCCTCGATGATCACCCTGGGTGATCCCCTTCCCAACGTCGGCGGCATGGGACGCGGCATGTTCGGTGGCCTCGGTGCTCGCCCCGGCGGCGGCGCACCAGGTGGCCCAGGTCCCGGCGGAGCTGGTCCTGGTGGACCCGGCGGCCGCATGGGCGGCAACCTGGTGACCGGCGAGATCACCAAGCTCTCGCCTCTCACCATAAAGACTGACCAGGGAGAGCGTGAGTTCACCCTGTCCGGCCAGACCCGGATCGTC
>DASXUI010000553.1:0-6375 GCA_036504955.1 Armatimonadota bacterium
AGCAGGCACGGATCGCGCTGAAAGGCGGCGCAGCGCTCCGGGTGAGCGACCAGTGTTCTGAGTCCCGCGGCCCCCAGGCCAGCCAGAAGATCGGGAAGCCTTGCCGGCAGTGCCCCAAAGGGCATTTCCAGCAGAACCCACGTGCAGTTATTCCCCAGAGTGGGAAGCCGTCCCTCTCGCAGATGGGTCAGCAGGTCCGGAAGCAGCGGCACCTCGCCTCCCGGCACTACCCGCAGCTCAACCTGCTCGCGCGCCAGGCACTCTTGCAGCACCTCCGTCCGCTCAATCACTGACTGCCGGTCATTCAGACGAGCGCCGGTACGGAAATGCGGTGTAGCGACCATCGTATCGACGCCATCGGCATAGGCAACCCGCGCCATCGCCAGAGAGTCTGCCGGCGAGACAGCGCCGTCGTCGACCCCCGGCAGGATGTGGGTATGCAGGTCAACCATGCCTACTCCCGCGTGGAGCCCTGGCCTGATCTTCTCACGAGAGCGTGTGGAAGCCCGAGGCGTCCCCACGGGCGCGGGCAGGGCGCCAGGCCGGCGCGCCCAGGCCTCTCTACCGCTTGAGCAGGAAGACCCCTAGCAGCGTGCTGCCCACGCTGTAGAGGATGGGACTCAGCGCGCTGGCCTTGATGCTTGGGACGTCGATCCGGTCACCATCTACCAGGATCACGTTATCGGCCGGAGCGCCCTTCACCCCCACGTTGAGCACCATGGTCTGGGGCTTGCCCCCGATCACACGCTGCAGTTTCACCTTCGCAAGGTCGGAGATGGGCGTTACGCTGGCTTCGCCCAGAGCATCCAGCAGCCGGTCCTTCGTCCCTGATACAAAGCGGTAGTCGCCGCTCCGCCCCACGGCTCCGAAGACTCGTACCCGCGCCTCCTTCTCCGGCACCATCAGGACGTCGCCGGGCCGAAGGGGGAAGTACGCCCCCACAGGATGGACGCCATCCCAGGCGATGGGAGCGTCTGGGCTGGTGTTGGTAAGATCCATCACGATCTGCTGGCGGCCGCCGTCACGCAGAACCCGTGCGTGCTCCAGGTCGGCCGCGACGGTGGGTCCCTTGGCATTGGTGAGGGCCTGAAGCCCAGTATCCATCCCGGCAAGGGTGTACTGGCTGGGGCTCACCACGGCGCCATAGATGGTGATGGAGGCCGTGGGCACCACAATGGTATCGCCGTGCTTCAGGGGGAAGTCGCCGGGGAGCAGCTTCTCAGGAGACAAAACAGCGTCAGTGATCGCGGCGCTAGCCAGGTCCACCTTGGAGTCACCCAACTGATCCAGGTCCGCCACGTAGGTCTGGCCGTCTCTCCGGAGGAGGACCCGGTGCGAGTCACCGAGAGCGGAGATTCCCTCCGCCGCCGCGATGGCGCGGAAGACGGTATCAGCGCCGCGGAGGGGGAAGGAGCCCGACTTCTTCACCTCCCCGTTGACTGTCACCATGGCGCTGCCAATCTGGATCAGGTCGCCCGGCGCCAGCTCAGGGTTGGCGGCAAGCTCTCCGCGCTCCGCGGCGATGAGGTCAACAGCAACAGCCTTTACAAGGCCCGCCTCGTCAGTCGTTCGAATGGTCGCTGTCTTGTCGGCGTCACCCCGCAGCCAACCGGACCGGGCGATCGCGTCCAGCAGGGTCATCCCCTCGCTGTACTCCAGGGGTCCGGGCTTCCCAACCGCGCCGGCAACCGTGATCATCATGCCCGGCGCGTTGATGAGGTTGATGGAGATCCGAGGGTCCTTCAGGTCCAGTTGCTGCTCCAGCCCCTGCTCCGCCTCGCCACGGGTAAGCCCCACAATACGGAAGTTGCGGACAGTGTAGAATGAGATGGTGCCGTCGGTGGAGACGAGGAGCTCCTTCTGAGACTCATCGGGATGGTCCGCCAGGATGATGGAGATACGATCGCCGGGGCGGAGACGGTACTCCTTCCGGGCCTTGGTGGGAGCCTGGGGCTTCGGAGCTTCCTGTGCGAGGGACAGAGACGCGGAACCGACTAGGAGCAGCAGGGAGAGGAGCAAGCTCCTCGGGGTGGGTCGCAGCACGAGGTACCTCCGGGCCTTGGCAGGCGCGGCATGGGGCCGGCCGGCGTCGCTATGGCGCCCATCAGCCCATGCGGATCAGGTCCCGCGCCTCGGTTCAAGGGTGCCAGGACAAGGGCTTGGCTGGGGTCGCCGTCCCCCCGCGCGCTGAACAGCTCACATCCAGCGCGGATCTCCCGGGGCGCTCTTGATGGCCCGGCAAGGGCGACTGAGGTCACCCCCAAGGGCAGGGAGGAGGCCATTGCTGGCTCCATGACCCTGATCGTGCACCTCAAGCGAGGAGCCTCGCCATCACCGCGACGAACCTGACGGACGGGGGCTGGCGCTCCGTGGGAAACACCGGATTATATCATGGCCCATAGGCCCACGCAACACAGGCCTGCTTGCTGCTCCCCTGTGCGGCGCAAGCCAGGCCTGGGTACGACTCCGCGGGCGCTGCCTCCCGAGCCTTCCGTTGTGAGCCGCCCGCCCCGCATCAATGTGCCGGGCCGCTCCCCAGGTTCGTCTACCCCTTGTGACCCGGAACGCGGTCGGGCCCGTCGGGCGACGGATGCCCTGGCGCCGAGGGGCGGCGCCGAGCCGAATCAGAGGGAGCCTGGTAAGGGCTAACCACGTCGATCTGTCAGGAGACTCATGTGGAAGGAGAGCGAGGCAAGGTATGACGTCGTGGCGAAACCGCCCCTGGCTTTGGGTGATCTTCCTAAGTGGTGTGGTGTGCGGAACCGTGGTCGCACAGATGAGCGGTTGGTTAGCCGCGGCACCCTCCTTCGCGCCGCCGGCCATGGCGGACACACGCCTCACGGACTATGAGAGCGCCATCATCCGCGCGGTCAAGACCGCCGGTCCTTCGGTCGTCAGCGTCCGCACCGTGGAGTCCAGCCAGGACTACTGGGGCGATGTCACTCAGCGCCCGGGCCTTGGCTCCGGAGTGATCATCAGCGCCGATGGTTACATTCTGACCAACAACCACGTTATCTCTGGGGCAGACAACATCACCGTAGGCCTCAGCAATGGCCGCGAACTGCCGGCCCGGAGCCTGGGCGGGGATCCCAGGCTCGACCTGGCGGTGATCAAGGTGGACGCTACGGGACTCCCCGCCGCGGTGACCGGCGACTCAGACAACCTTGAGGTGGGTCAGCTTGCCATCGCCATCGGCAACCCCCTGGGCTTCGAGCGTAGCGTTACTACCGGCATCATCAGCGCCAAAAAGCGCGCCCTGCGGGGCACGGTGTCGCAGCTCCGCAACCTGATCCAGGTGGACGCGACTATCAACCCCGGCAACAGCGGCGGCCCCTTGGTGGATAGCTCCGGCCGGGTCATCGGCATCAACACGGCGCTGGTCACCGGGGGCGCACAAGGCGGGGGCGGACTGGGCTTCGCGATTCCCATCAACACGGCCCGGGTCATCCTCAAGCAGCTTCAGCAGTACGGTCGGGTCATCCGCCCGCCGTGGCTAGGCATCCCAGGCTTCAGCGAGCTCCACGAGGAGGCCCTGCAACTTGGGTACCCTTCCGGCCTGGTGGTCCCCGGCGTGTATCGAGACAGCCCCGCGCACCGGGCCGGCATCCGGCGCGGCGACATCATCACCCGCGTGGATGGTAGGAAGGTGGACACGGAGGAGCTCTTCAACCAGATCCTGCTGGCCAAGAACGCCGGCGACAAGATGGACCTGGAGATCACCCGCCCCGCCACCGGCGAGCGACTGAAGATGACCGTGACCCTGGTTGAAACACCCCAGTAGCCCGAAGCCTGAGTGGGTGAGTGGGCCTCGGAAGCTGGCCTGAGGGTGCCCACTCCTCTGGAGTGCGGCGACTCCGGCGCCGCCCTGCCTTACGCGGCGGTTGTCCATCAACGGCGGGTGTCCGTGCGAACAGCCACGCCGATGGGTGTGCTAGCCCTGACCACTCTGGCGAACCATCTATCGGTGCGGGAAACAGAGCGGCGCCGGAGTCGCCGCACCCCAGAAGGGCGGCCACCCACGGGCCGGCTTCCGAGGCCCTTTCACCCCCTCACCCCATCACCCACTCACCCCCTCATCGTTGTAGTCTCTTAGGAGGATCCCCGGTCTGTGATTGTAGCCATAGATGGCCCCGCGGGAGCGGGCAAGAGTACCGTTGCTCGCGGAGTTGCTGAGGCGCTCGGCTATGCCTACATAGACAGCGGCGCCATGTACCGCGCCGTGGCATGGCTGGCCCGGGACGCGGGCGTACTCATGGACAGCGCCGACGGCCTGGCGGAGGTGGCGCGGCAGCACCCGATGCGCTTCGTGCGCCGTGACGGACGGCAGGTCCTGATGGCGAACGGACGCGAGCTTGACGGCGAGATCCGCACCCCCGAGATCAGCCACCTGTCCTCCGTCGTCTCGGTCGTACCGGCAGTGCGTGAAGCGCTGGTGGCCCAGCAGCGCCGGATGGGCTCCGAGGGCGACGTGGTGATGGAGGGCCGGGACATCGGTACCGTAGTCTTTCCGGGAGCCGAGGTGAAGGTGTTTCTGACAGCTTCCGAGGAGGAGCGTGCCCGGCGGAGGGCGGAGGAGCTTCAGTCGCGCGGAGAGCCTGTCTCGCTGGACCAGGTGCGCCGAGAGGTGCGGGAACGGGACGCGAGGGATCAGGAGCGGGCACACTCGCCTCTGGTGCCCGCGAAGGACGCAGTGGAGGTCTCGACGGACGGCCTCTCGGTGGAGCAGGTGATCGAGCGGATCCTGGAGATCTGCCGGGAGAAGCGATGGGCTTAGTCTACCGGTTCTCGCTGGTGGTCGCCCGGCTGCTGTTCTGGGCGCTGGGGTCGCTGGAGGTGCATGACCGGGAGAAGGTGCCCCTGAAGGGCTCCCTCATCCTCACGCCAAACCACCTGAGCTACCTCGATCCGCCCTTGGTGGGAGTGTCGCTGCCCCGCTACTGCTTCACCATGGCGAAGGACTACCTGTTCAAGAGCCCACTGATGGCCTGGTGGATCACACGGCTCAACGTGTTCCCCGTGAAGGAGCACGGCGTGGACCGCGCCGCCCTGAAGCGCGCCTTCGAGGTTCTGAAGGCCGGCGAAGTGCTGGTCCTGTTCCCGGAGGGCACGCGGTCAAGGACTGGCGATCTGGGCGCGCTGCAGCCCGGCGCGGCCACCATCGCCCTGCGCACCGGCGCGCCGATCCAGCCGCTCCTCATCTACGGCACGAACCACGTGCTGCCCCGCGACGCCAAGCTCCCCCGCAGGGCCAAGATTCGCACGCTGTTTGGGGACCCCATCGATCCGGCCCCCTTCCAAGCCATGGACAGCCGAGAGGAAGCCACCGCCGCCCTCACCCAAGCCCTCGATGCCGCCCTCCGCGAGCTGCGCGAGGAACATCGGCGGAGGTGGGGTGAGTAGCCTTGGGGGCGGGTCGTAGGGTCGTAGGGTCGTTGGGTCGTTAGGGAAGAGCCTCAGGGGGTGTTCTTTGGTCCCTTACGTCCCTTAGGTCCCTTAAGTCCCTCTGTCAAAGAGACCCAAAGTAGACCCCCTGAGGCCCCTCCCAACGACCTAACGACCCGCCCCCAGTGGCATCAACTGCCCCTCACCACCGGGTTGCGGAGGGTTCCGATAGTGGGGATGCTGATCTCGACGAAGTCGCCATCCTGTAGGGAGAAGTCGGCGGGGGCGATCACGCCGGTCCCGGTCAGCAGGACAGCGCCCTTCGGGAAGGAATTGTCCCGGCCCAGGTAGGCGATCAGGTCCTCCAGCTTCCGAGTCATCTGAGAGGTGGAGACGAAGCCCTCGAAGATCTCGACGTTGTTGCGGCGGATGATCAGGCGAACATCCAGCTTCAGGGGGTCAATGTCAGGCTCGGCCATCAGGATGGCTGGGCCAAGCGCGCAGCACCCATCGTAGATCTTGGCCTGCGGCAGATACAGGGGGTTCTCACCCTCCAGGGAGCGGCTGCTCACGTCGTTTCCGACGGTGAAGCCTACCACCCGCAGGCTTGGGCTGAGCACCAGCGCGAGCTCCGGGCCGGGTACATCCTTGGTGGAGTCCGCCCGCAGCCGGATGGGTGCTTGAGGACCCACCACGCGGTGGGCCGTCGCTTTGAGGAACAGCTCCGGCCTGTCAGCCTTGAAGACGCTCTCATAGAAGTCACCCGCTTGGGCAGACTGGGCGATCCGGTCCTCCTCACGGTGGGGGTAGGTGGCACCGGCGGCCCACACCTCTGCGGCCTCCAGGGGAGGGAGTCGGTGGGCGGTGGTGGGTCCGGGGGCGCGGTCAATGCTTGACCAAGGGATGGAGGGTTTGGCCGCCTCCTGGGCCTCCTTCAAGGCGCCCAGTGGGTCCGGCAGAGCCAGAACGGCATCCAGGGACTGAAACCGAGAC
>DASXUI010000554.1:0-11510 GCA_036504955.1 Armatimonadota bacterium
GTTGTCATAGGTTCTGAGCCACGGCCCAAGCGAGAGCATGTACTCGGGCGACTCGAGCCTGATGGAGGGCGGACCCTCGCCAGCGCCGGTGATGATGACACAGCCAACCCTCCCTGACTCGGGGTCCCGCACCCCAAAGGCAGGAGCACCTCCCAGCCACTTCCACGGCTCAAGGGCCCCAAAACGCTCCAGGACGCGGTAGAGCGCTAGTAGCTCAGAGTCAGCATCGTCTCGCTGCTGCTTCCGGGACATCGTTACCCGTATCACCTTCCTCTGAGTGGCACCCATACCTAAGAAGCCGGCAGCACCTTTCCATGCTGCCAGGAGCCGGCCGCCGAAGCTAGGCTGCCCGTGTCAGGAAACCACCGGTCCCCGCGAGTGAGCATAGCCGACCCCGCTGGTGCCGCGCTCCGACTGCCTTGCGTCGAGGGCCAGGAGGAATCTGGCCGAAGGGGGCATCGCGCCTGCCCCAGGTCCTGTAGTCCCCTGCCACTCTGAGCCTAGAACACAGAGCGAATGTAGGCGATGTTCCTCTTCGTATCCTCTACAATGCTGCCGCTGGGCGACGCTGTTTCGAGCACCAGCCAGCCGTCGTAGTCGGTCTCCTTCAGGGCCTGAGCGCAGGCCGCAAAGTCGACCTCTCCCTTCTCGGAGAGCAGCCTATCGCCGTTTTTGAGATGAACCTGGCAGACGCGGCCCTTCAGCGCCCGCAGCTCCTTGGCTGGGTCGCGGCCCTTGTCCGCGCTGTTTCGCACATCATAGTAGACCTGTACGGCCGGGCTGCCAACCCGGTCAAGCAGCGTCAGGTTGTCCTCCGCGCTCA
Source organism: Armatimonadota bacterium (assembly GCA_036504955.1). GTDB lineage: Bacteria > Armatimonadota > DTGP01 > DTGP01 > DASXUI01 > DASXUI01. The sequence goes on from DASXUI010000554.1 coordinate 824, forward strand.
GGTAGTTCTCAAGACCCAGGGACACGCCCGCGGCCGCTGCCCTGGGGGCAAGCTCCTTCAACACGTCCACAACCCGGCCGATGGAGGTAGCATCGCCCATGTCGAGTTCGCCGGGCCCGAAGAAGGCCAGCAGCATGCACGTGGCACCCAGCTTCTCCCCAACCGCGATTGCATCCGCGACCCAGAGAGCGGTCTTTGGCTCAGACTTCAGGGGCACCGAGTTCAGAATGCCCATGGCCACGGAGGGCACCTCGATCCCGTAGCGGTGGCATGCCTGCCTGTAGCCCCTCAGCTCCTCGGGACTCCTCAGGCCTCCCCCACCATCGGGGAAGTTGACGCTGGCCTCCACCCCGTCCAGTCCGCACCGGTAGGCCAGCTCAACGGCCGACACCTGGCCGGTCTTGCCCAGGTTCCAGTCGCACATCCCGATTCGCAGGGGAACCTGGCGCAGAGCGCCGGAGCCGCCGGCACCGCCCGCGTCAGGGGCTGCCTGAGCCCCCACCGCACCTTGCATACCCATCATCGCTGCCGCTGCCGCGCCCATCGCTGCCCCTTTCAATAGCTCCCGACGACTGCTACCCATCCGGTCTCTGCCTCCTGTCCTCCCCCCGCGCCGTACACTCCGCCAGGCCGCGTGACGCCCGCAGCCCGTCGGACGTGGCAGACCCCCATCAGGCACCACGAGCTCGGGGTGCCACGCTCTACCCACCAACCGACAGCAGCTTGAGACCGGCGCGTGCCCCTATGCCGGTCACCGAATCGAACCGAAGCTGTGGGTCGAGATGCAGAAGGATACACGCCTCTCCCGGCCCCTGTCGGGATGGCCGTGCCGCCGCCATCGCGGGCCGCCACTTGGGCCATCCCCTCCTTCGGCTGAGCGTCGCCCACCCCTTCCGACCGGTGATGGGGCGCCACCGCCGGGCAGTCAGCAGAGGCTCGGGACCGCCAGCCAGCGTAGGACTTCATGCCCGCCTTGGCGTAGGAGATAGCGAGCACCGAGACGCGGGCTCCAGCCACGGAACGCCGCACGGCCCGCGACATGCCAGCGCGCAGGAGGGACCACGCAGTTGTCTTTGACCTTCACGGGAACGGCTATGCTTGCGGCGCTGATCTCCCTAGCGCAGATCCTGGGGGCGCCCGCCACGCTTGGCGGCACCGACACCCAGCAGAGCGAGGAGGGACCCCTGCTCAGGCCCCCGTCTGCCCGGATGACGGCGGCCGCGCCCATGGAGGCCGGCAGCCCGCAGAGCGCCGACACCGCCTCGCTGGAGCGAGAGATCCTGCAGTCGGTCAACCGCTTCAGGACCAGAAGGGGCTTGCAGCCTCTCACCATCAACCAGAAACTGGTGCAAGTGGCAAGGGTACTCTGCAGGTCGCTGATGCCTGTCCCCGCCCTGAGCCATACCGATCCCTCGGGCCGAGGCCTGGCGCAGCGGATGTCCGCGGCGGGTATCCCCTACTCCATCGCCGCGGAAAACCTGTACCGCTGCACCGGATGCTCCAGCCCTGGCCTTAGCGCCGTTTACCGGTGGAGCCTGAGCCCCGGCCACCTGAGCAACCTGATCGACCCCAAGGTCACCGAGACCGGTGTCGGCGTGTGGCAGGAGGGCAAGACGATTTGCGTTGCTCAGGAATTCCTTTGTCCCCCCCTGCTACGAAGAGGGTGAACGCTGAAGGCGCGACCGAGCATTCCTTGGGCCGCTTGGCCTAGCCTCCTTCACCCACGGGGGGGCATAGGGAAGCCCGCGCCCTTCACGACGCACGACAGACCCATGCGCTAGCGGCACAGGGAGGTGCTGAATGAGATCCTGGCAGCTTCGCGGAGCGCACGCCTCCGCCCAGTCGATGGCCCGTGTAGCGCCCCTGGTCCTGCTAGTGGTGGGCGCCCTGTCGGCGAACACGGCTCAGGCCCAGACCAAGGACACATCGTCCTTCACCGTCAGCGCCAAGGGCGGACCGATACGCGTCTGGCCCATCAAACACGCCTCCGTGATGCTGGAGTTCCGAGGCAAGACGTACTATGTTGATCCCGCGTCCCTGCCCGGTGGTGCGGAGTACAAGAAAGCAGACGCGATCCTGATCACCCATGAGCACGGCGACCACCTCGACCCCCAGGCCATCAAGCTGCTCCGCAAGCCCGGCACCACCATCCTGGCGAACCCGAACTCCGTGACTAAGCTGGGCGAGGGGCAGCCGATCCGGAACGGGGAGAAGCGCAAGCTGCTGGGCATCGAGGTAGAGGCGGTCCCCGCCTACAACGTCGTAAGGACCCAGTACCACCCCAAGGGGAGGGACAACGGCTACGTGTTGACCGTGGGCGGCACGCGTATCTACTTCGCGGGCGACACGGAGAACATCCCCGAGATGAAGCGACTGAAGGGGATCGACTTGGCCTTCCTACCCATCAACCTCCCCTACACGATGCCCCCCGCCGAGGCAGCCCAGGCCGCTCTGGCCTTCCGCCCCAAGCTACTGGTCCCCTACCACCAGGGCCAGTCCAACCCCCAGGACGTCGCCCAAGCCCTCAAGGGCAGCGGCATCGGCATCAAGGTGCTGAGCCTGCCGTAGAGAGAGGGTCGTGGGGCCGTCGGGTCGTGGGGTCGCTGGGCCGTAGGGGCAGGGCCTCGAGGGGCGGACTGCCCCTACGCCCCTACTACCCCACGACCCTCCTCACCAGAGGCCTGCATGTGCGCGAGGCCAGAGGCTGCTTGGCTCGGGTCGACCTCGCCCCCCAGCCCCTGCATCTTGGCAGGGAACTCCGCATAGGTTTGGGGCCAATTCCTGAACACCCGCGCCTCCTAGTGCCTCACTTGGGGGGCCGGGGGCGAATCCGCCTACAGGACCTCCGACGCCTTAACGTACCTGCAATCAGCCCTTAACCTCCGCCGCCTATCCTCTACATGACGATCCATCGGTTGGGCAGGCTCCCTATCCCCCGACCTGGACTCAGGAGTGCCCGGGAAGTGCCACTCACGGCCAGTCGGCTAGCCCTGGCCGCGACTCCGCGGCACCCGGAGAACAGCTCCCGTCTCATTCGCGGCGGCGAGACGGCAGGCCAGCGCCGGGTCGGGAGCGGCCCCAACTGCCACATCGACTGCCTCTAGAGGTGAAGTGGAAGTACGTGAAGGTGACCCTGATGGCCATTCTGCCCAGCATTTTGAACGGGAAGCGCGGAGCCACCGAGCAGGCCCTGGAGCAGGCGAAGGACTACGCGGATTTCCTGGTCAGCACCGCAAGCGCGATGATCGTCACTCTGGATGTCTCCGGCAGGATCCTGGACTTCAACCAGGCCACAGAGCTGGCCACAGGATACAGACGGCCGGCGGCGATCGGCCGCAGTTGGTTTTCGCTCCTCATGCCCTCCGAGCGGTACCCGGCGGAGACGGAGGTGCTGACAGCCTGTATTCGCGGCCACGGAACCCACGGCACCGGTCAGGGCGAGCCCTTGGAGACGCCCCTCCTGACCAGGGAAGGTGAGGAGCGCTACGTCGCCTGGCGAGTGAAGGAGCTGCGCGACGGGCAGTACCTGGTAGGCATGCTGATGAGCGGCACCGACGTTACCGATCGCCGGCGTGCCGAGCAGGCCCTTCAAGCCACTGACGAAGCGCTTCAGGCAGTAATTCAGGCCTCGCCTCTGCCCGTGCTGCTGCTTTCCGCGCGGGGCCGGGTGCGAACCTGGAGTCCCGCTGCCCAGAGGGTGTTCGGCTGGACCGAAGGGGAGGTCGTGGGCCGCAGGCCCCCCTTCGTCCCCGGCAGCCTCCGCGCGCAAGCCCTCACGCTGTACCAAGGTGCCCTCGCCGGCAAGGCCATCGCGGGGCTCGAGACAACTCTGCGGTCGCGAGCCGGCACCGAGGTGTCCGTAAGCCTGTCGATGGCCCCGCTACGCGGCAGGGGCTCTGACGTTGATGGGATCATGGTGCTGGCCGAGGACATCAGCATCCGCAAACAGACTGAAGCCCGCGCGGCCGCGTACCTGGCCGAGGTGGAGGCATCACGCTCCCAGATCCAGCGACAGGCGGCGGAGCTGGCGACGGCTCGAGACCTCGCCCATGCCGCTAACCGCGCCAAGAGCGAGTTCCTGGCAAACATGAGCCATGAGATCCGGACCCCCATGAACGGGGTTCTGGGAATGGCTCGGGTGCTTCTGGACACGAGCCTCACCTCACAGCAGCGCGACTACGCGGAGACCATTTGCGGCAGCGCCGAGTCACTCCTCAGAGTGATCAACGACATCCTCGACTTCTCGAAGATGGAGGCCGGCCGGCTCGAGCTGGAGCATCGTCGCTTCAGTCTGGAGTCCCTGCTTCACGGGGTAACCGAACTGCTGTCCTCGGTGGCAAGCCAGAAAGGCCTTGGCTTCAGCCTCACCACCGATCCTGGTGCGCCGCGCTGGCTGACTGGCGACGACGGGAGGCTCCGCCAGGTACTCAGCAACCTCCTCGGCAACGCCATCAAGTTCACGGCCTGTGGGGAGGTCACCCTCCGCGTGGGCGTGGAGCCCAAGGAACAGGACCGCACCCGGCTCAGGTTCACAGTCAAAGACACCGGAGTGGGCATACCGGAGGACCGGCGTCACCGTCTCTTCAAGTCCTTCTCTCAGGTCGATGCCTCGACCACTCGCCGTTTCGGCGGAACTGGCCTCGGTCTCGCCATCTCCAAGCAGATAGTGGACGCCATGGGGGGCCAGATTGGCGTAGACAGCGTTCCGGGACAAGGGTCAACCTTCTGGTTCGTCGTCCCCTTCGAGACGCCTGACCGCGATGAGAGCGACGCTCACCTAGCGTCCGCTTCCCCGGTCACCAGCTCATCCGGGATGAGGGTGCTGGTGGCGGAGGACAATCCCATTAACCAGAAGGTCATCCGCCTGATGCTGGAGAAGCGGGGCTGCACCTGCGACGTGGCAGGCAACGGGGCGGCGGCGCTCGAGGCGCTGTCATCCTCTGCCTATGATGTGGTCCTAATGGATGTGCAGATGCCTGTGATGGACGGCTTCGAGGCCACGCGCGCGCTGAGGCTGCGGGAGGCCGGCGCGCCTGCCCGGACACCGGTCATCGCCATGACGGCTCACGCCATGGAGGGTGACAGAGAGCGATGCCTCTCGGCGGGCATGGACGACTATGTCAGCAAGCCTGTAGCGCCTGGGGAGCTAGACCGCGTCCTGGCTTCACTGCCCCGGCAGGCAGATGCCAGCCCAATCCCCAGCTGACCGGGTCGACTCGTGGCGTAGCGGACCGGACCGTGGGCAAGGCCCTACGGCAGGGGCCGCGGCTCTGGCACTCCGGGCCGACGATGGCTCGGGGCCAGCCTTGGCGAGGACGGAGCGACGTGAGCCTCCCGAGCAGTACAGCCCAAGGTGGCCGATTGGGGCCCTGACCGACGTGGCGCACACGGCGCCTGCGCGTCGTGAATGGCGCGGGGATCCGCACGCTCCCGTCAGTAGTGCAGGCTAAGCGCGTACGCACCGTGAAGGGGCGGGTGTCACACGCTAGTCGCAAGTGGCCGAGCCAAGCCGGCTGGGCTCTGGCGCGGCAATGGCGCCAGCCAGCTTCACTCCCGGAGCGGCTGCGGAGGACCGACGGGTGCGCGAGACCGCCGGATATTGGTAGGTCAGCGAAGCCCGTGAAGCGCGCCGAACTGACGGCTCTCATCGAGAACGTCGCTGGGGCTGAGCTCCCAGCGATAGGTGTCGGGGGTGACGTCGTAGAGGAGGCTCGGCACGGCGTAGTGGCCCTCCGTGTCCACGGAGTCCCGCCAGCAGTCCACGTGATAGTGCGCGCCGCCGGGAATCCAGAGGACTGCCTCCTTCTGTGGCGGGTGGATGGCGACGGGCCGGCCGCAGCAGGCGCAGACGGGCAGGCACTTGGCGCACCACCAGGAGACGACCCCCAGGGCGCCATGGCTGCCGATCGCCGTCACGCGGCGCACGCCCCCATCCCCATAGGTCACCTCCGCCGCGCACCCTGAACACCTCACCGCTTCCGCCATCCGCCCCTCCTGTGCCAACCCCCAAGACCGCCTCCGCTCGACCCCACATCCAGTAGTTCCACACGCTCGCCCCACGCCCCGCGGTCCCTCTAGCGGCCAGTGCCGTCCAGTCTACATAGGCGTAGCGCAGATGTGAAGTCGCTCGATGAAGGAGACGGATTGTCCAGAAGCATCCACGATACATCGACGGACCTGAAGCGGCTCGATGGACGAGGCTACGCCGACGCCGCTCACAAAGCAGCTCTGAGTCGCGACCTCAAACGCAGGCTGAGGGCGAAACGGCAGATCAAGGCAATGACGCTGAAGCAGCGCCGGACTGCGCCCCTCCTGGTAGCGGCGGACAGCGCCGACTGGGTCCAGGTCCACGCCATGGGTGAGAGCTGCTACGTGCACTACCCAGCGTCACCAAAGGACGTCAGGGAGGTGCTCCGAAGGCTGCCGCACGGAGCCACCGACGGCCTCGAATCGGTAGACCTGCGGCTTGGCTCCGAGGCTCAGGGCAGGCCCGAGCGTGGCGAATGGGAACCGTGGGTTCAAGACCCCTATACCGGCAGACTGGGCCTCGAGTTGCTGCCGGGGGTCTTTCTGGGCAGGAACTGGAGTGACTACAACCGCCTCTCCCACAGCATCGGACTCTATGCCTGGGTGTACCCAGCCGGCCTCCCGGAGCCCGCCTTGTGGGAGCCGTACTTCAGGCTCCGAATGCTGTACGATCTGGTCCATGAGGTCGCCCACCACTTCGACCACGCCTGCAGAAGCCAGCGGGGCCATCAGAGGCGAGATCAGAGGGGGCATCCTGAGAGCTACGTCAGCCTTACGGGAGCCCGATGGTCACGCGAGGTGGTCCTCCCCTACGTTCGGGAAGCCTACCCCGATCAGGTCTTGGCCCTCGAGGACTGGGTGCACCGAAAAGCTGGGACCAGACTCAGCATCGCCCTGCTGTCGGGGGTGCTTGGGCTGCCAGAGGAGGACGGGGGCTCTTCTTCGATGGACCCTCTCTTCGGGCTTTGGTACCACTTCATGAGGTTCGCCACCGCTGTCCTGAAGGGGAGCGAGCTTGCGAACTCGCGACTGGAACTGGCGTGGGACCTGCATTTCGTTAAGCGCTACCGAGCAGCCACGGAGATCGTTCAGGCTGTCCTTCGGGAGTACCCCGATGACCCTCCCGCCCTGAGCATGCTCGCCGACATCCTTGCCGACCAGGACCGACTAGACGAAGCGAGGTCCGTAGCGCTCCTCGCGACGGAGCTGGCCCCCGACTTCCAGCCGGCTTGGGACACGCTGACCAACGTACTCCATGGCATGGAGGACTGGGGGCCGATGCTCAGCGCCGCCCAGCGCGCGACCAGCTTGTGCTACAACCGGGAGTACGCCCGAACCCTGGGCCTCAAGGACCAGATCACCGCCCTGGTGAGACTCGGCAGAAGGAAGGAGGCAGCCGCTCTGGTGACCCAGCTCTTCCGCCACCGCCGAATGGCCCGGTATCAACCCGCCAGGGAGCGATACCGGGCCCAGTACGCCAAGCTTCTGGATCAGTGCGTGTGAGAAGCGTGGCCGCTGCCCGCCCCATCGGCCGCCGTGGCGTGACGTTGGTGAGGGAGGATGCTGCGGTCGCCTACCCACTGGGCCGCCGGGATGGCGAAGTAGCGGGCAAGCTCGTTTAGGGGGCCGGCGTACTCACGGCGCGCAGCCGCGAAGGCCTCCCACGCCCTCTCCTCCGCCACCAGGGGGTAGCCGGCCTGGCGGAGCCGGCAGTAGGCCTCACGAAACTCCGGAGGGGATACCAGGGCGTACTCCTCCCGCGGCAGGCCGAAGATGGACTGGAGGTCCAGAACCGTGTGCACGCCCAGGCTGCGGGTGAAGTGCGCCGGCCCCTTTGGGCCATCCTCGAGGACGGTCAGCACCAGAGTCGCGGCGTCCAGCACGGCGCCGAGAGCGCTAACCCAGGACTCGTCGGCGTGGCCGGACCGGAAGAAGGGAAGCAGCGGGCTGGCGCGGTGGCTCTCCAGCACTTCCGCGCACCAGGCCTCCCAGGCGCGAAAGGTCAGTGCCAGGTCGCCCTGCATCCCCAGCCGGGCGTAGGTCTCCAGCAGCGTCACGCCGGAGGGAGGCGCGCCGGCCGGGTCGTCCAGCGTGAGCACCAGGACCTCCCGGCGCTGGAAGGAACCGTGCAGCGTGAACAGGAAGCTGATCACCAGGGCCACCACCGCCAGGCCGGAGGATGCGTCCAGCAGCAGCACGAAACGGGCCGCCGCGCCACTGCCAACCATGTCCCCGAACCCCAGCGTGAACAACGCCGTGCCCGCCAGGTAGCAGGCCGAGCCCAGGTCGCTGACGACCGGACGGATCTGGTGGCCGAGCCCCCACAGCATCATCCCGTAGCCCAGAACCAGGCACACCACCCACGCAACCAGGAAGACCGCCAGAAACAGCGGCGCGAAAACGCTGAGGAAGTCCTCTCGCCGGCTCACCGGTCGCATCCTATGCCCCACGGCCCTCCAACACGGCCACACAAGAGTCACAAGGGTGGAGGACAGCCTGAGAAGCCGCGACGTGGAGCGAGGCACCACGACGGACTGGAACACATCGAAGAGGATGCAAGCCACGATGGCCGCCCCCAGCACGATCAGCACCGCGCTTCCGAGCCCACCCAAACGCCCTCACCTCCTCCGCACGCTGCTCGCATGCCCCTCCCCGCGTGGGGACTGGCCTCTCGGCGCCGCCCGGACGCCACTGGCCGCCCCGGCCGCCCTGCCGTTCGCACGGCCGTGCGCACAGCCGCCGCCGCGCAGGCCCCCCCCGTGTCGATGCCTGGCCCCACACCTGGCGGGCTCGCGCCTACGATCCCAATGTAGGTGATGCGGATACCGGGAACCCTGCGCCGGGGAACTCCCTTGGGTCCTGCCTCGCCTAGCCCGCTCCGAGGTCCCGCCGCCCCTCTGCCCCGACGCGTACTCGGCAGGCATACCGATCCCCGCTTGGGAATCGTTCGATGGGCTCAGGGCGGCGCCATATGTGGCAGCCTAGGCAGGAGGTACGGGCGCTCTCCAGCAACATGGTATCGAGCATCGCCCCACCAATGGCGGCCGCCGCGAGCCCGCGGCCCTCCCGCGTAGGGGGCCGCCAAGGAGTGAGTCGTATGGCGTCATCGAACCAGGCCAGACCCAGAGCCAGATGGGTGGTCCTACTCCCCTTTCTGGCCCTCTGGCTTGGTCCCTCGGCGCTCGGGGCGGACCTGGGGACCTGGGAAGTGCTCTCGCAGCCCAGCAGCCCCGGACGGGTCTACCGGCCATCGGCCGTCGCGCTGGGGCCCGACGGCGCGATCTACGTGGCCGACGCCGGCGACAACCGCGTTCAGCGCGTAGACGCCTCTGGCCAAGTCACGGTGATCGCCTCCCTCGGCCATAGGTTGGGCGAAGTCCGGGCCCCAAGGGGCCTCGCCGTGGACGGCACCGGCAGCCTGTACGTAGCCGATACGGGCAACAGCCGCATCCTTCGCCTGGACCTCGGCGGCCAATGGGAGCAGCTTGCCTCCCCGGGCAGCGGGAACGGGCAGGTCAGCTCTCCAGGAGCACTGGCCTGCGACGCCGCCGGCAGCCTCTACGTAGCGGACCGGGGAAACAACCGCCTTCTCCGGCGGACCTCGGACGGCGCGTGGTCCGTCCTTGCCCAAGGCGGCGGCGGCCTCGGCCAAGTCCTCGGCCCCAGAGGAATCGCCGTCGACAGCCAGGGGAACCTGTACGTGACCGACGATGGACACGGCGAACCCCGCCTCCAGAGACGCGACGATCGAGGCTACTGGGAACTCCTCGACATCTACACCTACGGTTCTCCTCCCTCACACCTGAGGGACCCCCTGGGCCTGGCGGTGGATGCCGACGGCACCCTCTACATCGCGGACGGCATGGGCGGTCAGGTCATCACTCGCAGCTCCGCAGGCTCCTGGTCGGTGGCAGCGGACCAGAGACAGTTCCCCGGACTAGCGAGTTCCCCCTACGCGGTAGCGGTTGGCAAGACCGCGGGCATGGTTGTCGTGGAGGAACATGGCTCCAGGGTACAGCGTTTCGGCCAAACGGGGGTATCCACACTACTCACCGCCGGGACCTACGTGCCGGGCCAGCTCCGCGCCCCCCGAAGCGTGGCCGTGGACAGTCGCGGCACTCTCTACGTGACGCAGATGGGTCACTCCCAGGTAGACAGCCGATCCGCTCTGGGCGCCTGGGTGCGAGCCACCGAAGGGGCCCAAGACATCACGGAGAGGATGATCCCGCGCGCCCTCGCCGTAGACGGGAGCAACAACCTGTATCTGTCCTGCGAGTACGGCCCTCTCGTGAGGCGCGGAGCCGCGAACGGCCAGTGGGAGGCTTTGCCCGGGCCGCTGGGCCCGTCGTACCAATCAGACTTCGAGCTGGCGGCCGCGGGTGGTGGAGCGCTGTGCTATGGTGGGTCGGACGTCGGCTACCGGTCCGACCGGGGGCAGTGGACAAGCTTCGTGCCCCAGGGCCAGGGGCTGGGTCAGGTGGGCTCAGTGAAGGGCCTCGCGGTGGATGGATCCGGAACGCTGTACATATCCGACTCCAATCTGTCGGCGGGGTACAGGCTTCAAGCTCGGAGCTCTCTGGGCGAGTGGCAGCTTTTGGCCTACCGGCGAGACCCGCTGAGCCCGGTGACCGATCCGCGAGGCCTGGCAGTGGACGGCGCC
>DASXUI010000555.1:0-15766 GCA_036504955.1 Armatimonadota bacterium
GCGACCTCCAGCGGAGTGCGGCCGTCCAGCGCGGGGAGGGGGCGGTCGGAAGCCCCATCAATGATCACGAACAGGTACTTCATGCGGTGCGGAGCTTCCTACCAAATAGGCGCTCGAAAACGGTCACGTAGCGGTGAGTAGTGGCCTTCACGACATCATCGGGAAGCACGGGGCCAGGCGGCTCCTTGTTCCACTTGCCGTCGTCGCAGAGGCCCTGAAGGTAGTCCCTAACCGGCTGCTTGTCGTAGCTGGGCTGGGAGCGGCCCGGGTGGTAGGTGGAGATGTCCCAGAACCGGCTGGAGTCCGGGGTCAGCAGCTCGTCGATCAGCATCACCTTGCCGTCCAGCATCCCGAACTCCACCTTGGTGTCCGCGATGACGAAGCCGTGCTGGCGGGCGTGATGATCGCCGGAGGTGTAGAGCTCCAGGGTGAGCCGACGAAGCTCCTCGGCCAGCTCCCGGCCGATCTGGTCCGCCATCTGGCTGAAGGTGATGCTCTCGTCGTGGCCCACGGCGGCCTTGGTCGTCGGTGTGAAGATGGGCTCCGGCAGCGCCTCCGACTCCTTCAAGCCGGCCGGAAGGTCGAAGCCCCACACCTCCACCTTACCCTCACTGGGCACGGCCTTACGGTAGGCCGACCACAGGGATCCTGATAGGTAGCCGCGCGCCACGCACTCGACGAGGATGGGCTCCGTCTTCCGTACCCGGGAGGTACGCCAGTGCAGGGACAGGTCTCCCTGAAGGGTCTCCGGCAGAGCGTCGGGGCCGTAGGCCAGGAGGTGGTTCGGCACGATGCCCGCCGTCCGCTCGAACCAGAGCGCCGAGATCTGAGTCAGCACCTCACCCTTGTTGGGGATGCCGCAAGGGAGGACGACGTCGAAGGCGGAAATGCGGTCGCTGGTGACGATGAGAAGCTCGTTACCCAGGTCATACACGTCCCTCACCTTGCCGCGTGTGAAGGCGGGGAAGGGGAGGTCGGTCTTTAGGACAAGGCTTGGGGTCTGGTCTGGCATGACATGGCTCCACCCCTCGCCAGGCGGAACCGAGAGGCCGCCGCAAGGATGCCGGCGAGACCGGTCGTGCCCCCCTGGCCGAGGGCCTGGCGTGGTTCCGGGACGAGAGCGCCTGGTAACAGGTCGCCCGGCCGGATAGGTCTGCCTCTAATATGCCTTGGAGAAGATAACGCGTCCACTGGAGGGCTGACCGCAGAGGACGCACTGCCCCGGCTCTTCGGCGCGGTTGAAGGGAACGTTGCGGATGCTGGCCTTCGTCTCCTCGGCGACCTTAGCTTCGCAGTCGCCGGACCCACACCAGTGGCTCCAGGCGAAGCCGCCATCAGCACCCACGAAGGCCTTGAGCTCGTCGTAGCTGTCCACCTGCTTGCTGTTGGCCTCTCGGAACTCCAGAGCGCGCTGGAACATGGCGGTCTGAATGGTCTCCAGTAGCGCCGCGATGGTCTCGGCAATGCCCTCGCGCGGCACGAACTCCTTGGTGCCAATGTCTCGCCGCGCTAGAACGGCCTGCCCCTTGTCCACGTCCTTGGGGCCCAGCTCCATTCGCACCGGGACTCCACGCATCTCCCAGTCGTTGAACTTGAAGCCAGGCGACAGGTTGTCGCGGTCGTCAACGTGCAGGCGACAGACGGGCTTCAGATCCTGGCGTAGGGCCTCGACGACCGCCATCACCCGTTCGCGCTCCTCATCAGAGCGGTATATTGGGACGATGACGACCTGGTACGGGGCCAGCTTCGGCGGAAGGACCAGCCCCTTGTCGTCGCCGTGCGCCATGATGATGGCGCCGATGAGCCGGGTGGACACGCCCCAGGAGGTCTGCCACACGTACTCCTGTTGGTTCTCCGTGTTGAGGAACTGGGTGTTAAAGACCTTGGCGAAGTTCTGCCCAAGGAAGTGGCTGGTGCCGGCCTGTAGGGCCTTCTTGTCGCCCATCATGGCTTCGATGCTGTAGCTGGCGACGGCGCCCGCGAACTTCTCCGCATCGGTCTTCTGGCCACAGATGACCGGGATGGCGGCGAACTCCTCCGCGAAGCGGCGGTAGACGTCCAGCATCTTCAGGGTCTCGTCCACGGCCTCTTGCTCTGTGGCGTGGGCCGTGTGGCCCTCCTGCCACAGGAACTCCGTGGTGCGGAGGAAGAGCCGGGTCCGCATCTCCCAGCGGACCACGTTGGCCCACTGGTTGATCAGCACCGGCAGGTCGCGGTAGGAGCGGATCCACTTGGAGTACATGTCGTTGATGATGGTCTCGGAGGTCGGCCGGACCACCAGGGGCTCTTCCAGCTCCTTGCCGCCCGCGTGGGTGACGACGGCGAGCTCGGGGGCGAAGCCCTCCACGTGCTCCGCCTCGCGCTGGAGGAACGACATGGGGATGAAGAGGGGGAAGTAGGCGTTCTGATGCCCTGTCTCCTTGATCATCGCGTCCAGAGCACCCTGGACGTTCTCCCAAAGGGCGTAGCCGTAGGGGCGGATGACCATGGATCCTCGGATGGGCGAGTAGTCGGCGAGCTCCGCCTTCAGGATGACGTCGGTGTACCACTTAGGGTAGTCCTGACTCCTGGGGGTAACGCCCTTGCCTCCGCCCTGCTGACCAGCGGTCTTCTCCGAGGTGTCCTTGGCCATGGTGTCCTTTCGTGATGGGGAAGGAAGCGGCAGCCGCACTCCGCCTGGCCCCAATATACCACGAGAGGCAAAGGTCGGGGAAGAGGCTTGCTTGGTAGGGGCGGGTCGTTAGGTCGTTGGGACGTGGGGTCGTTGGGGAGGGGCCCCAGAGGCAGTTCTTAGGTCTCTTTGGTCCCTTTGGTCTCTTTGGTCCCTTGGCTGAAGGGACCAAAGAGACATAAGGAACCCAAGTGAGTCCTCTGAGGCCCCTCCCCACGACCCCACGACCCTACGACCCTACGACCCGCACTCAGTCATCCAGCGTGAAGCCCACCAGGCCCAGCTCCATGCCGAAGGTCTGGGTGCGACCGCGCCAGACCAGTTTGGGCTCGATGCAGTGGGTAACGAAGCCGAGGCCGATCTTGTAGTCGAAGATGCTGTTGCGGCGGACGTCGTAGCGGGCGGCCAGATCCAGCGAGAAGCGGCCGAGGGACTTAAGCCACTTGCCACGCAGCTCGGTGGGGAGGAAGACCTCATCGAAGGCGAAGGGGGTCTTGCCGCCAACCATGTGCTGGCTGAAGGTGATCTCCGTCCGGTTGCGCGCGTCCAGGCGCCGGACCAGGGAGAGCTCGCCGTAGGCGTCTCGGTAGGTGTCGCCGGAGCTGTAGTGGGAGAGCCGGGCGCCCGGGCTGAAGTCCAGGTCCCACTCACCCAAACCGCCAATGGTCCAGGGACGGCCCGATACCTGGAGGTTCAGTCGGTTGCCGGTCGTCTTGGTCGTGTACTCCCGGATGTGGCCGTAGGTGAGCTCCGCCTCCAGCACCTTGCCCAGGCTGCTGTTGGAGGAGCGGTCCAAGATCAAGCCTACCTCGGGAAGGCGGCTCACAAGGACCCTCTGGACCTTCCGGCCGATGGCCTCTTCCTTGTAATGAAAGCGCACGATGGGAGCGGGGGCGCCGAAGCCGCGAGTGGTGACGAAGTAGCGGAAGCTCTGGTCCTCCGTCCACTGGAGGCGAAAGTCCGACTGCACCCCGGCGGCCAACTGCACGGCGGTGCCCCACTGAACGAAGGTGCCGGCCAGGTGGGAGCTGCCGATGCTGGGCAGCGGCATGTGGGCGCCGGATGTGCCGTCGCGGTTCAGATCGATGGGCAGGCGCGGGATGGTGAGGAGCCGGAAGCCTCCGATGTTGAGGCCAACCTTACGAGCCACCGCCTTGTCGCCGAGGGTGGCGTCGATGGACCGGGCGGAGAGGGAGTAGAAGGCATCGGGGCTGGCGCAGGCGCCTAAGGAGGCGCTCTGAATGCTCAGCTTCTTGCCATCGACCGCGGCGCTCTTGGCGGTGAAGTGCAGGTTGTGGAACCGGCCGTCGACGTCCTGGGCCTCGCCCTTGGCGGCGTTCAGGTTGTACTCCAGCGAGCTGCTGTTGAGCTGAAGGGTCAGGGCGGGGGAGAGCCGTCGCTGCCGCCGCAGGCGCTCGTTGATCGGGCGCTTCAGGTCCATTTGCAGGATCACGTTGCCCGTCGCCTTGACGGCAGTACTCTGGTAGTCGACCTGCGCCTCGTCCGCGCGTACCCGCTGCCCCGGGCGCTGGATGCTCACGTTACCCCGCCCCGCCCAGAAGCCCCTAACGAAGTTGCCGCCCACTACGTCTGCCTTGAGCTGGATATCGGCGCTGGGTGCAGGAGGCTGTGGGGCTGGTTCCTTCGCCGTCTGAGCTCCTGACCACCGGGGTAGGAGGCAGAGGACTAGGCCGAGGGAGCAAGCGGCGAGGCGGCAGCGGAAGGTCACTTTGGGGCTCCTGGCGAGGCGGAGGAACTGCAGAGAGGGCTGACTCACACCAGCCGCTCGATCATAGCATGGGGTCCAAAAGCCCCGCAACCGAGGTCGCGGCGGTGAGGAACGCCTGCCCAGCAGGGCGGTGGTCTCCATCGCCGACCTGCGGCTTCAGAGTCACTGAAGGGTCCCCTGCGCTGAGCTGAAGGGGCGGCAGCAGAAGCGTAGAAGTAGGTGACAGCCAGCGATCCTGAGCACGTCGGAGCCACAACACTAACCGAATGATCGTGCTTCCAGACGAACGGGCATCGACTGAGCCTTGGAGGGTGTGTTGGGGTAGACAGATCTCGGACCGTGAGCCCAGCGGTAGTCGCATCCGTGCAATCCCTTCGGTGTTCAGCCTCGGGAGGCGAAGGATGACGCGCCCGATCCATGCCAACCTCTGGCTAGCTCTGGTGCTGCCGTTGGCGGCAGTGGGTCCCCGGTGCCAAGCACAGGTGCATGTGCAGATCCAGGGGTGCGCCGGCGCGCCCGGGACACAGGTACGGGTGACAGTGCGGCTGCGGGCAGCGCCGTCACTGGGGCCTGGGCGGTTCGCACTCCGAGCCCAGGGACGCCCAGGGAACGGGGGAACGGGCGACGTGGGACTGTCGCTCGCGCAGTCACTGGGGCCGCTCGCCTCAGGGTGTCTGGTCGCTGCTCGAGGAGTAGACCACTCCGGGCAGTTTCGTGACACGCCCGCCCCGAGCTTGCTGGTTGGCTGGTGCCCCTCCGGCGCCGCGTCGCTCGGCGCCGTGGACAGCGAGGTCCTGTCGCTCTCCGTGACCTTGCCCCCGGGAGCGCAGGGCGGCGACGTTTTCGACCTGTCGGTGGCTCAAGATGCCTCGGGACTGCCCGCCTGCTGCGCACCCGATGTCTCAGACGCGGGCGGCAACCCACTTCCAGTCTCCAGCGAGGGCGGCGAGATCCGCGTGGTGGCGTGGGATTCGGCGCCACGGCTGTCGCTGGGTGAGGCGCGGGCGTGGCCCGGGGGCTTCGTCAACGTGCCAGTCTCCCTCAGCGCGCGGGGGCGTCAGATCCTGTTTATGGGGCTGCAGGTAGCTGTCGAGGCGCCTCCCGGTGTACCCCCGCTACGCTTCATAGCGGCGATGGCTCCTCCTGATGGCTCCTGGGTCCTGGGGGCGGCTGGCGAAAGCGGCGTCAGCGCCTTACCAGCCCCCGGCGGGGAGCCAGGGGCCCTCATCGCATGGCTTCGGTTTCAGGCAGACGCAGGCGCGCCCCGTGGGACGGCGTACCGCATCGGCCCGGCCTCACTGCAGATTGAGGACGCTGAGGGCGGGCAGTGGCAGAGCCCAGACCTGGTGGATGCCGGGAGGGTCGTGCTCTCGGGGTGCGCTCCCGGTGATGTGGACCTGGACGGGCAGGTGGCGATGCCGGACGTCGTGGCGCTGCTCCGCCTATACGTGCTGGGAGAGCCGCCGCCCAACGAGTGCGCGTTGGAGGCCGCGGACGTGACGGGCGACGGGCTCCTGACCCTCGCCGACGCGGTCCTCGTGCTGCGAAGGCACCTCCTTGGCGTTCCTCTCCCCTCCGAGCTGCTCTAGGAGCGTTCGGCGTGAAGGTTCGGCGACCGGCACCCGCGAACCGGTCCGTGGGCCACTCCGGCTCCCTCGCGAAGCGCAAGCTCCGCCCACTGCAGGGCCCCAAACCGGGTCTGAGGCGGGCTTCTACGCCAGGGGATGGTCTGGGGCGCCCGCTTACGCGGGCATTGGCCCATCGTTGACATCTGAGGGGGCCCTTACGCCGGTCGCCGGCTCGACGGAGGGTCCAGGGAGGCGAAATGGCGTTCAACGGACTGGGCATGGGACTTGGGAACCTGTCGCGGCTGTCGCCCGCGAAGACGCGATCTATCTGCGCGGAGAACCCCAAGGGAGAGAAGGGCAAGGCCGCGATGGCCGTGCCCGACGAGCACTCATCAGGCAGGGAGCTGGGGCAGGGCTGGAAGATCCGCCCCTGCATTAGCGTTGAGGGGCGGCAGACGGTCACGTTGGCGGATATTGACGGCCCTGGCGCGATTCAGCACATCTGGACCACCGTCTCCCCGGAGAACTGGCGCCGCCTGGTGCTGCGGATGTACTGGGATGGCGAGGAGACACCTTCGGTGGAGACCCCCCTGGGTGACTTCTTCTGCAACGGTTGGTGCGAGCGCTGCAACATCAGCTCGCTTCCCATCGCCGTGAATCCGGCCGGGGGGTTCAACTGCTACTTCGAGATGCCCTTCAGGAAGTCGGCCAAGATCACCATCGAGAACATCTCCGATGACACCGTGCATGGCTACTTCTACCAGATTGACTACACCCTAACCAAGATTCCCGAAGACGCCGCCTACTTGCACGCTCAGTGGCGTCGAGACAACCCGCTGAAGTACAAGGACGTTCACACGATCCTGGACGGCGTCAGGGGTCAGGGCCACTACGTCGGCACCTACATGGCGTGGGGCGTGAACAACTGCGGTTGGTGGGGCGAGGGCGAGATCAAGTTCTTCATGGACGGCGACAAGGAGTTCCCCACCATCTGCGGCACCGGCACGGAGGACTACTTCGGCGGCGCTTGGAACTTCGAGTTCCCTCAGGGCCAGTACGGTGTCTTCTCCACTCCCTTCCTGGGGCTGCCCCAGGTGATCAAGCCGGATGGGCTGTACCGCAGCCAGCAGCGCTTCGGCCTCTACCGGTGGCACGTGATGGATCCCATCCGGTTCGAGTCCGACCTGAAGGTGACCATGCAGGCACTTGGGTGGCGCTCCGCCCAGGGCGGTCGGGGTCGATACCTGGCCAACCAGGATGACATCTCCTCCGTGGGCTTCTGGTACCAGGCGGAACCGCACGCCCCCTTCCCGACGCTGCCGGACCGGGACTACCTTGAGGTGATCTAGGGGGCGTTGGGTCGTAGGGTCGTAGGGTCGTAGGGTCGTAGGGGGTGGCGTGGAATCCGCCTCTTGGGACTTGGCGGCTCGCTTGACGCTGAAGCCTCCCGATCGGGGTGTTGAACCCTGAACGGGAGGCTTCTTGGCGTGGGTGAGCTGGCCTGGCCTGGGGTGGCCGGGCCGGTGGGCGTTAGGCGGAGGTGCCTTCCGCTGGGAACTTGGTGATGATGCCCGCGAGCCTGCGGAGCATGGTCACCACGTCCGTGATGTTGAACTTGCCGTCCCCGGTCACGTCCGCGGCCTTCTGCTGGTCGGCCGAGAGTGTGGTGAGGCCGGCGACCGCGCGCAGAGCGCTGACCGCGTCGGCGATGGTGAACTTGCCGTCGCCATTCAGGTCACCGAAGACGATGGTGACGGGCGGCGGAACCACGGTGACTGCCACCGGACCCTGCGCGGGAGTCTGGACGACGAAGTCATCCACGACGCCATTGCCCAAGGTGCCGGCGAGGTGCGAGGTGACCGCGATGCCCAGGAGCACGGGCTCCGTGGTACCCAGGTCCGCAACGGTCTGAGTGTAGTAGCCGATGCCCGCATTGTTGTCCGTGGACTTCCAACCAAGGAGCGTGCTGCCCTTGCGAGTCAGCTTCAGCCACATGGGCGTTCCCTGCTTGAAAAGCACGTCCGCCGGGGTGTTGTCTGCGGTGGTGTTGGGGTCTGTGACGGTGCGGCCCTGGAAGCTAACGCCATGGTCGCGAGTCGCGTACATGCCCCAGCACACGCTGTTCGGCTCCGTGTTCAGGCGAACCTGGAGGCCGCACTTGGACCACTCCTGGCTGTCCGGAACGTTGATCACCTTCAGGGTAACGGTGAAGTCGCCCTTAATCTTCTGGTACACGTAGTGGAAGTCGTCCGCCGCGTCCCAGATATCGTGGCCACCGGCGGAGACCGTGAGGGTGCCGGCTCCCTGTGAGGCGGAGCCGGCGTCGTCGTTGCCGATGGACTCGCTGGTCCACTTGCTGTTGAGGCTGGCGGCGGAGAAGTCGTCGCTGTAGGTGGTGTTCGGGGAGTCGAGTGCGAAGGGAGGCGTGACGACGCCGAAGGTGAGGTTCCGGGCGGTCGCCTGTCCGGCCTTCAGGTTGGCGTTGGCGCTGACCGTAGTATCGGTGTAGGGCGCCGGGAAGCTAGCGGTGATCTGGATGCTGCCTTCGGGGAGAAGGGCAGAGTAGTATCCAGTGCCGTCCGTGGTGGCGCTAACCTTGCGGTCGGCGGCTGTGATGATGAGACCGACGCCGGAGATGGGCTTGTTGTTGCCATCGTAGACAGCACCGCTAACCCGCCCAACACCGGCCACCTGGTCGCTGGAGAAGAGGTAGGCCTGCGGGACAACCTGCTTCGTGAGGGTAGGTGTGCTCCAGCGGAGGTGCGCTGCTTGGCCGCCGCCGTTCTCGTAATACTCGAACAGGACGTAGACCTTCTTCCCCTTCTCGATATGGATGGGAGACGGCGCGGCGCGCTCGGTGTCGCCCTGGTCAACCCAGCCCGCGTCGGCTAGCAGGTCGGTGCCCGGATCGCCAACGTTGATGGCGGTATCGCTGATCCACAGCCGGACGCCATCGTCACCCGCGGCGTAGAAGGTGTAGTCGCCGGTCTCAGGAGCCAGGATCTGTCCGGTCCACCGCGCCGCCCATTTGTCCTCTCGGGGAGCGCTGACGGGAAGCGTGGTGAAGTCGATCTTGGGGTCGATCACCGTCGCGGTCAGGTTGGCCGCGGCGAAGACCTCGTCGCGCGCCGGGGAGCCGCCAAGGGTGGTGTCGTAAGCGTAGTACTGGCCCTTGAGGCCATCCCCCACAACGCCGCCGGAGGTTCCGGTAGCCAGTAGGTTGGAGGGTTCACTCCAGACCAGGTTCTGGCCGCGGGTCCTGATGGCGTAGTAGTAGGTCTGCATAGCGTCAATACCGACCTCAGAGAGCGTCTGCTTGGTTCCGGCGGCGGCGGGAGTCAGCGTCAGGCCAACCTCGGCGGCGGAGTTCCAGTTGTCCGTTGTGATGGGGATCAGGGCACGGCGGATATCGTACTGATAGTTGGCGGCCCCGGTGGGAGCGGTCCAGGTCAGGTCCAGAGAGCTGGCCGTGATGTTGGTGGCAGCCAGGTCCGTGATCTTCCCGGGAGCGGCGGTGCCCGCGGGGTCGGTGGCCAGGCCCATCGCCTTGAAGTCCGAGAGGATGGGATCGCCCATGTTAGCGGCGTCATGGGACTGGACGTGGATGCCCAGCAGCATGGGGTCCTTCATGGGGAAGGCGCTGTAGGGGTTCGTGACGGAGCCGACGCGGTTCCAGACCTGGTTGTCAGTGGAGTAGTAGCAGGTGAAGGTGTCCTGCGCCTTGACCATTCGGAGCCATGCGGGAGGCTTGAGCCCGCCCGCGGCGGCCGCGTTGGCGGTGGCGCCGCCGGCGCCCCATTTCATCTCAACACCGTTGTTGTTGGAAAGCGCGGTCTCAACGTATGGCGGAACTCTGGACCCCGTGCCATCCCAAGTGAGGACGGCGGGAGTGGTGCACATGATCCCGGTGCCGCTCCATCCATCGGAGTGGTCAGGGATCGGCGTCTTCTCCACCTTTACCCGCACGTCAAAGCTGCCCGTGATGTTCTGCTGGTAGACGTAGTAGAACTGGAATGTGCCACCCCAGATGTCGTTTCCCGAGCCAACCGGGAGGAGCTGTCCATTGTCAACACTAACCGAGCCGCCGTCAGTCTGGCCGATATCGGCGCTCTTCCACAGGGACTTCAGCGTGGTGCCGCTGAAGTTGTCGCTCTGGGGGACTGCCGCCCGTGCTGCTAGACAGGGCACCAGGAGCAGACCCGTGATCGCCATGGTCCTACAAAGCAAGCGCACTCTCATGTCTTCCCTTCCAAAAGCACTGCGGTACTGCCTTGTATGGCACATATAACCTGAAGCGATGCCGCGAGCTCTGGCTCCCAAGTCGCCTCAGGGCGGCATCGTCGTTACCCCCTCTCGTGGAGTGGGCCTTGGTAGTGTCCTCCGTGCAACTACCACAGAGCCTCTTACGGGCGTCGCGGCGGAACGCCTCGCCTCCTCTCTCGTCTGGCAGGGTCCACCTAGGGCGCTCTCTCGGTGTGTCCCACGAGTGGCGCCTGACAGATAGGCAAGCTTCTGGCCTCTTGAGGGCTGTTTTCGCTGCCCTTGGCCTGCGTCCTCTCTCTCGTGAGGAGAGAGTTAGCCTTGGGTCAGAGGAGGGTAGAGAACCGGCAGCTGCCCTGCGAACTCCGCGGCTGGGCAACCGGTGGGACTCGAGGTGGAACTGGAGAGGGGCGGGGTTCTGGCGCCCTGGCAGCGCGCCAGACGAGGGGCGGCGCCGCCAGGGATAGCCTTGGGGGATTATCTCGGCTGCGGAGCGGCCGTTAGCTCCTCGCTGGGGAGCGGGTAGGGGTCGAGACCGGCGATGACGCGGAGGATGGCAAGGACCTCGTCGGCCGTCACCACTCCATCGCCCCGAAGGTCCGCCGCGGCAAGGTCACCGGGCGCCGGCTCCACCAACCCGGCCGCGATCCGCATCGCAGCGAGCACGTCCCACAGGTTCACCTCACCATCGCCGTTCACGTCGCACGGCGGGCCGTTGCTGGGGATGGGCGTGAAGTCGGCGGGGCGCCAGGGGATGTCGGTGCTCAGCCACGCCTGGGCGGCGCTCTCCTCGTAGAGCAGCTTCCCGTTCACCTCAACCTTGAGCGCCTGAAGCTGATAGGGACCCGCGGCATCCCGGTCCCTGGACTTGCTGAGGGACAGGCCGCGAAGCCAGCATACGTAGCTGAACATGCTGGCGCGAACCGGGAGGCCGTACCAGCCGCTGGCCCCCCTAGCCGGGCTGCCGCTGATGGTCCACCGCCAGGGCGTGCCGACACCGTCCAACGTGAAGTACAGGTTGTCCGAGGTCTCGGCACCCTCGGCGCTGCCCGTTTGGAGCCACACGCGGACGGTCTGCACCACCTCCGACGCGTCGCGGAAGCTCTCGTTGTGGGTTACGCCCGCGGCGGCGGGGAGCCCAGCCAGGGCCAGGGGCAGGAGCCCCAAGGCGCAGGCGCATCTTTGCAGGAGAGTCATTGCTCACTAGCTCCTTCTGCCAGTAACCACCGTATCAGTAAGGGTCCGAAAGCCTGTAGTCTGAAGGGGGATGCCACCCGTCTAACGCCTGCAGAGACGTCCGCTGGGTGACCCAAGGGTACAAACGCGGTCATGGAGCAAGGAACTGGCCGATTGGAGTAAGGGTCACATCGCCGAAGTTGGCGGCGTTGAGTAGCCGCACATGCGAGCCCGTAACCCGGCTGTAGACGTTGGCATAGAAGTCGGAGATGGACTGGTTCCAGTCCTCTTCGGCCACCGTGAGAAGGGTGTTGGTGAACTCGTCGGACAGCCACACTCCCAGGCCGCCATCATAGGAGGCCGCGAAGGAGGGCTCCGTCTTGGCGGCTCCCCCGATAAAGAGCACCCCGGGTGAGCTCATCGCCGAGGCCATCATCTCGGAGAAACAGACCTCCACGGCCACCAGCATCTGACGGTACCTCTTCTTGGCGCTCATTTCGCTGATGATCGCGCCGAGATCGGCCGGCTTGAGCGTTCCCCCTCCCACGAACGGAACCGATCCGTTGCGCCCGCCATGGTCGACCAGGTACAGGAGTACGTCGGTGGTGGCGTCGCTCTCCAGCACGGGCCCTGGGGTGGAAGCCTTGTCTCCCAGTAGGGCGGACCTGAAGTTAGCCAGGGACACCTGGTTGCCGGTGTAGTCCACCTCCGCGCTGGCCCTCAGGTCCGGGCCGCCCGGCTCGTGGATGACGGCGCCAGCCCTCTTGTTTGAAGCGCTGCCTGGGAGATCGTCGTAGATCATCAGGATGATCCGGTCATCCCTTACTCCGTTGTTCCGCAGGAGATCGTAGAACGCGAGGGCATCCGCCTGATGTCGGTAGTTCTCCCAGCCGCTGCTGGTCGCGCAGATCAGGGCCCAGAGCCCGCTCCGCGCCGGGGGCGTGTAGCCAGTGGATCCCGGCGGCGCCAGAGCCGCCAGCTTCTCGCTGGCGCGCGTGCGATAGGCGCTGGCGCCCTCCAAGTCCACACCTACGCCCAGAGAGCGATTGGTGCTGAGGACCTGCTCCACCTTGAGCTTGCCGTTCCGAATCACCCTATGGGCAAAGAACGTCTCGGTGGGATCTACACCGAACTCCCGGTCGAAGCTGAGAGGCCCCGACGCCCCCTTGAGGACCGGTCGCTGGCCGCCCGCAAGCTGGTTGATCGCTTGCGAAAGGTCATCAGGTAAGCAGCCCAGAGTGGCGCCCGTGCCCGAGACCGCCTTCCGCAGGGAGTCGCTCAGGCTCTCCCCCAAAGGGAAGGGGAAGGCCGTGTCGGCGTAATCTGCTCTGGCCAGAGCGGCGGCGCAGAGGAGCAGGGAATCGTAGATAGGGGCCGAGTAGCTGAGGGGCGCCTGGCCCAGCGCATTTCGAAAAGCCGGCTCGAAACCGCTTCCGGGGTCGGGGCCCGGGCACGTGACCTCCACGCCCTCCCCGGATTGCCCCAGCGCCTGCACCACGTAGGGGCTTTCGCCCGCGTCGGAGAGGAACAGACCAGCGGTGCTGCCCTGCTTCAGCATCTCCTGGCGGACGCGGACCATGTCCTCGCCGTAGGTGACACAGACCACCTCGTCGGGTTTGCCCGCGATGGCCTGCCTCACGACCTCCGACACGTCGGTGGTGCCCGCCTTGAGCGGGACCAGGTCCTGGACCTCGATGCCCAGCTCCAGGGCGAAGAAGCCCAGCCAGTCGTAGAAGGTCTTGCCGTAGGCACCGTCTTCGTAGATGAGGGAGAGGGTCCGTACTCCACGGAGGGATAGGAGGTAGAGGATGGTGCGTATCTGAGCCACGTCCCCCTGGAGGGTCCGCCAGACATAGCCCATGCCCCCGAACATACGGAAGAGGTCACCGGCCGTGGCCGTGGGGCTGATCAGCAGCTTGCGGCTTCCCACGAACAGCGGGCCAAGCGAGGCCAGGTCGGCGCTTCTCTGCGGGCCGATCACCGCGCGGATGGAGCTGTCCGTCAGCAGCTCGTGCGCCAGGTCCGAGGCCCTTGCGCCGTTCAGGTCCTTGTACACCAGCTCAAGGCGGCGCCCGTTCACGCCACCTCGCTTGTTTAGCTCCCCAGCCTCCCAGTCCAGCACGCTCCCCACGTTCAGGCTATCGGGGCCGGTGAGAGGCATCAGGACCCCAACTCGGATCGACTGCGACCCCGGGACGGGGGCGCCCCTTACCGAGGCTAGAAGCCATCGGCCCCCTTGCTCCGCCGTGCGAAGTGAGTAGCTTCGGCCCTCCAGCTCTGCCGAGTAGGCTGTCTGGGTGCTTGTGGCGCCCGTCCGCTGGCGGGCTCGCAGCAGCCGCGCCAGGGTGCCCGCGTGGGGCAGGGGGGCGGTAAGGCTGAGGGACAGGTCCTGCCACAGGGAGGGCTCGACCAGTGGCCCCGCCTCGTCCAGTCGTCCGGCCTCAAGCGCGATGCAGAGGGCGTCGAGCTGCGTCTCTCTGGAGTCCGTGGGAGGCTGGAGGTCTGAGGGCGAGACCAGGCCGGCGATGCAGCGGAGAAGAAGGACCGCGTCCATGATGTTGAGCTTGCCGTCGCCCATTGGGGCGGGCGAGACATCGCCCAGTGCCAGGGCCTCGGGAGTGCCTGACGAGAGCCCAGCCACGATGCGAAGGGCAGTCACCGCGTCAACGATGCCGATTTTGCCATCGCCGTTCAGGTCGCCCTTCAGTGCCGCGTGGGCCGCCGGCGCCAGCAGGAGAGCGAGCAGGAGCGGCACCAGGGAGCGGAGGGGAGAGGGCCCGTGTGCACGACAGAACCCAAGACACATCAAGCGGACCTCCAGAGGTGATGATGGGGGCTGGTAGCCCTTGGCGCAGGATCTGGCCCTCCGCGGGCGTGCTCGTGGTCGCGGCGGCAGTCCCTGAGATCATCGTCTCCTGAGGGAGGCAGATGTAGGAAGCGAGAGGTAGTGAGTCCGTGTCTGAAGGTCGATGGGCGGCCGTGTGCCAGCTAAAGGGGTTGGGAATGGTTGTCGAGAGGTCTCAAGAGAGCCCTCGTGAGTGCGCCACAATGACGTGGCGTTTCAGGCGCCTAGGCGCCGCCCACCTCTGGCTCTCGAAAGAATGGAGCTCGTCTCATGCGCGGTCCTTACAGAAGCTTAGTTGCCCTTGCCTTATTCATCCTTGCTGGTGCATTCCATTCCTCAGTCGGGGCCTACACGCTCTCAGGCACGGTGACAGACCTCAACCAGAAGCCCATCCCCTTCGCCCATGTCGTGGCAACCAACCAGGTCGATGTGTCGGCGAGTTCGGGGGTCATTCGTGGACCTTACTATGGTGCCACTGGCTGGACGCAGAGCGCCGTTGAGGTCCAGGTGGACGGCGCGATCAGCTCTGCCTGGGTGGACTTCTCATCGACCCCGCAGAGATACCCCTATAGGCCACTACCGATCACTCTATACCTTAAGGCGCCCGATGGCACGCAGTTTTCCCCGGGCGACCTGAGCGGGCTGAGAGGTCAGTCCCGTAAGGGGACGTGGACGCTGCTGATCGGGAACAGCGACTACGACCGCGGTGGGAGCTGTACCTGGACCTTGCACCTCACGAGTGAGCTCTCGGACTCCACAACCTCCGAAGGCAAGTACGTGATGATGGGGGCTCATTCAGCCGTCGATGGGCAGGGCGGACTCTACCGGATTAGGATCTCGCGTCCCGGCTTCACCTTCGAACCCGCGTCGGCCGAGGTCACCGTTTCCGGCAACTCCACGGCGGATTTCACCGGCGACGGCGGGAGCCCCGGTGAAGTCATCACGGGCACGGTCAGCAACGCGGCAGGCGCCCTGCTGAAGGGCGTGCGCGTGGAGGCCAACTGCACCCTGAGCCGGTCCGGGACCCTGTGGATCTCAGCGGGCATGCCGGGACGCGCCAGCATCGAGTTCGAGTTTCAGAGCAGCATGCCGGTAAGCGCGATCACCGTGCCCACCGGAATCGCGCCGGACGTGAGTCACTTGGGCGCTAACATAAGCGCCACAGTCGTGGCCCCGGACGGCTCCAGCGCTCCCTGGTGGGACGTGAGAGGGCTGCTAGGCAAGCCTGCCAGGGGTAAGTGGCGCCTTGATTTCGCGAACATGAACCCTCCGTGCGGTGCCACCCTCACCCCGACTCTCAACCTGATCGGCCTCGCCACCGCCTACACGAACGGCGAGGGAAACTACCTCATCGACGGCGTCTATCCCAGGTCCAACGAGGAGGGCGGCACCTACAAGGTCACGCCTCACCTCAGTGGATACGGGTTCACGCCCGACAGCCTTGACGCCACGATCGATGGCAGCGTCTCAGGAGTCGACTTCGTAGGCCGGGCCGCTCCTTTGGAGAACGATGGCGA
>DASXUI010000556.1:0-8503 GCA_036504955.1 Armatimonadota bacterium
CGCGCTCACCTGGCCCTCGGACACTGCCTTCCGAATGGTCTCCCTGCGCGGCTTCATCGGAGTAATCCAGAAGTGCCAGCTCGAGACCCAGGACTCCGCTGGTAACTGGAAGATGATCCCGGACACGTTGTTCAACGCGGAGTTCACGGGCTCCAGCAAGGTCTTCCTCTTCGCGGCACCCATCACCACCAAGGCCGTGCGCTTCTTCATCCAGTACACCAACTCCGACACCAACGTGCCGGGCCTCAGCGAGTTCGAGGTCTACAATCCGCCCATCATCACCGTAACCCCGCCTCCCACCGTGGTTCTCGGCGACGTGAACGGTGACGGCAAGCTGGGCATCACGGACGTGGTGCTGGCCCTGCGCATCGTGGCCGGCATCGTCACCGCGACCCCCGCCAACACCGCCGCGGGCGACATCGACAAGAGCGGCGCCATCACCATCACGGACGTGGTGAAGATGCTTCGCGCCGTGGCCGGCATCGCTCCTCTAGGCTAAGCCTGGCGCTTCTCGCTTCGCGCGAGAAGGTCAACCGCACAACCGAACGCCCCGGGGCAGCCTGCCTCCGGGGCGTTCGTCTCTGGATGCCCGCGCCCCAGCCTGCTTGCGTCTCAGCCGCAGGCCGGACAGTAGACCATCAGCCAGACGGGAGCTCCTTCTCCCTCCCAACCACCAGCTTGCCCCCCGTGGCGCGAGCGTCCCGCTTGCAGCTCGGCCGTAGGCCGAGGTTGCCTGTCACCTACTGCTTGGATCCCCCATCTCGCATCCTGTGCTCCCCCTGCGATCGCAACCTCGTGCCCACCCCGAGCCGCCAACCCCTGCTCGGCCTGCGGCCGAGTCGCAAGCGGGACGCTCGCGCCACGGGGAATGGGCTGGTGGCCGGAAGGGAGAGGGGGAGCTCCCGTCAGTCTGGTGAACTCCTGCTCGGCCTGCGGCCGAGTCGCAAGCGCGACGCTCGCGCCACGAGGGTCGAGCCAGTGGCTGGGGGGGAGGTATCGGACCCGACTGTGCAGCTGAACCCCCACGGTACCCCTCCCGCAAGCGCGCTGCCAATGACGCGGGCTGTCCGGCAGCCGAGGAGTAAACAGCTTCAGAGCCGAATCCCCCTGTAGGAGCCTTGGTTGGCGCTGTCTGGCACCGGCCGCTCCGCCGCTTTTCAGTCATCCTACTACACGTCCCCCACGACGACCCTGTTCAAGCCCGCGTCTCCATGGAAGCAAGGCCCCTTGGGGCGGAGGCGCGTCTGGAGGTCATCATGTTTCGTTTCGCCACGCTCTGTCTGCTGGCCGTCCTCTGCGCGGCTCCGATGAGCGCGCAGTCTGAACCCGTCTGGCAGATTGGCGTCCCGGATGGGAGCTGCCGGGAGTTCGCCGGTGCCGGAAACTACACCGGCTGGCAGAGCTTCTGGCCCTCCGGCCCCATCCGCATCGAGGGTAGGGCCAACCCCACTCGCGTGTGGCCCTGGATCCAGCCCGGCCCCAGCGATGGCTGGGCGGGTGAGCGGACCCATCCCCTCAGCATCGTCTTCAACCTGGCGACGCCGGAGCCGAGCTACCTCCTGCGCCTGGCCTTCGTGGCGGCGCAGGCGCCCTCGGGGGTTCAGTACAAGGTCGACCTGAACGGCAGGAGCGGGCAGTTCTTCCTCAAGCCCGGCCCCGGCGACCGAGTCCTTCAACAGCTCCGGGTTCAGGACCCCACGGTTCTCGAGATCCCGCTGCCGGGCCGCCTGATGAAGAAGGGCGAGAACCGCCTCACGCTGACCGCCGTGGGCGGCTCTTGGGTTATCTTCGACTGCCTCAGCCTCTCCGCCACCGATGTGACCGCGACCCCCCGCCTGGGCGACATCTCTGCCCGGCAGACGGGACTGATGCTTAAGCGGAACGGCAAGCTGAAGGAGCTCGTGGACGTTGAGGTGGCGAACGCCGGAGCGATGGACCCCAGCGTGGCGCTCCAGGTGGGCCAGACCACGGTTCGTGGTCGCGGCGAGGGGCTGGGCACCGGCAGCGTGGTGCTGCGCCTGGCCATCCCCGCCGTGGAGAAGCCGACCCGCGCCCGCATCGTGGCGCAGGCCCAGGGGCAGACCCGCGGTCTGGCTCTGACGCTGAAGCCGGTTCGGCGCTGGCGGATCTACATCGCCCCCGAGTCCCACCTGGACATCGGCTACACCACCCACCAGTCCGAGATCGTCAAGATCCACAGCCGCAACCTGGACCAGGCCATCGAGCTGTGCGGGAAGTACCCCACCTTCAAGTGGAACCTCGAGGGTGCCTGGCAGCTTCAGAACTACCTTTCCACCCGGAAGCCGGCCCAGATCCAGCGCCTGATGAAGCTGGTGAAGGCGGGACGCATCAACGTGGAAGCCTCTCACTCCAACCTGCTCACCGGCCTCCTGAGCGACGAGGAGCTGTTCCGCGCCTTCTACTGGTCGGCGGAGCTCTCCCGCAAGTATGGCTTCCCCGTCCGCAGCGCCACCCTTACGGATGTGCCCTCCCACATCTGGGGCCTGCCCACCGTACTGGCGAACTGCGGCATCCGCTACCTCAGCATGGGCATCAACCAGGACCGCGCGCCCATCCTGGACTACGGCCACCTGAACCAGAGGTCGCCCATCTGGTGGGAGGGTCCGGACGGCTCCCGCGTGCTGGCGATGTTCCACGCCGGGTACGCCCAGGGCAGCCGCTTCAATGGCTCGCCGGACGTCATGGCGAACCAGGTGGCCTCGCTCATCCGTGACTACGACGGTCGCAAGGACTACCCCTACGACGCCATCCACATGCACGGCGCCGTGAGCGACAACCAGGGACTCAACCCCGAGCTTGGAAAGGCCATCGACGCCTGGAACCGCACCTACGAGTATCCCAAGGTGATGCTCACGGGCAACTGGGAGTTCTTCCAGTACATAGAGAAGAAGTACGGCCCCCAGATCCCGGTCGTCCGTGGCTGTGGCAGCAGCTACTGGGAGGACGGCGCGGGCTCCAGCGCCCAGGAGACGGCGGAGAACCGCGTGGCTCACGAGAAGGGCGTCACCGCGGAGTCGCTGCTGGCCTGCCGGATGCTGGCGGGAGAGCGGAAGGCGAACCCCACGCGCCGCCTGTGGGACTTCTGGAACAACACGCTCCTCTACGACGAGCACACTTGGGGTGCGTACAACTCCATCAGCCAGCCGGACGTGCCCTTCGTGCGTGACCAGTGGACGGTGAAGCGGAGCTTCGCGGACAAGGCCGGCCTCCTGGCGGGGGACCTTCTTCAACAGGCCGTCAAGGGGCTGCCGATTCCCACTCAGGCGCGCGTGAAGCCGGCCGGCAGCACCGTGCTGGAGAACCAGTTCTACCGAGTTGTGCTCAGCCGAGACACGGGCACCATCGCCAGCATCTACGACAAGCAGTTCAAGCGGGATCTGGTGGATCGTGAGGCCAAGTGGCGCATGGGCCAGCTTGTCTACGCCCAGGGCTCCAACAACCGCGCCATCCACCCCGACCTCAGCCAGCCCGTGCCGCCCTTCCGCTTCACGGCCCCCAAGTGCCTCAGCGTCACCGCGAAGCCGGACTCCCTGGTGGCGGAGCTGGACCATCCGCTCTTCCACAGCGTGAAGCTGATCGTCTCGCTGCCGAGGAGCGAGAAGCGGGTGGACGTCCGCCTGGAGTTCGACAAGCGGCTCACCTACGACAAGGAGGCGGTCTACGTCGCCTTCCCCTTCCAGACGAAGAAGCCGCAGATCACCTACTCCGTGGGCGACGCTCAGGTTCGCGCGGGCAAGGACTGGCTGCCGGGCGCGTGCCTGGACTGGTTCTCCATCCAGAACTGGCTGCGGGTGAAGGATGCCGACGGCTTCGGGATGCTGTGGTCCACTCCCGACACGCCGCTGATCCAGCTAGAGGGCATCAACACCGGCAAGTGGCTGAAGAGCCTGCCGATCCGCAACGGGCACGTCTACTCCTACGCCCTCAACAACTACTGGCACACCAACTACAAGGCGGGGCAGGACGGGCTCTTCAGCTTCCGCTACAGCCTGACCAGCGGCCGGGACCTCGCCAACCCCACGGCCTACCGCTTCGGCCAGAAGGTCGCGAACCCACTGTTCGACCTGGTGAGCCGCTACGTGAAGGTCTCCGCGCCGAACGTGGCGCTGCAGTCCGTGAAGATGGCGGACGACGGGGACGGCTACGTGGTTCGCCTTCGGGAGCTGGACGGCAAGCGGACCAAGGCCAAGGTGAGCTTCATCCGCCTCGCGAAGCCCATCAAGCAGGCCTGGGTCTGCAACGGCGTGGAGAAGCGCCTGCGCGCCCTCCCCGCCCGGGGCGCCGCCCTGGAGGCGGAAGTCCCCGCCAATGGCATTACCACGCTGCGGTTCCGGGGGTGAGCTTGGGCCGACTTACGGCCCAAGGGACGTAAAGGACATAAGGGACCAAAGAGAACCCCACCAGCAGACCTACGCTGGTGGGGTTCCCTTTTTGCCTTGGCAGTTCTTGGTGTCTTGGTGCCTTTGTGGTGATGTTCCCTTGCAGCCAACCTGTCCCTCTGTGCCTCTGGTCTCTGTGGTGGGGCAGTTACCTCTTCAGCAGTGCCAGCGCCGCCTCCACGTGGGCAAGGGCCTGGGTCTCCTTGTCTCGAGCGGCGCGGATGTGCTTCGCCATGGCGTGGCGCAGCGCCGGCTTGGCCAGCTCCTCCTGGGTCTCCCGAGACTCCATGGGGCTCTTGAAGGGCCACAGGGTCTCGCCCTCGCTGGCGGCCTGGTCGTACAGGTCGGCGGCGGCCTTCAACTCCTTGGCGGCCTCGGGGGCGGCCTCCGCCATGCGGCGTAGGTACTTCGCCGCTTCGTGCCGCTCGTGGAGCATGGTGCACTGGTCGCAGTGGACCATGACGCGGGTAGCCAGGACCTTCTCCTTGCCGGAGGGGTAGTCGGCGTCCTTCTCAAGACCGTCGGCCCAGCCGTCGTAGGCGGCCAGCCCATTGAGGTGGTCCCCGTTGCGGTTCGGGCCGGTGACCTCCTTGAGGTGCTTCGCGCGGGACAGCTTCACCGCCCACTCCAGGGAGGAGATGAGGGTCTGCTTCACGCTGGGAGGCGGGGTCTTCCTCTTGCCGGTGACCACGATCAGGCCCTGGCCTTCCTTGCTCATGGGCTCGAACCAGTTGGGCATCTCGTAGTAGCCCTGGCTCTTGTCCCACTGGAAGTAGCTGTAGCCGTGAAGCACCTCGCCGCCCTTGCTGTAGCCGGTGATGAGGCCGGCCTCCGGTGGGCCGATGATGCCGAAGGAGATGACCGGCATCCCGCGGGCGATGCTCTCCTGGATGGCGGCGATCATGCCGGCCTTGTCCGCGTGGTCGACCCTTTTGTAGTCGTAGTTCAGGTACCGGAAGGCGCGGCGGTCCGGCTCCGGGGCAAAGTACATCAGGTCCACGTTGCCGCCGTCGTCCCGGTCCCAGGTACGGCGGAAGGCGGCGCCGGTGACGCCCATCAGCATCTCGTAGGGCACGGGCTCCTTCACGTACTGCAGGAGCGAGTAGAGGGTCCCCGAGAAGGGGTTGAGGTGCAAGTTGTAGCCGATCTCCGGCACCTTCTCCAGCACGGCGTGGTCTGTCTGCGCGGTCATCTTCTTCGCTTCCTCGGCGCCGAGGCGCGCTAGGACGGTGGGGGCGGCGGTTAGGAGACCCGCGGCCAGGGCGAGCGTGATCAGAAGCGTGCCGAGGGCGGCGCCGGGCGCTGGCCGCGCCGCGGGGCCCTCCAGGAGCCGGCGCACGCGGGAGAGGAGGTCGCCGCCGCCCGCGCCCATCGCCAGCGATGGCGCGCTCATTCGGAGCTCCTCCAGAGAGGCCAGCGCCCGGGCGTAGACGATCGGACCGCCGGCCGCCGCGGCAGCTAGGTCGTCGCAACAGTGCTCCCGCTCCAGGCGGATGTGGCGCGAGACCCACCACACGGCCGGATGGTAGAAGAGCAGCGTCTCCACGGCGGTCTGGAGTAGGTTGGCCAGGTAGTCATGTCGGCGCACGTGGGCCAGCTCGTGGGCGAGGAGCGCCTGGAGTTGCTCCGCCGGCAGTCCCGATAGCGCGGACGCGGGCAGCAGCACAACCGCCCGAGCCACGCCAAGAGCGATCGGCGACAGCAGCTCCGTGCTCACCCTCAGCGAGAAGGGTCGGCGCAGGCCCATCCGGCTGCCCAGCGCCGCCGCTTGGGCCAGCAGTTCTGGCCCGGCCTCTTCGGTGCCGCGCAGCGCGAGGGTCCTCACCCGAACCAGCCCGCCAGTCAGGCGCAGCGACAGAAGTGCCACACCGGCCGCCCAAGCCAAGGTGAGCCACGGCGCGATCCGTTCCAGCCTCGACCTCCACCCACCCTCCTGAAGCCCGGCAGGGGCCGCCGCTGCCTGAGCCCCCTGATCCGCGCCCATGCCGCCAGAAGCGAGGCGCTGAGGGGGAATGAGTATAAGCGCCACGTGAGGCCCTTCACGAGTCGCGCGGATGCTAGAGCACGCCTCGCGGGAGACGAGGGTACCCAGCGTCAGGACAGGCAGCAGAGCCAGCACGACCAGCGCGCCACACGCCGCCAGGTAGCGGCGTGGCGCGGGAGCTCGCCGAAGGGCGGCCAGCAGCAGACCTAGCGCCAGGGCGACCAGCGCCCCCTGCCACAGGGAGTGCAGCAGCGCCCAGCCAGCCAAGCGGCAGTACGGGTGGAGCAGCAGGTCACCGAGCATCGCCATGGGGTTCCCCCTCCAGTCCATCCAGCAGGCGCCGGATCTCCGCCAGCTCCTCTGGGCTGGCGCGCCGGCTGCTGAGCGCCTGCATCACCAGCCGGGAGGCGGAGCCGCTGAAGGCCTTGTCCAGCAGATCGCCTACGAGGCTCTTCTGGGTCGCGTCCCTGGAGGGCACCGCCCGATAGACGTGGGCCTTCGCGGTCTCGTCCCGAGTGACGAGCCCCTTCTCCGCCATGATCTGCAGGAGCTTGAGCACGGTGGTGTAGACGGTGCGACGCTCCTGCTGAAGGGCCTCATGGACCTGACGAACGGTGCAAGGCCCCTGGTCCCAGAGCACCCGCAAGATGGCCAGCTCGCCATCGGTAGGCATGAACACCCCCTGCCCCAGACACACCCCCAGACGTCCTGTCGGTGCCTGTGACAGCAGAATATACGAAGGTCATCGTAGATGTCAAGGGGCAAAAGCGGGTCGTGGGGTCGTAGGGTCGTGGGGTCGTAGGGGGAGGGCCTCAGAGGGTGGGAGGTTGGGGACCAGTCGGATGGTGAGGGCCTTGCGGACAGATCGGTGGTGTGGCCACAGGTGGGTGCCCGTTGGCGGTCCGCCCGGCGGTGAATCGCCGGGCTCCGAGGCTCAATCCCGCTGAACCGGGGTTCTGAACCACGGGTGCACCTTGGGGTCAGACCCCTCCTTTCGGGAGGATTGAGCCCCTGAGCCCGGCGCTTCACCGCCGGGCGGGCGGCCTCGGGCCAAGGCCCTTCGCCCCAAGGGAGCCAGCCCCACTCTCTGAGGCCCTTTCACCCACTCCTGCCCTTCTCTGTGCCCTCTGTGTCTCTGTGGTAGGGCTCCCCTTGCCTCTCCTGGTCTTTGGGTGGTGAGGTCGTCTGTACCCGCTGACTGCGGGGGATATCAGCGCGCGGACCAGATGGCGCGGATTGCTTCCTCGTCATTGAGGCCGTCAGGGACGGCTGGGCTGGGCTTGTTGGCGTAGTACCAGGACTTCCTGTCCAGGGGCGACCGCATTGTGCGGCTGCCGGGCATCTGGAGGTGGCCGCTGGGGTCGGTCCGGCGGACCCAATCCCAGGCGTAGCGCAGCCACTGGGAGCGGTACTCCAGGGGCTGGTGGGCGAACCAGGTGATCTCGTCGTAGCCCCAGACCCAGATGTCGCCGGCCTTTGCCTGCCCAGGCTGCTTGCTGACGCCCCAGTTGTCCAGCTCCGCCAGGTAGGGCAGGTGGTCGCACTTCCATCCGCTGAAGGTCTGCCCGCCCTTGCTTCTACCGAAGATGGAGTCCAGGTGCCCCTTCTCCAGAACCGCCTCCTGGGGCTTGTCCGGGACCTCCTTCACCCTGAGGGGGAAGGAGTGGAAGTCCAGCAGCAGCTTGCCGTCCCGCACCAGGCCGCCGCTGGGCACGTGGGCATCGCACAGGACCATGTGCCGGCGCGCGTGCTTGGCCGCGTAGGCGCGGACCAGCGTAAGGACCTCCGACCAGTGCTGGCGGTCCGGGTCGTTTCCGCCCATCAGCTCCGCCTGGCCGAAGTGGATGGCCTCGATGCCGGTATCGATGAAGGAGGCCGCCAGGAAGTAGAACCACAGCCTGGCCTCCGGCCGGCTGACATCCGGCACGGAGAAGCCCCGGCCCCACTGGTCCTTGTGCCGCCCATCCGGGTAGAGCATGTCGGCGTAGCGGAAGTGGCGCTGCTCCACGGGCAGCCCGAAGGCGGTGAAGGCCCACTCCGGCACCGGGATCTGCTCCACCTGGGTGGTGACGATCTCGAAGACGCAGGCCTGAAGGATCATCTCCGGGTCGGCCGCATG
>DASXUI010000557.1:0-12615 GCA_036504955.1 Armatimonadota bacterium
TCACTGAAGAGCAGCTCCCTGACGGGCGGCTCGGTGCCCTTCCCGTTGGATCCCGCGCCATCCCCTGACGCGGCCTGGCCTGGTGACACGATGCTTACACCCGCCAGCCCCTTGCTTAGCTTCAGCGCCGTCTCCAGGGACTCCGCGAGCCTGGACTGCACGTCCGCCCGTATCACTAACCGGTCCACCACGGCCTCGATGGTGTGCTGCTTGTAGCGGTCCATGTCGATGTCGTCGGTGACCTCGTAGAGCTCCCCGTCGACTCGAACGCGGAGGAACCCCTCCTTGCGGATCTCCTCCAGAACCTGCTTGAACTCCCCCCGCCGCCCCCTGACCATTGGAGCCAGCACCTGCACTCGCGTGCCCTCAGGAAGCGCGAGCACGGCGTCCACCATCTGCTCCACGGTCTGCAGCGAGATCTCCTTGCCGCACTTGGGGCAGTGAACGCGCCCGATCCGCGCGAAGAGCAGGCGCAGGTAGTCGTAGATCTCGGTTACGGTGCCCACGGTTGACCTGGGGTTGCGCGTCGTGGACTTCTGGTCGATGGAGACCGCTGGAGACAGCCCCTCGATGTAATCCACGTCGGGCTTGTCCATCTGCCCGAGGAACTGCCGGGCGTAGGACGATAGCGACTCCACATACCGGCGCTGACCCTCGGCGTAGAGCGTATCAAAGGCCAAGGAGGACTTGCCGGATCCCGACAGACCGGTGATGACCACCAGCTTGTCTCTGGGGATCTCGACGTCGATGTTCTTGAGGTTGTGCTGTCGAGCACCCTTGATCAGGATCCGGTCGTGAGGCATCGGAGGTTCCTCGGGCGGAGGGAAGAGGAAGAGGCCAAGCGCACGTACATCTGTACGCTCTCCATTCTAGCATGGGGTCCCCATGGGGTCAAACGGATTCGGCGAGTACCCGCCTCGCGGAAGGGAAGACCTGGCCCGCGCCAACCACGAGAGCGTGTGGAAGCCCGCGCCCTGCGCGACGCGCGGGCGCCTCGTGCCTCGTGCGGTCTGGGGGCGGGTGCTCTTCGGGAAAGGGCCTCTCCCCTGGGCCTCGCACTGCGCTAACGCCACCCCCCTCATAGGCGGCGGGGCTCTGCCCGCTGACCGTTCAGGTCGGTGGTGAGCCCAGCCGGAGAGACAAGCGCGTCGGCGACAGGCTCCCAGGCCTTGCTTGAAGCGGCACTAACGGGGTATAGGTAGGTGGGGAGGGCTCCTGGACTTCGCTATCTCCCTTGACGAGGCAAGCCGAGGGCTGCCTGTACGAGGCACTGCCCTCAACACCCGTGGTTCCGCTCGCCGGTCTCCGTCGCCCCCGCATGGGCTAGGACTCGAAGATGCGCTGCCCCGCTGTGGGCGAGTCGGATGCTGCCGCGGCTGCTTGTCACACACTGGGCAGGACCACTGCTGTCGCGCTCGCCGGGCAGCCCGGAGACAGCTCGTAGAGAATCGCGCGCATGGCTGAGACCGTCCTCAGGGAAAGCCTCTCCGCCGTTCAAGCCAGGCTGGAGGTCCTGCTGAGCGCCCTTCAGCAGGTCACTGGAGCCGACACTACCCAGGGACCAGGCATCTACCGTCACCTTGCCGCCACTGCCCAGGAGCTCTATCTGGCAATCGGGGCCGTACGCAGCAGGGGGGACGATCCAAGGCTGGGCGGTCGGCGTCGCCCCAAGCTGGCCCTTCCAGTTTCCCTCTGCGCCCCTCAGGCGACGGCGCGCCTGAACACTGACTTGATGGGACGGGTCCTCAGCGCTGACCCCTCGGCCGCGCGCATGCTGGCCGTCTCGTCCGGGCTGCTGCCCGGAGTTCCCCTCGCCCTTCTTCTGATGGACGAGGACCAGCCGCGCCTGCTCAAGACTCTGGCGCGGCTGTCCCGCGACGGAGCTCTGCCCGATGAGCTCAGGCTGAGGGTACGGTCCCGGCCCACGGAACAGTCCTCCTTGAGTCTCCTGCTGGCAGGCCTCGAACGCGGCGATGACGGAGCACCTTCCTCGGTCCAATGGTTCGTGATGGGCGCGCCTCTGACCCTTGGCAGCGGGCAACGCGGGCCGGAGCCTCAGCAGTTGGCGCAGAAGGTCGTCTCCAACCTTCTAGAGGGCTATCTATCACTGGATACCCAGTGGCGCATCCTTGAGGCCAATGAGGCAGCCGCCCTTCTGCTGGGAAGGCGGCGTGACCTGCTCCTGGGCGAGTACTGCGGTGACGTGGTGCAGGGGCTGGCCGGATCCTTGCTCGATGAGCACCTCCACCACGCGCTCAGCGCCCAGGAGCCCTGCCATGTAGAGGTTCCCTTCCCTGCCTCCGGGCGATGGGCCGAGGTGCATGCCTACCCTCAGGAGGGCGGCCTCGGCGTCTTCCTTCACGACATCACTTCGCGCAAACGGTCGGAGCAGGCCCACAAGGACAGCGAGGACCGTCTGTTCCTCGCCGTGGAGGCGAACGGTCTGGGCACCTGGGACTCCGGCCCCGGACTCCAGGGGCTCCAATGGTCCGCCGCCAGCCACTCGATTCTGGGATCGGTTCCGGAGACCTCGCTCAGCCATGACGCCCTGGTCGATAGAATGGAACCTGGAGACCAGGCCCCTTTTGAGCAGGCGCTGGCGCGGGCACAGGACCCCGGCGGAGATAGAACCCTCGACGTAACCTTCCGGTACCATCCTCCGGACCGCACTCTCCGCTGGCTCTACCTCAGAGGCCGGGTCTTCTTCGAGGCCAGTCTTGGCCTGCATCGACCCGTTCGCATCCTTGGGATCCTAAGCGACGTCACCGACGAACGGCAGGCGGCGGAGGCCCTGATCGAGAGCGAGCGCCGCTTCCATGCCCTCGCCGAAGGCCTGCCCCTGATAGTCTGGACCACGACGCCCGCCGGGGACTGTGACTACCTCAGCTCGCAGTGGAGCCTCTTCACCGGCCAACCGGACGCCGAGTCTCTCGGTAAGGGCTGGCTGGAGTGCGTCCACCCGGAGGACTGGGACAGCACCGACGCCGCCTGGGCGGTGGCCCTGGAGTCTGGTGCTGAGTTTCTCACGGAGCACCGAATCCGCCGCGTTGACGGCATCTTCTTCTGGTTCGAGGCACGAGCGGTCCCGGTGCGAGGCCCCGATCGGCGGATCCGCCAGTGGCTGGGCTCCAGCGTGAACATCGAGGGCCGCAAGCGTACCGAGGAGGCCTTGCGGGTGGGCCAGGAG
This sequence comes from Armatimonadota bacterium, assembly GCA_036504955.1. GTDB lineage: Bacteria > Armatimonadota > DTGP01 > DTGP01 > DASXUI01 > DASXUI01. The sequence continues at coordinate 3,188 of DASXUI010000557.1, forward strand.
CGCGAGCGTCGGCGGGCGGCGGAGATCGAGGCGCTCATGGAGGCGGTGCCGGCGGCCGTGTGGATCTCGCGGGACCCTCTCTGCCAGGTCATCAGCGGCAGCCGGGTCGCCAGGCACATACTGCGAGCCCCGGAGGGCTCCAATCTCTCGCTGAGCGGGCCTGAGGATGAAAGGCCGACTCACTTCCGGGTCCTGCAGGACGGTCGCTTGTTGGAACCGGAGGATCTGCCGATGCAGCGTGCCGCCAGAACCGGCCAGGAGGTCCGCGACTTCGAGCAAACCCTACAGTTTGAGGACGGCACTGAGGTGCACCTCTTCGGCAATGCCACACCCCTCCTCGACGCACAAGGCAGGCCCACCGGTGCCGTGTCAGCCTTCGTGGATATCACCGACCGGGTGCACGCTGAGGCGCAGAGGCTGAGGCTGGAGGCCCAGATCCAGGAGACCCAACGCCTGGAGAGCCTCGGCGTCCTTGCGGGCGGCATCGCCCATGACTTCAACAACCTGCTGACGGCCATCCTTGGGAGCATCAGCCTCGTGAAGGAGGGCCTGCCCGCGCACACCGAGGGAGCCAGGCTGCTGGACTCCGCGGAGAAGTCGGCTTATCGGGCGGCGGAGCTGGCAAGCCAGATGCTCGCCTACGCCGGACGTGGCCGCTTCGTGATACAGCCGCTATGCGTGAATGACACCATCCGCGACCTGAGGCCGCTGCTCTCCGCCCTGCTTCCACAGGGCGCCAGACTGGGCATTGAGCTCGGGAGCGCCGTGCCCCGCATCTCTGGCGACGCGAACCAGATACGCCAGGTGGTGCTGAACCTTACCAGCAACGCGGCCGAGGCTTTGAGCGAGGGTGGCGGCTTGGTTACGCTCCGGACCGGGCACCTCAGTGAGCTACCGGTGCTGGCGCACAACTACCTGGAGGAGACCCAGGCGTACGGCTATGTCTCCCTTACCGTCAGCGACGATGGACAGGGCATGGATCCTGAGACTCTGTCACGTATCTGCGAGCCCTTCTACTCAACCAAGTTCACTGGGAGGGGCCTTGGTATGGCCGCCGTGCTGGGCATCGTCCGCGGCCACCACGGCGGGATGGCCCTGCGGAGCAGCTCCGGCGAGGGCAGCGAGGTCACCGTCGTCTTCCCAGCCTTACGCGACGAGTCCGAGGCGCCGAGCGCGCCCCCCACGCTGGCCGACGCGCCGATGGCACCAAGAGCCGTACTCGTCGTTGATGGCGAGGAGCTGATCCGGGGGGTCACCGAGGCGGTTCTTGAGTCGGCCGGCTACCGGAGCGTGGGCGCGGGAGACTGCGCGGAGGCGCTGAGTATCCTGCGGGCACGCAACTTCGAGTTCTCGGCGGTACTCCTGGATCAAAGCCAACCAGGGATGGACGCCCACCAGGCCCTTGAGGGCATCAGGGAGCTCTGCCCTGCTCTGCCGGTTGTGGTTACCAGCGACGACCTGCCCGAAGCAACCCTCCACTATCTCAGTGACCTGGGGGTGTCGCGCGTGCTTCACAAGCCCTATACTCCAGGGGGCTTGCTGGAAGCACTCGACCAGGCGACGCACCCCCCTCCCCCGGCACTCAACCAGGGCTAACGCCCGGTCCAGGGCGTCGCGCCCATCGCTCAGCCGCGGACCGGACGAGAGGCCCCTGGCACGGCCGGATCTCACGCCCCCGACCTGCCCCTAAGCAGCTAAGGGCAGAGAGTTGTCTCTTCTGCTCTGGTGGGCAAGGCGTCGGCTCGCTTGTGCGGCTAGAGCCTCCTGAACCGCGGTCCGGAGTTCCCGCAGCGTGGGGTAGCTCCGCCGAGGCAGGTCGTGGTACTTCACCGTCTTCCAGATCGGCTCGATCTCCGACAACTCCGGCGTGTAGGGAGGCAGGTAGCACAGGTGGACCCCCGCCCGAGCCAAGGCCGCCAGTTCGGCTTTCACCTCTCGGCTCTTGTGGAGGGGAGCGTTGTCCAGCACCACCACCACCGGACGCTCTCGCTGCCATCCCTCCGGTGCCTGCGGGGGTCTTCCGGCCACCGCCTCCCACAGGAACTTCAGGAAGAAGGCGCTGTCCAGGCTTCCCCCCTCCTCGGGCAGAAGCCCGGCGCTCTGGGGCCTGCGTCCCTTCCGCACCTGGGCCCGACTCCACCAGACGAAACGTCCAGCCTCGACGCCGGCACTGCAGTAGGCTCCCAAGACGTTCAGCCGCTGACCCTCCGAGGCCACCCGGGGCACCCTCAGCCGTTGCCCCACCGGGAACCAGCTATAGGTGGTCGGCAAGGTCAGCGCAAAGCCCACCTCATCGAGAGGATAGTAGTCCCTCAGCAGCCGCTGAGCCCCCTTTTAGGCTATCCAACTCGGCGGCTTTGGCTGCCTCCGCCTCGGGGTCTTGCTTGTGCCGCAGGCTGTCGCTGGTGCGCTTGTAGGAGAGTTGGGCCTGCTTCAGGCGCTCTCGAAAGTGGGCCAGACTCAGGCGGACGCCCTGCTGCTGAGCCACCCACTCGGCCAGTGGGCGGGCGGTCCAGGTCCGTTCCGCCTTCTGGACCTCCTGGCGGAGCGCCTCCACTTGCTCGGGAGTCCAACGCACCGGGTAGTCGGTCCGCAGCTTGTCGGGCAGTGCGGCGAAGCCTCCCTCTTGGTAGGCCTTGAGGTAGTGGCGCACCCGTCGGGCGTCCACTCCGAGGTGGGCGCCAATGCGCGGTGGACTCCAGCCGGCGTCCGAGAGGCGGACCATCTCCAGTCGGTCTCGAGTTCGAGGCTTCGTTCGCGGATCTCGGCACTGTTGCCGCAGTTCCTGCCTCTGGCTTTCGGTCAGATGAATACGATACATCCTGGCTATCACTCCTTAGCCAGCATTCTAGCAACTTTCCACCCTGATGTGCTTAGTGTCATCCCACAGCATCCCTGTGGAGAGGACCGAGGGTGTGCCGGGCTGGTGAGCAACCCGGCACGAGGGCCCGCGGCCAAGCTGGGAGGGAGCCCGGGGAAGGCCCCCCTCCTGAGTGGACCTGGGTCCTCTCCACCTTGTGCCCACTGGCTTGGTCGAAGGCCCCTGTGTCGGGTCGTTCACCGGCTGTCTTCTACCCACATCTCGGCGATGGCAGTCAGGCAAGCTAGCGCTGCCGCCATGATCCTGAGCTTCACGGCAAGTGGTGCCTGCTATTCCTGGAAAGGCATCGGCAGTGGGAAGATAGAACTGCATCTAGCGCCCCACCTCCAAGTACATCACCACCTGTCGGTCCGCCAGAGACGTGGGTAGAAGACAATCGTTCACCGGCCCGGCACACCCGGTCCTCTCCACAGGGATGCTGCGTTCCTGCCCCTGGCGCGCTCCCTGCGGCGCGAGAGCCCCGCTTGCGGCTCGGCGCTGACCGAGCAGGGGTTCAGCAGTTCGGTCTGAGCTCACCCCTCCGTCTAGGCTACCGGCCCAGCCTTGGTGGCGCGAGCCGGAGGCTCACACTCGGCGGGAGCGTCTCACTTGCGACTCGGCCGCAGGCCTAGCAGGTCCTGACTCATCGCTCCTCTGAGTAGCACCTGGCCTTCAACCTGCCGCTGGGGCAGTTGGGGCGCAGACGTCTCGTCTGCGCGGCCTGACATGGCCTGCCCCCTCAGTTGCAGCCTCACAAGGCACGCAGCAGCTTACAGTCGCCTGGTTTGGCTCGACGTGCGGCCGCGCAGGCAAGATGTCTGCGCCCCAACTGCCTGGGTGCCACTTGGTGGACCAGGGGTAAGCGAGTGCCACCACCAGGCTTGGACCTGCTCGGCCTGCGGCCAGGCCGCAATCGGGACGCAGGCATCACGGGCGACGGGTTGGTGGCCTGCGGGGGGCGTGGCTCAGCTCACCGGGCGGGCGATCCGGGCCGCCGCTAGGTGAGCCAGGCGCGTGGGTTCCGGTAGGAACTGCCCCTCGCGACAGCAATACAGCACGAGATCCACTGCCCTCTCCAGGGAGACCAGGTGCCCCTGGGAGACGAAGAGTGGCCGGTGCCCGGGCCGCGTTCGCAGCACGGCCCCCACCCTGTCGGCACCGACCGTCAGTGGCGACCAACAGCCCCTGTCGCCACCCGGCTCCTCGTAGGCACCGATGAGACGGCTCTTCGCGCACCCAATCGAGGGGACCCCGGTCAGAACACCCAGGTGGCAGGCGAGACCCAAGCGGCGGGGATGCGCCAGTCCCTGCCCGTCCAGCATCAGGAGGCCTGGAGCCTGCTCCACCTTGCTTAGCGCCGCAAGGGCAGCCGGGGCCTCGCGGAAGCTGAGTAGGCCCGGCACGTAGGGGAAGCGCACGGCGACGCTGGCGTGTCGGCTCTCCACCACCTCCAGCTCGGGGATCTGAACCACAACCACGGCTGCGTGCGCCACCGTCTCCGCGCCCCTGCCGGCGTAGGCGCAGTCGATCCCGGCCACCAATCTGGGCTGGGCGCCCACCCGGTCCGCCAACACCAGGCGTTCAGCCAGCTTTGCCTGAAGAGCACGGGCTTCGGTGGGAGTCAGGTCCCAGGAGTGCAGCGCTGTATAAGTCATCGTGCTAGTGCTCTATACAACCGGGGGCCCACGTTATGTCTGCTGTAGCGAACTAGCACTCGCCCAGGCTGACAGGGATCAGCGCGGCCAGCCCGCCCTCGGCGGTCTCCTTGTACTTGCTGTTCATGTCCAGGGCGGTCTCCCACATAGACCGGATCACAGCGTCCAGCGAGACCTTCGCACGGGCTGGATCGCTGCTCAGCGCGATGTTCGCGGCGGCGATCGCCTTCATCGCTCCCATCGTGTTGCGCTCGATGCAGGGGATCTGCACCAGCCCCCCCACCGGGTCGCAGGTCAGGCCCAGGTGATGCTCCATGGCGATCTCCGCCGCCATCAGCGTGCGCTCGGGCGACCCACCCAGACAGTGCGTAAGGGCAGACGCTGCCATCGCGCTGGAAACGCCGATCTCAGCCTGGCAGCCGCCCATCGCCGCGGAGATCGTGGCCCCCTTCTTGAAGAGGATACCGACCTGCCCCGCCGTCAGAAGGAACTCCTCTACCTGCGTGGGCTCGCCACCCGCGAAGCACAACAGGTACAGCAGCACCGCCGGAAGCACCCCCGCCGCCCCGTTCGTGGGAGCCGTCACAACCCGGCCGCAGGAGGCGTTCTCCTCGTTCACGGCCAGGGCGAAGCAGCTCACCCACTGCAGTACGTTGCGGAACTCCCGCCCCGTGCCCCGGATCCGACGGATCCACGTCCCTTGATCCGTGTAGCCCCGGGCCCCCAGCAGCAGCCGGTTCAGGGGTGCGGCTCTCCTCACGACACCCAGCCCTCCGGGCAGAACGCCCTCGGTGTGACAGCCCCGGTACACGCAGTCGCGCATCACGTTCCACAGAGAGGCCAGCCCGCAAGCCACCTGTTCGCGAGAGCGCCACACCAGCTCGTTTCCGAGCACCACTTCGGGTATGGACGCCCCCTTGCGCTGGCAGAAGTGGAGGAGGTCGGCCGCGCTCTCGATGGGCATGGGTGTGCCGGCCGGAACCTGCCCGGTCCCATCGGCCTCCTCGCGTACAAAGCCGCCGCCGATGGAGTAGTAGGTCACCGGCGGAAGCGCTCCGCGACCCAGAGCGACCTCGAACCGAAGCGCGTTGGGATGGTAGGGCAGCGTGAGCTCCGGCCGAAAGCGCAGGTCGGTCTCCGGGTCGAAGGGGACGGGCAGCCGCCCCTGGAGCAGCAGCGTCCGATGCTCGCGCACCCTCGCTACCTTCTCCCCCAAGGAGGAGGTGTCAACCAACTCGGGGTCCTCGCCAGAGAGGCCAAGCATCACCGCCATGTCGGTCGCGTGACCTCGCCCCGTCTTGGCCAGTGACCCGAAGAGCTCCACCTGAACGCCGCGCACGCTATCCAGAACGCCTTGGTCCTCACACTTGCGCAGGAAGCGCTGAGCGGCTCTCCAAGGGCCCAAGGTGTGGGAGCTCGAAGGCCCAACCCCCACCTTGAGCAGATCGAATACACTGATGGCTTCCATCGCGACGCCTCCACCGTCGCTTCAGTATAGCGCTCGCGGGTCCTGAGAGGGTCGCTCGCGGCCCTCGACGCCCTGGTCCCACCGCGCTGCGCGCGACTGCTTCCTTCCCCCAAAGCATGCGGAGGACCGCTAAAGCCGTTGTAGGCCGTGTCGATAGGGTTATGTAAGCCGCCCGCCTGGCGAGCGGCGAAACAGCGGAACGGGCTCCGACCCCGCACGGCCGGCCCACCGGAACGCTTATCCAACAGGGCCATCGTAGGCTTATTGACGGTGTACCCTTGTTCGTGGTGAGTGAGTCTGGCTGGCCTTCATCGCGGGTGTCCCTGATGGGCCCCACCCGAGGCAGCCATACATCCCCACGACGGGCGCGCCTGGGCTCCGGCAGAGAGCCGTGAGCCCCTGGTCATGAGTATCTAGGCTGAAAAGGGGATGACTATGGGGTGGTTTCTGGACCTAAAGGTGTCCGGGAAGCTGTTGATGGGGTTCGCGCTGCTGGCTTTGGTCGCGGCAGTAGTCGGGTTCACCGGCGTGCGGGGGATTGGGGCCCTTGCCGAAGCCGATACCGCGATGTACAGCCACATGACTGAGCCGCTCGGCAGGCTTACCGAGGTACAGGCGGACTTCCTGGGCGCGCGGATGGCCCTACGCGATGCCCTGATCGCGGAGACCCCCGCGCTGCGCAGCCAGAAGTGCGCCAAGTACCATTCCGTGATGGTCGACCTCCGCAGACACGCGGATGAGTACCAGAAGGGCCTTGAGTCAGAGAAGGCCAAGGCGGCTTTCCAGGAGTTCAGCGGCAATCTGGATGACTTCAAGACCGAAGTGGACAAGCTGGTCGCGAGCATCGAACGGGGCGACCGCAAGACCGCGATGGGCCTCCTGTATGGCAGCGCTGGAAAGATCGCCGCGGGTGCTAACAAGGACATCGACGACTTCACAGCGATGATGGTCAAGGAGGCGAAGGCGACGGCGGACTCCAACACCGCGCTGGCGGCCTCCACCACGCGAACGATGGTGTTCGTGATTCTGGTGGCCTTCGCGCTCGCCATCGGACTCGGCTTCTGGTACTCCAGCCTCCTTGGCAAGGCGCTCTCAGACCTTGCTCCCCTGGGACAGCGTGTGGCCCGAGGCGAGGTGGACGTCGAGTTCAGTGTCGATCGCAAGGACGAGGTGGGCGTTCTGGCCCGAACCTTCGCCGAGATTCAGGACTCGCAGCGCGAGCTCACCCAGACGGCCCTGGGAGTTGCGGCGGGCAGTACCTCCACGGAGGTGAAGCTGCGCAGCGACAAGGACGCCCTGGGCAAGAGCCTGGCCACGCTGATCGAGACCCTAAGGGGCCTCGTGGCCGAGACCGAGCAGCTCAGCGCCGGTGCCATCCGGGGAGAACTGGCAAACCGCGGAGACGTAAGCCGGTTCGAGGGTGGCTTCCGACAGATCGTGCAGGGCATAAACCAAACCCTCGATGCCGTCGTGGGGCCGCTCAACGTGGCAGCCGGGTACGTGGACCGAATCGCCAAGGGCGACATCCCGGAGAAGATCACCCAGAGCTACAATGGCGACTTCAACGCCATCAAGAACAACCTCAACACCTGCATCGAGGCGGTAGACCTGCTGGTAGCCGACGCGCGGAACCTGGCGGAGGCGGGAGTCCAGGGACGCCTCGCCACTCGTGCCGACGCCAGCCGCCATCAGGGAGACTTCAGGCTCGTGATTGAGGGCCTGAACGACACCCTCGACGCTCTGGTTGGCCCCCTTACCCGAACCATGGAGCACCTGGAGCACCTGGGCGCCGGACAGATCGATGACCAGATCACCCTGGAGTACAAGGGAGACTACAACCGGCTGAAGGTTGCCTTCAACCAGTGCTTCAGCGCGGTGAACCTCCTCGTGAGTGACGCCGACATGCTGGCGAAGGCCGGCGTGGAGGGCGCGCTGTCGGCCCGCGCCGACGCGGCCAAGCATCAGGGCTCCTACCGCCGCGTGGTGGAGGGGTTCAACGGAACCCTGGACGCGATCCTCGAGCCGATGGACCTGGCCGTGAGCAGCCTGGAGCAATTCGCGAAGGGTGAGGCCCCGGAGAAGTCCGACAAGGTGCTCCCCGGCGACTACGAGCGCATCCGCAGCAGTTCCAACAAGGTCATCGATGCCATGCGCGCCCGGGGCAAGGACGTAGAGCTGCTCGTCCAGGCCGCCAAGAACGGCGAGCTGGAGAAGCGGGCCGATGCCAGCAAGCACGAAGGTGCCAACGCCAAGCTGGTCGATAACCTCAACCAGATCCTCGCGGAGGTGGCGAAGCCCATCGACGAGGTCGGCCAGGTCCTGGCCCGCGTGGCCGAGCGTGACCTCACTGCCCGCGTTCAGGGCCAGTACAGAGGCCAGTTCGAGGCGATGAAGGTCGCTCTGAACGGAGCGATGGAGAACCTGGACCAGGGGCTCACTCAGGTGGCCGTCGGCGCCGAGCAGGTTGCCACCGCGGCCGCCCAGATTGGCGACGGGTCACAGACCCTGTCGCAGGCCACCTCTGAGCAGGCCAGCAGCCTCGAGGAGATCTCCGCGAACCTCCAGGAGATGTCCTCCATGACTGACAACAACTCCGCCAACGCCCGCGAGGCGCGAGGGCTTGCCGAGACCGCCCAGAGCAGCACCGGCAAGGGAGTAGGCAGCATGACTCGGCTCTCCCAGGCCATTGACCGCATCAAGGAGAGCTCCGACGGCACGGCCAAGATCATCAAGACGATCGACGAGATCGCCTTCCAGACCAACCTGCTGGCCCTGAACGCGGCGGTCGAGGCCGCCCGAGCCGGAGACGCGGGCAAGGGCTTCGCCGTGGTCGCCGAGGAAGTCCGCAACCTCGCGATGCGCAGCGCCGAGGCCGCGAAGAACACCGCGGCTCTCATCGAGGGCTCGGTGAAGCACGCGGAAGATGGCGTCTCACTGAACCGGGAGGTGCTGTCGAACCTGGAGGAGATCGACCAGCAGATCACGCGGGTCGCTACGGTGGTCGGCGAGATCTCCGCCGCCAGTGAGCAGCAGAGCCTCGGCGTCCGCCAGTTGAACACGGCCGTCGACCAGATGAACCAGATCACTCAGCAGAACGCGGCCAACGCCGAGGAAAGCGCCAGCGCCTCCGAGGAGATGGCCAGCCAGAGCCAGGAGATGCTGAGCATGGTCGGCAGCTTCGAGCTGAGCCACGCGGGCGCTTCAGGTCCCGCACTGAAGAGGCCCAAGACCTCCGGGCGAGCCCCCAAGCTGCGGCAGATGGGCCGGCCCCAGGTCCGACCCCTCCCCGGGCCCCCAAGCGCCGAATCGCTGATCCCGCTGGACAGTGATGAGGGGGACGTCCTGGCCTCCTTCTAGACCCGGCAAACCCCACGCGCACCCTTGGCCCGATCGCTGGGCCAAGGCGGACACAGAGCGGCCCCGAGGAGTGTCACTTCCTCGGGGC
>DASXUI010000558.1:0-1805 GCA_036504955.1 Armatimonadota bacterium
GCTGCGGTCTGCGATCCCGTTGCCGAGAGGGCGAAGGAGGCCGCGGGCCTGTATGGCGCCCAGTCCTTCGCGGACTATGAGGAGATGCTGAAGCTCGACGGCCTCAACGCGGTGATGGTGGTGACGCCACACGCCTGGCACCCGGGCCCCAGCATCGCCGCCGCGCAAGCCGGCATGCACGTCTACTGTGAGAAGCCCATGGCGCGGACGTTGGAGGAGTGCGACCAGATGATGGCCGCCGCCGATGCCGCCGGCGTGAAGCTGATGATCGGCCAGGTTCTGCGCTACTTCCCCGTCTTCCACAAGACGCACGAGGTAGTGGCCTCCGGCATGCTGGGCACTCCCAAGCTCCTCGTGGTGCAGCGGATCGGCAAGGTGGACGACCCTTTCAACGTGGGCTGGCGGGCCCGGTTCGATCTGTGCGGCGGCATCCTCATGGAGGTCAACGCGCACGAACTGGACTTCCTGCGCTACCTCTGCGGCCCCGCGAAGTCCGTCTACTGCCGGGGACTGCGGGTTGTTGACGCTGGGTATGACTATGACGACAGCCTGCTGGTGCAGATCGAGTTCGAGAACGGCGCCATCGCGACGCTGCACTCGTCAATCGCCGTCTCTCTGGTGCGCTACCACATGACGGTTCAGTGTTCGGAGGGCACCCTGAACCACGAGGGATTCGACGGACCTCTCCGGTACGCGCGGTTCGGTGAGGAGCAGCAGGTCCTTCAGGCCCCGGATATCATGATGGAAGACCCCTACCGCCACGAGCTCCGGCTCTTCTTTGACGCCGTGCGTGGTAACCAGGAGCCGCCGATCACGGGGCCGCAGGCCCGCGCCGCCGTGGAGCTGGCCCTAGCGGCCTATCGATCCGCCGAGACCGGCCAGCCGGTGAGCCTTCCGCTGACCTGAACCAAGCCTCTCTGCCCAATGACGCGGAAGGAGTGGAAGTGGCTACGCCGGTCGAGGGTGTGTACGTGATCACAGGCGTGGGACTGTGGCCTAGGAGGGGGCACGCCGAGATCGCTCGCGCGGCGGTGGAGGCCGAAGCTTCTCTACTCCAGCTTCGGCAGAAGGAGGGCTCCACCGCGGAGCTGTTGCGCGTCGCGGAAGAGCTCCGCCAGATCACGCTTGGCACACCCACCCGCTTCATCGTGAACGACCGTGTTGATATCGCCCTCGCCGTGGGCGCGGACGGGGTCCACCTCGGCGATGAGGACCTTCCGGTGCATCACGCCCGCCGCCTGATGGGTCCTAGCGCCATCATCGGCGCGTCAGTGGCGACTGAGCAGGAGGTCCGTGACGCGGAGACCGATGGCGCTAGCTACCTGGGGGTTGGGCCCATCTACGCCACGGGCACCAAGTCGGACGCGGGCGATGAGGTGGGGCTAGAGCAGATCCGGCGGTTCCGAGCCATCACCCGGCTGCCCATCGTCGCCATCGGCGGCATCACGGCGTCGCGAGCCGGCGAGGTGGGCGCTGCGGGCGCGAACAGCATCGCGGTCATCTCAGCCGTAGCCGCCGCCGAGAGCCCCTTGCGCGCCATACTGGAGTTGGAGGCCGCCTTCCGGTATGGGCGCTCGTCGGCGCGGGGGCCAGGTGTGGGGGAGCCCACCGGGTGAGTGGATCCACGTGATGTCCTCGCGCAGGGGATCCGGATCGCGAGGTGAGCCGACCACGGGTGAGTTCGGCCTGATCCGCGAGCTTACGGCCCTGCTGCCTCAGCTGCCTCAGGGGGTGGTGGGAGCCGGCGATGACACCGCGGGAGTCCCGGGCGGCGTGGGCTGGGACCTTCTGGCGACCACCGACAT
>DASXUI010000559.1:0-10559 GCA_036504955.1 Armatimonadota bacterium
CGGAAGAAACCCTGATACGGGCCGGGGCTGGCCGGAACTGATCATGCCCTACGTGAAGAGCGAGGCGCTCTTCGTATGCCCCTCCGACTACATCGCTCGGCAGACCTCCAACCAGCCCCTGCGCTCCTACACCATGAACGGAGACTGGTACACGCCGGATTGCCGGGGCCTCTCCTCCTGGTACACCAGCTTCTCCGAAGCGGACGTGGTCAACACCTCGGGGACGCTGATGTACATGGACCGGTGGGCCGAGGACAACCTCCTCTACGGCCGCGGCTGGGCGGTTTCCGCCATGCAGGGCCACCTGCGCCCCGGCTCCGGCCACCATGGGTTGAACGACCACCTGAAGGGCTCCAACTTCTGCTTCGCGGACGGCCACGCGCGCTGGCTGAAGACCACTACAGCCAACATGTGGCGCCGCAAGCCCTTTCCCGGCGGCGACGTAGACGACCCCGGCTATACGGAGACGGGCTCCGTGAACGTGAGCTGCGAGGATCCGAAGAAGAAGGTATGAGGACCCGGGACGCCAGCCGCCCGCCCCTCCGGCCACCCCGCGTCACAACCACTTGTGGTGGCGGAAGTAGGCTATCAGGAGGCCGCCGATGGTCACCATCAGTCCCAGGGCGAAGGGATAGCCATAGAGCCAGCTCAGCTCCGGCATGTGCTGGAAGTTCATGCCGTAGATACCGGCAATTAGTGCTCCGGACATGAGGATAATGGACCACGCGGCCAACACCTGCATGGTGAGGTTGAGCTGGTTCGCCGTCTCGGCGAGCTGTTTGGAGGAGACCGACACGTAGAGGTCAAGCGCGCCGGCCAGCAGGTCTCGGTGGGTATCCAGGGAATCCACGATGCGCACCAGGTGGTCGTAGACATCCTGAAAGTAGAAGGCGGTCTGCTCCGTCACGATCGGGATCTCGCGCCGGAGCAGAACGTTCATCACGTCTCTGGAGGGCGCCAGGATTCTGCGAAGGTAGAGGAGCTGGCGCTTCAGTGAGAAGATGCGGTCGAGGCTGGCGCCGCGACCCTCCTCCATCACCTGGTCCTCGGCCTCCTCCACCTTCTCCGCCAGCAGGTCGATCAGCGGGAAGTAGTCGTCCACCAGCACGTCCAACAGGGAGTAGAGGAGCACGCCAACTCCGTCGTTCAGCTCCGGCTGGTTACGGTGCCACAGATCCCGCGCCTCCTGTATCTCTGGGAAGGGGTCCCGGTGAAGCGTGACCAGGAAGCCATCCCCCGCGAAGGCGGTGAGGGCCCGGGCCTCCATCCGGCAGGGCTCATCCACCAGTTTCAGTGCGTAGAAGATGATCGAGTAGAGGCCAGGGTAGCGCTCGATGTGGGTCCGCCGATCGCCCGCTGAGTAGTCCTCCAGCGCCAGGGGGTGGACGTTGAACTGCTCCCCGATCCAGCGCAGCTCATCATCGCTGGGCTCCTCCGCGTCTACCCAGTAGAGGGCCCCCGCCTGACGGTCCAGCGGCCTGCCAGGCACGTACTCCGGAGTGGTAAGCCCCCTGTCCGGATGCAGCTCGTCGATATGGATCACCGTCACCTCCACGTCGATTATGGCATCTGGAGGCGCGGCCAGAGAGGCCATCCCCCGGCCACCGGTCCGGTCGCGAGGTGGCAAAGGGCGCTCGGCGCGAAGGACAGACGATGCTAGCCTGTCTGTATCCATAGACAGCAGGCATCAATGCATGGCCGGTTCGCCGGCCACGAACGGATCAGGGGGCGGTTCCTTGCCGGCACCGTCGATAGTTAAGTCAGAAGGGAGATACCGTGCGCGTTCTGTTGATCACTGTGGATGGCATGCGGCCAGATGGCCTGGAGCAAGCGGAGACGCCTTTCCTGGACCGCCTGCGAAGCGAGGGCGCGTTCACCGGTTCCGCTCGCAGCGTGATGCCCTCCATCACCCTGCCCTGCCATATGTCCATGCTTCGCGGGGTGGACGTAACGCGCCACGGCGTAACCACCAATACCTACCAGCCCCCGGCCCGCCCCGTCCCGAGCCTGCTGGACGTGGCGAAGGAGAAGGGCCGGCGTACCGGCTTCTTCTACAACTGGGAGGAGCTCAGGGACCTTCACGCCACCGGGAAGCTGGACGTCTCCTTCCTCTACTGGGACTGTGAGCATGCCGAGGGCGACCACCTGGTGGCGGACATGACCATCAGCTTCCTGGAGCGCCTGGACCTGGAGGTGGTGATGGTCTACCTCGGCTACCCGGATATCGCGGGCCACCACGACGGATGGATGAGCCAGCCCTACCTGGACTCCCTGACCAACGCTGACGGCTGCATCGCGCGGATCTACGGGGCCTTCGAGCGCCTCGGCCTGGCTGACGACACCGTCACCCTGGTCACCAGCGACCACGGCGGCCATGGGCGCTCCCACGGTACGGACTGCGACGAGGACCTCCTCATCCCCTGGCTCCTACACGGCCCGGGGATCCGTGCCGGACACGCCTTAGAGACCCCGGTCCGCATCTACGACACCTGCACCACCCTGGCCCATATCCTGGGCCTGCCTCCCAGCCCGGAGTGGGATGGGCAGGTGGTAACCGAAGCGCTGATGGCATGAGGGGAAGGGTCGTTGGGTCGTAAGGTCGTAGGGTCGTAGGGAAGGGCCTCAGGGGCAGTCCTTAGGTCCCTTGGGTCTCTTTGGTCCCTTGGCAGCAGGGACCTCAGGAACAGAAGGGACCCAAGGGACCTAAGAACTGCCCCTGAGGCCCCTCCCCACCACCCAACGACCTCACGACCCGTCCATCCATCACTCCCTGCGCGGGAGGTCGTCCGTGATCTCGTGCCAGGAGGCCTTGCAGCTCGCCAGGTAGTGGAACTCCGGCCGTTTGCCGGGGTCGTCCGTCAGCGTGCCCAGGGTGATGGCTATCTCGCGGGGAGGGTCGGCATCGAGGAAGAAGAGGCTGGAGCCGCAGGTGGCGCAGAACTGACGCCGGGTCTCGCCCGTGTGGCTGTAGCTGCGAAGCTCCTCCTGACCGGCCGTGACGCGGAAGCGCTCCGGCCGATATCCGGCGTAGGTGCCATAGGCCGCCCCATGGTGCCGCCGGCACAGCGAGCAGTGGCAGTTGCCGACCCATTCCGGCGGACCCTCCACCTCGTACCGCACCTTGCCGCACATACACTCGCCTCGCAGAACCACCTCAGCCATCTCTGACCTCCTCTTAAGGACTCTGCCTCCCGAACATAGGATCGGGATCCGGTTGGTGGCATTCTATCACTGAGGCCCCGGCTGTCAAGCCGCCCATTGGAGGAGTGGACGTGAGGCGTATCAGGCTAGGCAGGGCCCTTGGGTGCTCGCTCGCCTGCGTGGTGCTGGCGGTGCTTCTCGCCACCTGGGGCTTCGACAGGTACTGGCTGCAGCGCCCCGTGGGCTCGGGGCCGGCCGGCCCACCAGTTCCCAGGGAGCCCTTCCGCCAAGCCTGGACTACCCGCCCCGTCGAGCTCGTGGGCTTGGGCGACAGCGTGACGGCCGGGTTCGGCGCCTCCGACAAGGCTCACTCCTACTTCGGCAGGCTCCTCCGGAACCCACCGGACGACGCCGCGGACGTGCGCGGGCTCTGCCTGTCGGCGGTGCTGCCGAACCTCCACGCCCGGAACCTGGCGGTCCATGGCACGACCTCCATCGAGCATCTGACAGGGCAGATCCCCCGTCTGCCCTTGTTCCCCCGCCGCGTGATGGGCCTGGTGGTGATGAGCACGGGAGGGAACGACATCATCCACAACTACGGTCAGACGCCACCCCGGGAGGGTGCCATGTACGGCGCGACACTCCGTCAGGCGGAGCCATGGATCCGGGCCTTCGAGGGCCGACTTGATCACTTGGTCACGGCGCTCGAGGCCCGCTTCCCCGGCGGCTGCCGCATCTTCCTCGCGGACATCTATGATCCCACCGATGGAGTGGGCACCGCCTTCACCGTCGGCCTGCCCAGGTGGCCCGACAGCACCCGAATCCTCTCCGCCTACAACGCGGCCCTCCGGCGGTGTGCGGCCCGCCACGCCTCAGTCCATCTGGTGCCGGTTCACGACGCCTTCCTGGGCCACGGCATCTACTGCCGGCAGTTCTGGCGCGCCATCTACCGGCGCGACGACCCGCACTACTGGTACGCGCCCAACTTCGAGGACCCCAACGACCGTGGCTACGATGCCCTCCGCCGGCTGTTCCTGCGCGAGATGGCGCGGGTCTTGGCTCCTCAGACCCGCTAGTTCCCATGCCCAGCCTGCCGATAGCGACGATCTGACCTCTGCTGTCGCCTTGGCCCCCAGCCCGTGCTACACACTCCGGCGATAGAGTCGCGCGAGACGGAGGAGCGGAGCATGGCCCAGCCCGAGGAGATCCTGGAGTTCTGGTTCGGGAAGCCGGGAAGCGAGGAGTACGGCAAGCCGCGCAAGGAGTGGTTCGGCCCAGCGCCGGAGTTCGATGAGGAGGTGCGCCGGCGCTTCCTGCCCGACTACGAGCGCGCGATCGCGGGGGACCTCGCCTCCTGGGAAGAGACGCCCGAGGGTTCCCTGGCGCTCACTCTGTTGCTGGACCAGTGCTCCAGCATCCTTTTTCGAGGCACCGCCAGGGCCTTCGAGGCGGACGTACTGGGCCGCCGGGTCGCCAAGGAGTCCATAGAGCGTGGCTTCGACCAGCGTTTCCCTGACGTCTGTCGATGGTTCTACTACCTTCCCCTGGAGCACAGCGAGGACCCAGCCGACCAGCAGCGCTCCGTGGACCTCTTCAGCGCCCTGGAGCCCACGGAAGCCAACCTAGCAACCGTTGACTACGCCGTGCGCCACCAGCGCGTCATCCAGCGCTTCGGCCGCTTCCCCAACCGCAACGCCGCCCTTGGCCGAGAGAGCACCCCGGAGGAGCTGGAGTTCCTTGCCGGCCCGGACGCCCCCTTCTAGCCAGTGATCGGTGCCATAGTACAACACCACCAAGTCACCAAGACACCAAGAGGGGCAGGATTGAGGTGTTCACACCGTTCGTCACGGCACGCCCTTTGGTGCGGTGGCGGGGCACCCTGGCCCAATCCTAGCGGAGCTCCCGAGGCCTTTGATTGGCTCACCTGACCTCCTACCTCTGCATCACAGCCGCGGGACAGGGTGCTGAACTAGGAGGTCCAGCAAGGCGCGGACAGGGGTGGAAAGGTGCTTGCCCTCCCGGTGGATGGCGGAGAGCTGGCGGCGGCTGTCCGGCTGCTCCGGCAGGGGCAGCGCGACCAAGCGTCCGGCGGCGACCTCGGCGTTCACGGCCAGAAGCGGCAGCAGGGAGACGCCCAGCCGGGCCTCGATCATCTTCTTGATGGCCTCGACGTTGTCCATCTCCATACGAGGATGCGCCTCCACCCCGGCGGTCAGCAGCATGCGTGCAGCGTAGGCGCGGAGGTTCGTGCCCTCCTGCATCAGGATCAGGGAGCTCTGCGCCAGGGCCTCCAACGAGACGCATCCCTCCTGCCCTGCTTGCCGCCCTTCCGCCAGCGGATGGCCTGGGTAGACCACGGCCACCAGACTGTAGTCGGCCAAGGGAATCACCGCCAGGCCCTGGGTGGTGCGCAGGCCCATGACCACCCCCAAGTCCACCTCATTCGCGGTCACCATCTCCGCCACGCGCGCGGAGACGCCCGTCCGCACGCTCAGCTCGATGCCGGGGGATCGCTCACGGTAGCCCCTCAGAACCGTGGGCAGCAGGTACGTGGCGGCGGTGCTGCTGGCGCCGATGGTCAGCCTGCCCGTGGCGCCGGAGGTGACCTCGGCGACGACCTCCCCCGCCTCCTCGGCCAGGCGAAGGATCTCCCGCGCCCGCAGGTACAGCGCCTCGCCGGCCACTGTCAACTCAACGCGGCGCCCCAACCGGTCCAGGAGGCGGGTCCGCAGCTCTCGCTCCAGCGCCGCGATCTGCCGGGTCACTGCCGGCTGCGTGAGCGACAGCTCTTCGGCGGCGCGAGTGAAGCTGTGCAGCGATGCCACCCTCGCGAAGGTCTCCAACTGCCTCAGCTCCATCGCCCATGCTCCTCACGCATATCTTCCATCAGAACGATTCATTGGAAGCATACGCGAGGACCCCCTAGAATGGCAAGTGATGGCTGTAGCGACGGAGGACGGAGGCACGCGATGGAGGCTAGAGCGAGGACCGCACGGCCGGAGCGGTCGGCCCGGGAGCAGTTCGACCGCCAGGCGGAGCACTATGACGAGCAGTGGAGCCGGTGGACCGAGGCATCGCTGCGCTGGCTGGTGGAGGCCGCCCAGCCGCGCCCCACGGATCGGGCACTGGACGTGGCGACCGGAACGGGCTTCACGGCCGCCGGGCTGGCGCCCCACGTTGCGTCGGTGGTCGGACTCGACGTCTCACCGGGGATGCTGGAGCAGGCCCGACAGCGCTGCACTCGGCTGGGCTTCGCCAACGTCGCCTTCCGGGAGGGCACGGCCGAGGCGCTTCCCTTCGAGGAAGGCTGCTTCGACCTCGTCACCTGCCGCATAGCCCCCCACCACTTCCTGGACGTGCGGCAGTTTGCCTGTGAGGTGGCTCGCGTGCTGCGGCCCGGCGGGCGCCTCGTGGTGGCCGACACCTCCGCCCCGGAGGGTGACCCCGTGGCCGACGCCTGGCAGAACGAGACGGAACGGCTCCGCGACCCCTCGCACGTGCGCAACTACACGGCGTCGGAGTGGCGAGAGATCGTGGAGGGCGCCGGTCTCATCATCTCGCACCTGAGCACTGGCTCAGATGACATGGTGATCCCGCTCAGCGACTGGCTCCTGAAGGCTGGCTGCACACCCCCACAGTGCGCGGCCCTGATGGACCGCTTCGCCACGGCCCCAGGGCCCATCCGCTCCACCTTCCGCATCCGCCCCATCCCCACCGGCGACACCCTCTTTCAGTGGCACCGAGTGTCGGTGGTCGCCGGGAAGGCATGAGGGGGAGAAGAGGTGAGAGGGTGAGGGGGTGAAAGGGCCTCAGCACCCAGCGCCTGCCGACCGCCCCATGGAGTGCGGCGACTCCGGCGCCCAGAATGCCATTCCGGGCTGAACTTGCCCGGCCCCTCGGGGCGCACAGCAGTCCGTGGGGCGGACAGGTTCCAGTTGCCCAGAGTTGCTTGACGCCCCGCAGGGGCAACACAGGTTGAGCCCGGAATACCATTCCGGGCGCCAAGCGGCACCATACCCAGCCCTGGGAACCATACGCCTACTTCTGAGGCCCTTTCACCCCCTCGCCCCCTCACCTCTTCACCCCCTCAGTCCCTTTACCCCCTCAGTCCCTTCCCCGTGCCCTCTGTGCCTCTGTGGTAGGGCAGTTGGCCTACCTGCTAGACCCTGATCTGCCGGATATCCATCTTGCTCTTGTCGCTGGTGCCGGCTTTGTACTTGGTGTCGGCCAGAACTCGGTGGCGGTCGGGCGGGATCTCTCCGTGGGTCTTGCAGTTCTTCAGGAAGAGATCCAGTGCGACCACGTCCGCGGCGACTGGGTCGGTGCTGAAGATGAGGCTCTTCTGGTAGTAGTGCGGGCCGGCTGGTGGGCCCCACCGCAGACCGTCCACCACGTAGAGCTGCTTCATCTTGCCGAACTCCGGCACGATGACGGCACCGGCCGACTCCATGGCGTTGGGATGGTGAGGCGCCGGACCGCCCTTGGACATGGTAGAGAGGTGCTTCACCACTCCGCTCACGCCGGCGATGGGGTGGCTTTTGATCGTGGGCGCTACGATGAGCGAGCTGTAGTTCTTGGTGTGGTACTGGCTGCGGATGGTGTAGACAGACCCATCCATGACG
Organism: Armatimonadota bacterium; assembly: GCA_036504955.1. Lineage (GTDB taxonomy): Bacteria > Armatimonadota > DTGP01 > DTGP01 > DASXUI01 > DASXUI01. The sequence goes on from DASXUI010000559.1 coordinate 7,764, forward strand.
CTGGGGGCGAACTCCAGGGTCTTAAGCCCGTCGCGGATCTTGCCCAGGTAGTCAGTGTGCGTCTCATCCATCGCGCAGTAGGTGAGTGTGGCGGATTTGGGCCCCGCCAGCGAGACCCCCCGCATGATCTCCGTCAGCACCTCCGGCACGTTCAGCAGCCAGGTACCGGAATCGGCCAGGGCAACCGTATCGGTGGGCTTGATGTAGGTCTTCCAGGCCTCCTTCACGTCCCGCTTGCCGAAGAGCGCGCTGATGCCGGCGTCCATCATCTTCCGGAGCGCTCCCGCGTTCACGGGCCCATCCTTCGCCAGCACGTCGGGGCAGGTGACCACCACGACGCGCGTCTTCGCAACCTGGTCGGCGGCAAGGGCCTGTGGCCCCAGGGCCAGGGCTCCCGCCGCCAGCGCGGCGTCCTTCAGGAAGTCGCGGCGGCTGATGTACGTCATCGGAGTTCTCCACACCCGGCTCCCAGGGAGTCAGGCTCTCTTCCACGGTGGGCCCGGCTGCCGGAGACTCCTCTCCAGCTTCGCCAGGAGTTGGCGCGCGGCAGTCTGGCTAGTCCCCCAGGCGGCCCCAAGCAATCGCCCCTGCCGGATGACCTGCAGTCCGGCGGAGGGCGGAAGCCTCTTGCAGGCGGCCAGGGCTCGGACAGCAGCCTCCTCCTTGGCGTATCGTGCCACCAGGGCCTTGGCGACGGGCTGCCTGTAGACGGCGGCGGCGACCTCGGCCCCCTGCCGGAGACCCAGGACGTCCTGCTGAACGAACTTCACAGTATCAAGCGCCGCCTTGCCACGGAAGTACTTCACGCTGTCGGGCCGGTATCCTTCGACGGGCAGATAGCGCAGCAGATCCGGCGGATCACCCCTGTCTTTGACCGAGCGGCCGATCATCTTGCCCAGGGGCAGTAGCTGAGACGCCACTTTGCTCTCGGGGTCGGAGGGGAAAACGAAGAAGGTGTAGCGGCCCTTCCAGAAGAGGAGGCCGCTGGTATCGAGCTGCGCCGGGTGGTCCAGCTCCACTACGCGTCCACCGGGGTTCCGCTTCATGCTGTAGAGGCCGAAGGCGTTGGCGGGGTTGCCCATGTCGTACTGCTCGACGGTAACCGCCCCCAACTCCGGCCGCATGAAGTGGGAGACGGTCAGGCTCCGATAGCCACAGGCCTTCACAATCTCCCCAGCCCCGTCCATGTAGTCGAAGATGGCGTCGCCGGTGATCACCTGAGGCTGCCCCGTAGCCTTCCAACCAGGGATGCTGAGCGCCGCGCCCCAGGCCTGCCCCACTAGCAGAAGGCACGCCAAAGAGAGGGCCCAGCGCGAACGAGGGTTCATAGGCGTGTCCTCCTGGGGGGTCGTAGGGTCGTAGGGTCGTAAGGTCGTAGGGAAGGGCCTCAGAGGGCTGGCAGTGGTGGACACACCAGAAGGTGGTGTCCAGAGGCCGTCCGCCCGGCGGTGAGTCGCCAGGCTCTGGGGCTCAATCCTCCTGGAAGGGGGGTCTTGACCCCGGGGTGCACCCCTGGTTCAGAACCCCGGTTCACCGGGATTGAGCCTCGGAGCCCGGCGATTCACCGCCGGGCGGACCGACGCCGGGCACCCATTCACATCGGATCTACCGAGGTGCACCCTCTGAGGCCCTTCCCTACGACCCTACGACCTTACGACCCTACGACCGGCTCTGATTCAGCAGGCTACTCGCCCCGCGAGGTGGCCTTGTCGCCGCCAGGCAGGGAGGCGGCGATCCTTCTCAGGGTATCGAGGGGCAGGTCCCCCAGGAGGGCGTAGTGGCTGTCCCTGTGTGCCCACACCAACACCTGGCGATTCCCCACCTTGGCAAGGCCGTGGACGGAACCAACACCGTGCTGGGTGAGACTGGAGCTACCCTGGAAGACGGAGAAGCTGTCCATACCGTTGGTATAGCGCGTCTCCGCCGCCGTGTCGTGGCAGTTCGGGCAGTGGAACAGGTAGCTGCCGTCCAACTCGTACCCCTTGGGGAGGTACGTGGGCGTGAGCACCGGGAAGCCGACCTGCTCGGCCAGCTCCTCCGGCTTCATCTTGCGTCCAAGCTGCTCTGTGTCGTCCTGTGTCTTGGTGGAAGGCTTGCACTGGGGGGGCTGGAGCTCACTGGTGGTGGGGGAGTGGTAGTCGATGCGCTCGAAGCGGGTCTCGGCGATCTTGCGGCCTCGCGTATCCAGCTCCTCCCTCCTCAGAACTACGCGGGTATCGCGGTCCACCCAGTACCGAATGCTGCGTCCCTGCTGGTCCCGGGGAGTCATCAGGATCCTGTAAACAGGCCTGCCTGCCACGGTCTCTCGGCCCTCAAGTCGGAAGAGGTGGTTCCGCAGCATCAGGTCCAGATGACTCTGACCGAGGGGGCTCTGGGCCAGGATGTCCGGCGGTCCCGTGAAGAGGGCTTGCGTGCGGGGGTCGTAGCGCCAGGCGCGGGTGCCGTCGCTGCCCATCTGAACGCCGTCCATGGCGCCGCCCCGGTAGGTGATCCTCCCGCGCCCGTGAGTGCCCCGGCTGATCTGCGCCTCGGACTCAAGGAAGCCCTGCCCGTAGATGGACTGGGTCCTTGCCGTGGCTCGGAAGGGGATCGTGCTCTCCGCGGCGGCCGCCTGGCGGATGATCTTCGCGGCCATCATTGGCTGAGCCACCAGGGCCCACAGAGCCACGCCCAGTGCGACCAGCGCCACTGCACCGGTAGCCAGGCACAGGCGGGCTCTAGAGGGACTCACTGGTCGCCTCCGGCCTCTCTGTCATGGGCCAGGTCCTCGCGCACCGCGATGGTCACCACCGGCCC
>DASXUI010000560.1:0-1755 GCA_036504955.1 Armatimonadota bacterium
GGATGGTGGACGGGGTGCTGTCTGCCGAGTCCGTGGCGCGTACGCTTGAGGCGTTGGGGGGCTTCCACGCTCGCTGCGAAGAGCTTGGAGTGAAGGTCCTTCGAGCCGCGGGGACCAGTGCCCTGCGCGATGCCCGCAATGCGAAGGGGCTGCTAGCCCACTGCCCCTTCCCCGTGGAGGTGCTCACCGGGGAAGAGGAGGCTCGCGTCTCCTATCTGGCCGCGCGGCGGTTCGCCCAAACCGACGCCCCAGCGGAAACCGTGCTCGACCTGGGAGGCGGAAGCACGGAGGTGATCACGGGCCCGGCCCAGATAGCCAGCTACCAGGTTGGCGCCACCCGCCTGACCCAGGACTGCCTGCGCGGCGACCCGCCCACCGCCCAAGACGTTAGGCGCGCGGAGGCCGCCGCGTCGGAGGCGTTGAGCGGCGCGCCCACGTCGGCCCGTACGCCTGCGGTGCTCGTCGGAAGCACGGGGCTCAACGTGGCGGGCCTGGTCGAGGCTCAGCGCCTGGGAGCGCCCTCCGGAGTCGCGATGGAGGTGGAGGGCTACCGCCTGACCCGCGACGACGTGTGCCGCCAACGGGTGCGGCTCACGGGCCTGACAGTCGACCAAATCCGCGCTCTTCCGGGCATCCGCCCGGAGAGAGCCCCCATCCTTCTCGGCGGCCTCATTGCCCTTCAGGCTCTCCTCGACCAACTCGCCCTCACGGAGGTCACCCTCTCCGGCAAGGGCCTACGCTATGGCCTAGTGGCGGCACTGTGCGGTGACGCCTAGACGGGTCGTAGGGTCGTAAGGTCGTAGGGTCGTAGGGGAAGGACCTCAGAGGGTGCACCTTGGGTCCCTTGGGTCCCTTGGGTCCCTTTCGTCCCCTCAGCCCAGGGACCCAAGGTGCACCCTCTGAGGCCCTTCCCCTACGACCCTACGACCCCACGACCCTACGACCCGCTCTTTAACCTCAAAAGGTGGTCCTCAGGTCCTGGGCCAGGCCGGTCTCGGCGGAGCGGTAGGCGCTCTCGATGATGTCGATCACGTGCCGGGCGTGCTCCGCTGTTGGTACGGCCGGCTTGCCCTCGCGCACCCAGTCCACAAGCTGCATCACGTCCTCGTAGACGTGCGCCTCCTCGCGCCCTTGGTGCGGACCGACCACATGCGGCAGCAGAGCCGACTCGCCCTTTTCGCGCGCGACCTCGATGCCGGGATACTCCAAGGGCTGCCCGTTCATCTTGTTGCCCTCAATGGCTCCCTGGGTGCCGAAGTAGCTGGGCGCGCCGAAGGCAAAGGGGCTTCCGGCGAAGGTCCCGTACACGAAGCCGAACAGCGTGTTGCCAAAGTCAAGCAGCATCACCGTGTTGTCGTCCGTATCGCACGGCACCATCTGCCCACGGAACTCCCGTTCCTTCAGGCCGACGCCGGAGAGCGCGGTCACCCGCTTGGCGGGACCAAGGACGCCGGTCATGGCATGCAGTCCATAGACAGTCATGTCGTAGAGCGGGCCGCCGCCCGGCTTCCGAAAGTACCAAGATGGGTCCACGTTGGTCAGCGGGTCGTCGCCCTTCCGCACCGACTCGTTCTCGTGGTAGGCGCCGAAGGCGGCCCCCACGGCCGTCCAGGCCAGTCTGCCTAACGCGCCTTCCTGGATCAGCTCTCGGATGCGCTGGTTGTGTCGGAAGAGCATCTGCCCCGGGCTCGCCACGAGCTTCACGCCCTTACGAGCGGCGCGGTCGATGAGGTCGTCGGCCTCAGCAACGGTGAT
>DASXUI010000561.1:0-7326 GCA_036504955.1 Armatimonadota bacterium
GGTCCCGATCGTGCTGCTTACCGGTTGGGGTGGGCTTCCCGGCGAAAGAAACGTCGAGGAGTCCGTCGATATGATGCTGTCCAAGCCCATTGACCTCGATGAGCTTCTCTCGGCCATCCAGGGCCTGGTCCAGGAGACCAGGGCCCGGGCCGGAGCTACAGGCGCCTCCGCCGCGGAGCCTGAGGCCAGCGGCTCGCCAGAAGCCTCTGACACGGCGCCTGGATAGCGCGGGGTGGCAGCAGTCCCACGGTGAACGTAGTGTCGTGGGCACACCCAGGCGGGTGTCTGGCGTCAGGACGCCAGGCGCCTTGGTAGCGCCGGCGCGCCGCGGTCTTTCACTCCTTCTAGGGCAACTCCACCACGAGTCCATCAGCAGCCGCGTCACTGCTCGCGAAGTGCTTCCGGGCGGCTTCACGAAGCTTCTCTGCCTGCGCGAGGTCGTGGTGGACCATGAGCAGGCGCTCCACGGAGGCCTGCGCCGCGACCTGAGCCGCCACCTCCGCCGAGGAGTGCCCGTAGGGGTTCTGCTCCTCCTTCTGGGTCACCAGGGTCGCCTCGTGGACCAGGAGGTGGCATCTCGCCGCCAGCCTGACCAGGTCGGGGTTCCGGGCGGTGTCCCCGCTCACCGCCAACTGGGCTCCCGTCCGCGTGTCCTCGATACGGTAGCAGAGCGCGGGCACTGGGTGGAGCGCCCGGCAACAGCGAACCCGATAGCCATCGAGCTCCACCTCGTCACCAGGCGACAACGCAACGACCTCAGGCTCCTGCCAGTCCTTCAGTGGGTCGCGCTTCGTGAGGAAGTCGCGCGTTAGCTCCACCAGTAGGGCTATCTCTTCCTTCGGCCCCAGAACCTTCAGCGGCGCACTGGCCACGTTCCACTGGCCCACCATCCATCGGTAGAACAGCAGAGCCGGCAGCCCCAGGTAGTGGTCCTGGTGACCGTGAGTCAGCAGGAAGTAGCGTATCCTGGTGGGGTTCAGGCCCAGATCCACCATCCGCAACGCCCCGCACCAGCCCGCGTCCACCATCAGGTCATCGTTCACGACCAGACAGGTGGACTCGCGCCCGGTGGTTGGGATTACCGTGGCGGTACCCACGAAGGTAACGCGCGTCTTCGATGCCAATCCCCCCTCCTCTACCACTCGACGGTGAACCCATCACAGGACGCCTCCACGCCGAACTCCGCCAACTCGGCGGCCGTCTCATCGTGGGGCGGAGTGTGGTGAGGCGAGAAGTGCGTGGCGATGAAGCGGCAGCCCGGAGCGAGCAGGCCCTCACCCACCATGCGCGCCCGAGTCTCCCTCAGCTTCCGGAAGTCCATGTGGTTGCTGCCTGGGCAGTAGGCGCGCCCGAAGGTCGCCTCAAGAATGACCACGTTGAGCTGCCTGCACTTCAGCGCCTCCCAGGTCTCCTCCAGCAGGACGTCCGTGTCCAACAGGTAGGCGAGGGAACGCCCATCCGCCTCCAGCAGGTAGTTCAGCGTCGTCTCGCCGGGCACTTGGTGGTTCGCCCGCAGCGCCGTCACCTGAACGCCGGCCGCGTTGAAGACGTCGCCCGGCTCCACGACGCGTGTTACCAGAGCGTAGGGCTTCTCACCCTCGGTTACGTAGACTCGAGTCCGCTCGCAGGCAACGGCGCTGCCTGCCACCGTCATCAGTGGCAGCGGCGTGAAGCGGGGCGCAATCCGGTCGAGAGGAGGCGTGTGGGTCGCCGGACCGGACAGACGGCGCCACTGAAAGTGATACGGAAAGAGGTGGTCCTCGTGGGAGTGCGTCACCAGGATCCAGGAGACCTCAGGCAGGGGCACGCCCCACCGGGCGGCGGTAGCGAGCACATCGGCGGGGAAGTCCAGCATGATACCTGGCGAGACATAGGCGCAGGTCTGGGCCCGGAGGTTGGGGCCGCCTAGCTCTCGGGCGCGCTGGCAGGTCTGGCAGCGACACCAGATGCCGGGGTAGAGCTCGCCCGCGGAGGTTCCGAGGAAGGTTAGCGTGTGGTTGGGCATGCCCTATTGTACGCGGCCGTGTGGCGGAGCGACAGCCCTAGCGCAACTTGCCCGAGGAGCTAACGCGGGCTCGTGCTAAGCGGGGCAGGCCACTGGGGCAAGACTAGCGACCCGTTGCTTGGCCCTCAGTTCCACGACGGCCGACGGCTAGAAGCGGTTTCGTTGGCGGTATGCGTTGACCTGGGGCAGCAGGACCTTCTGGCCGCAGCGCTTGCACCGCACGTAACCCAGCAGCAGGCCGCGACGGCTGACTCTGGCACGGCGACCACACATGATGCAGGTCACCCGCCCGGCGCGGTGCAGGATCTGGTCGCCGTACAAGCGATAGAGGTTGAAGCCAAGTCCCGCCAGGGCCAGGAGTCCGCAGACCCCCAGGGCGATCAGGAGGGGGGTATAGGCTGTATCCATGTCAGACTCCGCCGGGGTCACCAGCCGGGCTCGCCTCTCCGTGGCGCATCCCTGAAGCCCTGTCGGACCGATCCCGGATCCCTTGCGCGTTCCCCGCGAAGCGCCAGGACTGGTGACTTCGACGGGCCATACGCGGCTCTCAATACCTATACAGGTCTACTCTACTATTCCCTACTAACGGGCTACGAGACTTAGCCGAAATCTACGTTCGCTCCCGCCACAGAGGAGCGGAAGGGCAGCCGACTCAACCGGCTATGCTGACAACGCGGTCAGCGGGGGCCGGAGCCGCCTAAGGGCGATAGTCTCCCATACCACTCGGAGCCAGCCGCGTCAGGGACTGGCAGTCGAGGGCCACCCTACAACCGCAAGGCCGGCAACTTCCCTCAGAATCGTGATAGCATCGTCCATGCCAAGGCGTCCATCGCCGTAGGCACGGCCACCTACTCCAGGCGAGGGAACCACGTCGCCCGCCCGTAGCCCGGCGGGCGTAAGCGCAGCTAGCCCAGCGACGTAGCGGAGCGCAAGCAGCACGTCCCCCAGGCCCAGGCGCCCGTCGCCATCCACGTCGCCTGGCAACGGCGCGGGCACCGGCGTGCGACTCAGGGTCACCCGAACCGTGCGCGTAGTGCTGTTCCCCGCCCTGTCCTCCACCACCACTCGCAGAGCGTAGGCGCCCTCCGGCCAGGAGGCCAGGTTCGCCGTCCCCAAGAGATCGCTCCAGGGCGCCGACTTCTCGGTCCCCTGCAGGTAGCCGAAGGTGATAGGGTCCTCCCCTGCCCCCAGCTCCAGGTAGAGCCGGCGCCCATTCGCCTCCTCCACCGCTCCCCTAACGGGAACCACATCTCCAACCATCTCCCCATCCACGGGATGCTCGATCCGCAGGACGGGCGGGGTGTTGTCTACAGTGATGCTGACCGGCGGCGTGACCCTAACGTTCCCCGCCTGGTCAGACGCACTCACCCGCAGCAGGTAGGGGCCATCCGGCACCGCCGTTGTGTCCCAGTTGCCCAGGCGCCCAACGGGCACGGGAGTCACGCCTCCGGGCAGCACGTCCGCCCACGCACCAGGAGCCGACGCGGGGGCGTACTGCAGGTTGTACCCGGCGAGGTGCTCGTCGGTCGCCGTTCCGCTGACGGCCACAACGTGGCTAACGTAGCTCCCTGAGGTAGGAGAGAGCAGGGCGAGTGTGGGCGGCGTGGTGTCTGGGATAACGGCCACCTTCGCGACGGCCGCGCCGGCGTTGATCCGGCCAAAGCCGTACCAGTCATCGCGCCCGGGCGCACCCAGGTCGGCGGCCGTGGACTCGATCACGCTCCGCACCTTGGCGGCGGAGAGGCTGGGATCCACCGACCACAACAGCGCCGCGAGGCCGCTCACCAGGGGCACAGCCTGCGAGGTCCCCGCCGCTTGGCGGTACCCATCGCTGAGGGCTAGAGGCCAATCGCTGTAGATCCAGTGCTTGGGGTCGGGGTCGCGGGAGCCCGTGGGGTCACCACCCGGCGCGACCACAGACACCCAGAAGCCGGTCTGGCTATAGGAGGCCCGAAGGTCGTCGCTGGTGGTGGCGCCCACCCCCATCACCCCCAGGTAAGCCGCAGGGTACATGGTCGGGTTGCCGCGCTCGTAATCGTTGCCGGCCGCTGCCACCACCAGGCAGCCCTGCGCGCGAGCGTAGTCGATGGCATCCCGCAGCGTCTGGTTGTAGCCAGGCGACCCCAGGCTGAGGTTGATGACCCTGGCTCCCTGCTGGGCAGCCTTCCGGACGCCGGAGGCGATCCAGGAGTCGGTCCCGGTCCCCTCGCCGTCCAGTACCTTGATGGGCAGGATCCTCGCCTTCCAGTTCACCCCGGCGATGCCCACGGTGTTGTTGCCAATCGCGGCGGCAAGCCCGGCGATATGGGTGCCGTGGCCGGTGCCGTCCTGGATGTTGTCGTCGCCGCTCACGAAGCTGAAGCCGGGGAGCACCTTCCCTCGGAGGTCGGGGTGGTTCGGGTCGATACCGGCGTCCAGCACGGCAATCACCACCTGGTCGCTCCCGGTGGTCTTGGACCAGGCGTCCTCCGCCCCAATCTTGCTCAGGTTCCACTGGTACCCGCGATAGTAGCGATCGTTCGGCAGAAGAAGCTGGTAGGCGTAGAGATCTCTCTCGGCATAGCGGACCTCGGGCCTGTGCTCCAGCCAACGGGCCATCGTCGCCTCGGACCCCTGGGGCACCTCCACAAGGTAGACGGACTGGCCCTCGACCTCCCCCACCACGGGAAGCCCCTCCAGGATCCCAGCGGCGGGGCCGGCGCCGGGAAGCACCGCCACCAGTAGGCGCCCAGGGACGAAGCCGGGCTCGCGGCCGCCCACCGACGCCGGCATCTCCCCGCCGGACAGAGGCATGACCAAGGCGCCAGCCCGTGGGCACAGCCCGAGAACCACCAGAGCCGGAAGGAGCAGTGCTCGTAGGAAACGCTGAACGAAGGGCATAAGACCTCTATTGAGCGGACCAGGATCCGCGCCACACCCATGAACATAGCGCGGCTACCTGTACGTGTATGGATGGGGCTTCAGTAGCTTGGACGAAGAGCCGGCCGCCTTTGTGCCGCCCGATGCGCCTTGACCCCGGCCCGAAGGGAGCCCTATGCTCTCCCTGGCCCCGAGGAGGCGGATCGTGTATCTGAAGCCTCGGGTCCTCTCCCACGCTCCGCCGCGTGCCACTCCGAGGCCGGCCCAGCCCGCGAACCCCTATGCCTGAGCCCACAACACCATCGCCCCAGGAGCTAGCCGATCTGCTGCGCGCTCGCGCGCGGGAGCTTGACTTCACCCTGTTCGGCATCGCGCCCGCGGACCCGCCGCTACACGCACAGGCCTTCAAGTCCTGGCTGGAGGCGGGCCACGCGGCAGAAATGGGCTACCTGGCCGGCAACGCGGAGCGAAGGCTAGACCCGCGGCTAGTGGTGCTCGGCGCCCGCTCGCTGATCTGCGTGGCGGTGAGCTACAACCCGGGGCCCCTGCCCAACGCCGCGAGCACTGAGGGGCAGATCGCGCGCTACGCCCGGAGCCTCGACTACCACAACGTGCTGCTGCCGAAGCTGAACTCGCTGGTCGAGCACCTGCGGCAAGTCGCCGGCAGGCCGGTGGAGGCGCGCGCCTACGTGGACACGGGCCCGGTGCTGGAGCGGGACGCGGCGGTTCGGGCGGGGCTGGGCTGGTTCGGCAAGAACACCTGCCTCATACACCCCAGGCATGGGTCGTACCTTCTGTTGGGCGCCGTCATCACCGACCTGGAGCTGCCTCCCGACGCACGCACCGGGTCACACTGCGGCACCTGCTCACGGTGCCTCACGGGCTGCCCCACGGGCGCCTTCGTGGGTCCCTACGTGCTGGACTCCCGCCGGTGCATCTCCTACCTCACCATCGAGCTGAAGGGGCCGATCCCGCGTGAGCTGCGCCCGCTCATCGGCAACTGGGTCTTCGGCTGCGATATCTGCCAGGAGGTGTGCCCGCACAACCGCAAGGCGCCGCCCGGTGACTGGCCGGAGCTGGCTCAGCGACCCGTAACCAGCCTGCCCCAGCTCACGGCGCTGCTGGCGCTGACTCCGGAGGAGTTCCGGCGCGACTTCAGGGGCACGCCCATTGAACGCACGAAGCGCCGGGGCCTGCTGCGGAACGTCGCCGTCGCGCTAGGGAACAGCGGAGACCCTTCAGTGGTTCCGAACCTCGCTGAGGCGCTCGGGGACGCGGAGCCGCTGGTGCGGGGGCACTCGGCCTGGGCGCTGGTGAGGCTGGGCGGGACCCAGGCGCGAACAGCACTGCGCGAGCGGCTGGTCGAGGAGACCGACACCTACGTGCTCGAGGAGCTGCGGCTGGCCATGGAGGACCTGCCCTAGCCCGGCGCAGACGGGCCGCCGCCCCAACTCGGGGGGCGGATGTCGCGGAAGTAGACGCTTAGCTCCGCGTCCAGGCCGTCGACGGACTCCCTCCACCGGCCCCAGGTCCCCTCGCCCCAGCCCGCGTCGACCACATCCCGCACCAGGTCATCGCTGAAGCGGCCGGTCCGCGCATCGTAGCCTATGCAACGGTGCGCTTTGCGCCACCGCACCTCAGCGACCCGTGTCAGCTCCCTGAAGGCCGCAGCCAAGGCATGGCCCGAACCGCTGACCAGGTAGTCCCAGGCATAGTCGCGCTCCTCGGTGTGGCGGAAGCTGTGCGTGTCATAGCGGATCGCGGCGCCGGAGCGCCAGGCCACGAAGTCGATAGGCAGCCTGGCCGCGACCTCCAGGAAGGAGTCTTCCAGGTCGCGGTCCGCGCGGTCCGACTCGCTAAGTCCGGGGACACGGCGCCAGCCCGGGGCGAAGAGCGTTGCGCGCGCCCCCCAGTCACCGGATTCGGTCCGGCCCTCCACCCGCAGCCCGCCCGGCCCTTCCCCGCCGCCGAAGCAGTCCCGGTCCGGGTGGTACCCGAGCGAGCCCTCGAGCACGGAGAAGAGGTCCGGTGGCAGTTGGCGTTGGCTGAGAAGGATCAACAGATTCCCTCGAGGTCGGACACGTCGGGCGTCCCCAGGGAGCGGCGCCCCTGGGGCCAGCAGCGGCGTCATGGTACCCGCCCAAGCCCCACGACGCCAAGAAGCACCCCAGGGCAGGTCAGCGAGTGCCTTGGTGCCAGTAGCGACCGAGTGTTCTGTGGCATGGTCTCACGCTTGACACTCGCCAAGCGCCGGGCTAGACTTAAGACACCTGACGGCCATGGGGTGCCCCCCGCTACGGCTATCTGCTGAGCGTGGGAATCGTCTCTCGGCGTCGGTCATACGGCGGAGTAGCTCAGTTGGTTAGAGCACACGGTTCATACCCGTGGCGTCCTCGGTTCGAGTCCGAGCTCCGCTACTTCTTCACCACAATCAGGCCCTCTGGGCAGGTTCCCGGTACCCA
>DASXUI010000562.1:0-4488 GCA_036504955.1 Armatimonadota bacterium
CGCCCAGATGTCCCGGTTCAGCTCGGGCTTGCAGTGCCACAGGTCGGTGAACCCCTGCCATAGGTGGACGCTGAGCCCGTGGCGACGGCGGACCATCAGCACCCTGCCCAGCTCGCCGCTTCGCATCAGGTCCCGGATCTGTTGGTTCTGGGGGTCCACTCGCATCTGCCAGGCCATGGTGAAGGGGACGCCGTGCTTCCGGACGGCCGCCACGATGCGGTCTGCCTCGCCCATGGTCAGGGACATCGGCTTCTGGAGCGCGATGGCCTTTCCCGCCGCGGCCGCCTTCTCAACAAGACTGGCGTGCAGGGACGTCTCGGCGCTGATGACGACGGCGTCCACCCCGCCCTGGCTCAGGAGGTCGTCAACCTGGCCGAAAGCGCGCAGCCCGAAGCTGCCGGTGTTCTGCTGCAGCCTGGCATCGTCGTGGTCCCAGGCCGCGACAACCTTGACGCCCAGCTCCGGACGATTCCTCCACTGGTCGCAATACGCGTTCACGTGCCCGTGGGCGAAGCCGAGTACCCCTACCTTGACTGACATCCGCAGAGCCCCCCTGACGCCGTCCGGAGTACACCATCTCCGGCTGACACCCCTGGAGCTGCCCCCGAGAGGCCATGCCGGTGGGTGTTGCACCGGGCCGGGCGCGCCCCCGCGCTTGGTTGGCCAAGAGCGGAGGCGAGTGGGGGAGGTCCGCAAGGGTGTTCGGCGTCAGCGAGGGTACCCCTGCCGGCGGTCAGGGGTACCCGGTACCGGTGTCTTTACACGGCAGCGTCGCGGCGTGGGCCCGGCCCAGTCCCGGCGCCTGCCGCCGCAAGGCCTGACTGCTATCGTATCGGGGGAGGCTGGATCAGGCAGGCATGAGTGGCGGGGAGCTTCCCGGCCTCTCCAGCTCAGGCTCAAGGCCGGTGATTCCCTTCCGAACCCTCTGGACCCAGAAGCCCACACCCATGCTCAGCCCGCCGCACAGCATCAGCGTGACCGGCAGTTGGAAGCTGTCCCCGAAATAGTGGAACCCCAGGGCGAAGATGTTGATCACCAGGAAGCCGGCGCCGAACATGAGGTAGACCTCGTTTCGCACGGCTACGCTGGCAGCGATCAGGGCCAGGCACGCGATCAGCGCCACCACGTCCATCCCCGGCCGAACCGTGGTCTCTCCCAGCAGCCACAGGCCGCCCAGGGTGGCGAAGCACCCCACGGCGTTGGGCATCAGTGCGAAGGCCGGCTGGCTCCTGCCTCTCTCCCATAGACCCACGGCGAGTAGAACGAGGCCGGCGCCGGCGAGCGCGGAGGGAATCACCGCCTGCTCATTCCTTAGGGGCATCGTCAGCCATGCGGCACCAGCCACCACGGCGACCACAAAGGTGAAGGGATAGGGAAGCGTCAGGACGGGGGACCTGTTCAGCGCCAGTGTAGCGACGTGTACCGCGCAGGCCGCCAGCATCACTCCGAAGGCAGGTCCAGGGTTGCGCCCAAACGCCGCCTCGCCCACGCGCCAGATGGCGCCTAAGCCGATGGCGTAAGGCACCATGAGGGCGCCGAAGAAGAGCATCGCCAGGCCGAACAGTCTGTTGGCGCCCGCTTGGCGGTAGAGCGCCCACCCCGCCGCATAGAGTGCCACGGTAGGCAGCGCCACCAGGGCAAAGCGCCCTCCATCGCCCAACCCCGGCCACGCCTGGGAGAGCAGCATGGCGGCAGCCGCGAGGACCAGCAGCCCTCCCAGGTACAGAAGCACCATTCCGGGGGTCACCGGTATCCGCAGTCTGGGCCAATCGCTCTCCAGGTCCGCTTCCTGATCCCTGCCGGCAGCGCCGTCCGCGCTTGGGTAGCGCTGAAGGATGCGTGCGGCTAGCTCGCCGCTGACCAACCCATCGTGCTGCCACCGCTCTACTTCCTGCCGCAGGAACGTTAGCCTGTCGTCCAACAGGTACCCAGGCATTGGGGCCTCCTCCCTGGTCGGGGACGCCGCGATCCTTGCCCTTGCGAGCGTGCCCGGTCCGTACTCGAACCAAGGATACTGCGCGGGCGTCCGCGGCGCATGGGACGAAGGTACCGTTTCGTGGTGCCGGGGGTCGAGGTGAGGGAGGCTCCGCCGGGGACACGGCGGGGGGCGGACGACAGGCTGGGGCAGCGTGTCACTGGCACGGGCTGAGGAGGAGAAACCAGGCGTCGGCGGCCACCTTCACGCCAAGACGCCTGGCACACTTGCACGGTCGCCGGGCAGGCCCACAGGCCCTTGAGCAAGCTACCTTTGGACGGGTGCCGGCCGACTCCTCCCTTGTTCAGGCAGCCCAGGAGTGCCAAGATCTGCCGCTTCGTACCGAAGGGCGCCTGGCTTCCCTGCCTCCGTGGGGGCTACAGGATCCCCGCGAAGTCGTGCTGGCCCTCGGTGTCGCCGGAGCGGTAAGGCTTCACGTGGCAGTCGGCATACAGCACGTTCAGCCCCCACTGCCCGCGCCCCTGGCCCCGAGCCGTGTTCAGGAAGTGCCAGCTCGTAGCATCGCGGACCAGGCGGATAGCCGTGGGATCCTTCAGGTCACCCAGGCTCACGGGCCAGTCCATGCCATAGAGGTCGCCCCGCTTGTCGGTGGTGCAGCGTTTGCCGTAGGTCTGGTAGCTGGAACCGTAGGTGTCGTAGGTTCCGCCGTCGTCGCTGGGGCATCGAAACAGGCTCTTGCTCTTTACCTGCAGCATGTTGTGCAGAGCCTGAGCGCTGTTGGGGCTGCCGGCTTCGTCGATGGGCAGGCAGGCGGGAAGAGTCTCATCCCACGCGGAGGTGTATTCCTGCAACGCCAGGCCCATCTGCCGTACGTTGGACAGGCACGAGGACTCGCGGGCACGCTCCCTGGCGCGAGCGAAGACGGGGAAGAGGATGGCGGCCAGGATCGCAATGATCGCGATCACAACCAGTAGCTCGATGAGGGTGAAACCAGCCCTAACCCGGGCAGAGGGGCGCGCAGCCATGAAGCCTGCCGCGGTACCGCCGTCAACAGACATGTCTCAAGGCCCTGCTAGACAAGGAGTCAGTGCTGATGCAGCCTGCGGTGCGAGGTGTCGGGTGCAACTGGCGGGGCTCACTGACCCACAGCCTCTTCCCCCGGCCCCCCGTGCCTCCGCCGTCAGCCCCGCCTCCCGCCGGTCATGAATCGGTGGTTGTGTACCAAGGCATCGCGCGGCGGTGGCACTCCAGGAGTGGCCTGGGGCCGCGCGCCCAGGCTAGCCGGACTCACTCAGCCGTTTCTGTTCATCGGACAGCAACAGCTCGTGCGCTTCCGCCAGGATGGCCGGTATGCGCTGCTCGAAGGGGCTTCCCCCCAGAACTGACCGCAGGCCCCCATCAGGCAGCTTGCCGACGTTCTCTCCTGGGGACCAGTGGCCGGCATTCCCCAGCAGGTTGTATCGCATCTTGCCCCACTCTAGCAGGTCCAGCGACTTCACGTAGGTCCACAGCCGCAGGACCTCCGCCACGTTCACCTGGCCCGGCACCGCGGTATGCTCTGGGATGCCCTCGTGCCATCGCTGGCGCCAGTCGGCTCCCAGCACTCGGTCCATCTCCTGGTAGATGCGCCGCTGGATGGGTTCCACGGTTTCGGCTATGCGCTCGTAGTGCTCCAGGGCGGCCACGTGCTCGTCGAAGTCAGTTGGCCGGGCTGCCCCGATGCTCAGGGTGTGTACCTCCGGCCGGTTCAGGCAGTAGAGGTCGTTGAACTGGATCGGCGAGAGGGGCCGGCACAGGTCCACCAGCTTGGACGGCGGCTGGTAGAGCATCCCGCCCTTGTCCGAGGGCGAGATGATGAAGACTCCCATGTCCAGCGAGTTGGCTAGCCGGATCGCCTCCCAGTTCGTGTCGTTCACGAAGTACCAGTGCACGTTGAAGTAGTCGAACTCGCCCGAACCCACTGCCTTGAGGATTGACGTCAGGTTGCCGTGGGTGGAGAAGCCGATGTATCGTGCGCGGCCCTCACGCTGTAGCTTGCGAGCCGCCTCAAGGCAGCCCCCTGGCCGCAGTACCTGGTCCACGAGCTCATCTGTGTTGACGCCGTGGAAGGCCAGAAGATCCACATAGTCTAGCTTCAGGTAGCCCATCGACTTCTCGAAGGTGGCCAGGAACTCCGAGGGGTCATCGGTAGGGCCGACCTTCGTCTGCACGATGAGCTTGTCGCGGTCCAGATTGGGGAGCACCCACCCAAGCTGCATCTCACTGGATCCGTAGCCCCTGGCCGTCTCGATGTGGTTGATGCCCAGCTCCAGCGCCCGATGGATCGTGGCCTCTAGGTTCGCCTGCCCCTCGGCGGGGATCTCTTCAGGCCCCAGATCCTGCCACTTGTGCTGGTACCGCATCCCCCCACAAGAGAGGACAGGCATCTGAAGCTCAGTACGGCCAAAGCGTCGGTATCTCATAGAGGCAGACTCCCTGAAGTCGGGCGATGAGGGCGGGTCGTAGGGTCATAGGGTCGTAGGGGAAGGGCCTCGGAAGGTGCTCCTTGGTCA
>DASXUI010000563.1:0-13492 GCA_036504955.1 Armatimonadota bacterium
CGTAGCTGAATCCCATGCGCTCGTACTGCTCGCGCATGCGCTTCATGTTGCTCTCCGTCCAGTCTCCCGGGTGGATCTGCCGCTGGATGGCGGCGTTTTCCGCGTTCAGTCCGAAGGCGTCGAACCCGGGCGGATGGAGGACGTGGAAGCCCTTCATGATGCGGTAACGGGCCTGGACGTCCCCGACCGTGTAGCAGCGCACGTGGCCCATGTGGAGGTCGCCCGACGGGTAGGCGAACATCTCCAATAGGAAGAACTTGGGCTTACCGGCGGTGTCGGCCAGGGAGTAGGTCCGCTGCTCCCGCCACCTCTGCTGCCACTTGGCCTCAATCTGTTGGGGACTATACTTGTCGTCCATGCTCGCCTTTCCGGGGGGCTGTCGCCGGGAGCCAAAGGAACCCCACCACCAAGACACCAAGACACCAAGAACTGCCCCACCACAGAGGCACAGAGACACAGAGAAGAGCAGGCTTTGCCTTTCTTGGTGTCTTGGTGTCTTGGTGGTGGGGTTGCCAGGACACCCGGCGCACGATAGTTGCCACATTATACCGCCGGTCTCAGTAGGCCGGCAAACAAGCCGGTTGGCTGAGGGGCCGGCCGGACTCGAGAGGAGCGCCGATGCTGAAGGCTATAGGCCTCACTAAGTCCTTTGGAGAGACCGTCGCGGTGAGGGATGTCTCCTTCGCCCTGGAGCGCGGCGAGATCTTCGGTCTGTTGGGGCCGAACGGCGCCGGCAAGACGACCACGATCCACATGCTGACGGGCGTTCTGAAGCCGGACGCGGGTGAGGTGTGCCTGGACGGCTGTCCGGACTCCGGCCGCCCGGAGGCGCGGAGGCTGCAGGGCCTTGCCCCGCAGGCTCTCGCCCTCTACGAGCACCTGACCGCGGAGGAAAACCTGGCCTTCTTCGGCGGGCTCTATGGGTTGTCCGGCGCCCGGCTGAAGGAGCGCGTCCATTGGGGTCTGAACTTTGCAGGGCTGACCGATCGACGGCACAGCCGCACCCATACTTTCTCAGGGGGCATGCTTCGCCGGCTCAATCTTGCCTGCGCTCTGGTGCATGAGCCTGAGATCCTCTTCCTGGATGAGCCCACCGCCGGCGTCGACCCCCAGTCCCGCAACCACCTCTTCGAGTGCATCGAGGCACTGCGCGCCGAGGGGCTCACTGTGCTCTACACCACTCACTACATGGAGGAGGCGGAACGGCTGTGTGACCGCGTAGCCGTGATGGACGAAGGCCGGTTGCTGGCCCTGGATACGGTCGAGGGGCTGCTGCAGCGGTATGGGGCCGAGTCAATCGTCACCGCGGAGTTCCTGGGCGTGCCGAGTAACCCCGCAGCCCTGGGTGGGAGTCTGGAGGGCTGCCGGCTCACGCTGGCGACGGATCGGCCACTGGAGGCGCTGCCGAAGCTGGCCTCGGCGGGCGTGGGGTTGAAGTCCCTCCACGTAGAGCGCCCCACCCTGGAGAGCGTGTTCCTGAAGCTGACGGGAAGGAGCCTGAGGGACTGATGCGCACCATAGTTACCATGGCACTGAAGGACGTGAAGCTCCTCTGCCGGGACCGGGGCGCGCTAGTCTGGGTGCTCGGTTTTCCCCTGGTGATGGCCGTCCTCTTCGGCGCCATCTTCGGCGGGATGGGCGGAGACGGCTTCTCGAAGATGAGCGTGGCCCTCATCGACAGGGACCAGTCGGAGCTCTCGCGGAGCTTCGTCGCGGAGCTTAGGAAGTCGTCGGCCCTGAACGCCTACGACAGCGGCTTCACCCAGGCGCGCGACGCGGTGCGGACGGGCAAGACGGTCGCCTTCGTGGTGCTGCCAAAGGGGTTTGGGGAGAGCAGCCTCTGGTCCGGATCGAGGGGCCCGGATCTGGAGACGGGAATCGACCCCTCGCGGAAGGCGGAGGCCGCGTACCTGCAGGGCTTGCTGGCCCAGGCGTACTTCGCGTGCATGTCCGAGCAGATGAGAGACCCTGCGAAGATGCACAAGCAGGTGGCGAGGGCCAGGGCTCAGATCTCCCCCCTGGGAGCGGTGGCGTCGGGCCAGCAGCAAGACGTTCTCGCGCTACTGTCCGCCATTGACCGCTACTACAGCTCGGGCGCCGCTCCCGTTGCCGGTGGCGGCGAGATGCGCGGCCCGAACATCAAGTCCACTCCCGTCTTCTGGCAGCAGAACCTGCCGAAGAGCGCCTACGAGATCTCCTTTCCCCAGGCCATCATCTGGGCGCTGATCGGCGCGATCACCACCTTCTCCATCTCGCTCGTGCGGGAGCGGACACGCGGCACGTTGCTCCGGCTCAAGGCGGCACCCATCTCACTCAGCCAGATCCTGGCCGGCAAGGGCCTGGCCTGCTTCCTCACCTGCGCGGGGGTGATGGCGCTGCTGCTGTCTCTGGGCGCCGCCGCCTTCCATATCCGGTTCGTCAGCCCGCTGACCCTGGCCGCGGCGCTGTGCTGCACGGCCTTCAGCTTCGTGGGGCTGATGATGCTGCTGAGCGTGCTGGGGAAGACGGAGGAGTCCGTCGGCAGCGCGGGGTGGGGGATCATGATGATCCTGTCCATGTTTGGCGGAGGGATGGTCCCGATGATCGCGATGCCGAAGTGGATGCTAAGCCTGAGCGTCTTCAGCCCGATCCGCTGGGCGATCCTTGCCCTCGAAGGCGCCATCTGGCGTGGCTTCAGCCCCCAGGAGATGCTCCAGCCCTGCCTGGTCCTCCTCGGGGTGGGCCTCGTGACCTTCTACGCCGGCACCAGGGTCCTCCGCGCCACCGCCGGCTGACCGCCCCACCACAGAGACACAGAGGGCACAGAGAAGGGCAAGGGGATTGAGGGGGCTCAGGGGGCTGAAGGGGCTCAGGGAAACCACCCAAGGTGCTCACCCGAGGCACTTCCCCTAAGTCCCCTCAGCCCCCTCAATCCCCTTGCCCTTCTCTGTGCCTCTGTGCCTCTGTGGTGAGGTCGTTGGCGAGCCGCCGATCAGGCTAGGATGGCGTGGGCTTCGGCTAGGCGCTGGGGGATGTTGATGCGGTTGCCGCAGCCCTCGACGCAGAGGTCGCAGTCCTGGCAGTTGTTGGCGCGCTGATGGGGGGCTAGAGAGGCGTACTGCTCCCGGCCGTAGTCCATCCATCCGTACTCCTCTGAGTACATGCGGAAGCGCAGGATGTCGGCGACGGCGATGCCCCGGGGGCACAGGCCGCACTGCCCGCAGGCTACACAGGCGCGCCCCGCGAGCATCTCCCCGATCTCCGTGGCGGCCGTCTGCTTCGGGAGCTTCGCCATCGAGCCGGCGACCTCGCGGTACTTGTCCACGTCCTGGTGCGTCTTGAAGGTCTTGAGCACCACATCGATCCGGGCATCGGTGAGGAGCGCCTTCACGCAGGCGGTCTCCTCCTCTGGGGTGCCGCCACGGACGGACTTCATGGCGATCAGGCCCATGCCTGCCTTCCGGGCGTTGGTGATCGCCTTGTCCAGCTCGGTCTTCTCCGCGGTGTTGCGGGAGGAAGGGTTGTAGACGATCATCGCCATGTCGTAGTACTTCTGGTCCACGACGGCCTGGAGGATTCGCGGCACGTCGCGGTGGATGGCGCAGCCCATGAAGCGGGCTTTTCGGGCCCCCTTGGCCTTCTCGAAGTCCGCGCGCCGCTGGGGATTCGCCGCCTGCTCAGGGCTATCCGTCTGCGGCATGATGACCTCGCACCAG
This sequence comes from Armatimonadota bacterium, assembly GCA_036504955.1. Classification (GTDB taxonomy): domain Bacteria; phylum Armatimonadota; class DTGP01; order DTGP01; family DASXUI01; genus DASXUI01. The sequence continues at coordinate 3,696 of DASXUI010000563.1, forward strand.
GTGGTGTTCAGGATCTTCAGGGAGTCATCGATGGTGGATGGCTCCCCCTTGAGCAGCAGAATCGTGCCCTTGCGGCGGGTCTTCATCGTCTCTCCGACGGCGACGATGCTCCTGCCGCCCACGTAGCCCCGGTCGGTGTGGATCGTGTTGAAGCCCACGTCCAGGGCGTGGTTCAGAACGGTGCTATCCTCCAAGCCGATGCCGCCCATGCACATGGCGGTAAGCTTGAGCTTCGTGCGGCCCAGGGTGCGAAGCGGCAGCTTGCTGGCGGCCGCGGCGAAGGCCTCCGTGGGGTCCACTGTAGTGGCGGCCAGGGCGGCAGCGCCCGCGATCAGGAAAGTGCGCCGGGAGAGCTCCTGAGAGTAGAGGCTAGGATCATTGCTCATGGCGATACTCCTTACAGAACCGGTCTAGGTGATCTTCCTCACTATGTTGGAGGCACAGGCGGGTATCATCGGGCCTATCTTCGCGCTTGGGTCCTCAACCCTCCTCCCCAGCCGAGCGGCCGAGCGTGGCGTCCCCTTGCCAGTTGGCCGTGGGAGGAATAGAATCTCCTCGGAAGCGCCTGTCCTGAGCCGGCTGGGGCGTGTTCCAGCCGTGCATGGGCGGCGGCGCCTCCTTGTCTGAACCAAACACGAGAGCGTGTGGATACCCGCGCCATGCATGGGGCGCAAGCGCCTCCTGCACTATGCGGGCTAGGAGGCAACGGCTATGAGTGACCTGCGTCTCGACCCTGCGACCCTGGCGCTGCTCTGCGGCTTCTTGTTCTGCCTCTCCATGGCCGGGTGGTGCTACAAGCACCGAGCCGAGGAGCCCCAAGGGCTGTCCGAGCACTGGGCCCAGGGCGCACTCTTGCTGCTGGTGTGGGCCGTGCTGGAGCTCTTCTTGGAGCCCTCGCCGGAGCTCTCCATCGCGCTGCTCCTCCTGGCTAGCTGGCTGGTGCTGGTGATCCTCTCGTCCGCCGGCCCGGTTCTTCCGTTCGGGGGACACGGGCGGCGCGCACACCGATAGCGCTGTCCGTGGGGAAGGCTAGACCTTAGGTGCGGATCCGCCGCCGGCTGAGGCCATCGGGGCGGCGTCGGCTGCCGCCCTGCGACACAATCGGAGAGTCCCCGGCCATGGCCCCTCTTGACCTCGATGCCGAGCGCGCCGCCATGGTGGAGTGGCAGCTACGGCGGCGGGGCATCAGGGACTCCCGCGTGCTGGGGGCGATGCTGCGCGTTCCCCGACACCTCTTCGTTCCCTCCGAGTCCCGGGCCCAGGCGTACCAGGACCACCCCCAGTCCCTGCCTGCCGGGCAGACCATCTCCCAGCCCTACATGGTGGCGCGGATGACCGAGCTGCTGTCGCTGAAGGGTGACGAGCGCGTGCTCGAGATCGGCACCGGTTCCGGGTACCAGACTGCCGTGCTTGCCGTTCTTTCCGGGCAGGTCTACTCCCTCGAACGCCACGCAGTCCTGGCCGACCAGGCCCGCGCCACGCTCACCGAGCTTGGTTACGCCAACGTCACCGTCGAGGTCCGCGATGGAAGCCAGGGATTGCCGGAGGAGGCTCCCTTTGACGCCATCCTCGTGACGGCGGGAGCTCCCGCGGCCCCTCAGGCCCTGGTGTCGCAGCTTGCCGAGGGAGGGCGCCTGGTGGTGCCGGTCGGGCCCGCCGAGCGGCAGGAGCTGACGGTGGTGACGCGCAAGGACGATCAGGTGCTGTGCGAACGCCTCGACGCCTGCGTGTTCGTCCCGCTCGTAGGCGCGGAAGGCTGGCCCGAGACCGCATAGGGGCCCATCACTTCGGCGACGCGCTCGGGCGTCACAGATTCCCCCGGCCGTGCCCGCGCCTACGGACAGCCCTCCTGCCTCTGCCACCCCCCGAGTCAGTTGGGCCGTAGGCAAGCTGCTCATGCGGCGTCGTCTAGCCTCCGGTGGGTGGTCCACCTCCGGCGCGTCCCTGGTGGCGCGAGCCACATGCTCGCCCTCGGCGCGAGAGTCCCGCTTGCGACTCGGCCGCAGGCCGAGCAGGTTAGAGTTCATGGAGCTGCCGCCAGCGCACCTTGGGTCAGCACACGGCCCTCACTGCAGTTGGGGCGCAGGCGTCTCGCCTGCGCGGCGTAGTGGGCGCTGGCACTAACGCCTGGCTACCCAGGCCAGGCCAGGTCAGTGGGGGAGCCTTGGCGGCGTAGCGGGTCCAAGGCCGGGCAGGCGAGACGTCCGCGCTCCAACTGCCTCGGCCGGGGGCTGGAGGCCAGGGGCGATCTGGAGGGGGGATGGGTCAGGGGCTCCTCGGTCCGCGGCCAGAGCCGCACGCGAGGAGTTCACTCCCGGGCGACCGGCGCGGTGGCGCGCCCGCGAGCCTCTAGCTCGCGCCGAGTGCGAGCCTCTGGCTCGCGCCACCAGGGCTGGGCCGGTGGCCTGGTTTCCGGCCCCGCAGCCGGTGCGGGCCTTCTTCTAGCGTTGACCCTCGAAAGGTACCTCTATGACTGAGTGGTATGACCAGCTTGGCAAAGTTGCTGGACTGGCTGCGTTTCTTGCCGTCTCTCTACTAGCCGCTTCGTGCAGCCCCGCTGGTGCCGCGAAGGGCGTGGCTTCTGCACCAGTCTCCAACTTCCTGAACTCTCTCGGCATCTGCACGCATATTGGGCAGGGGGTCGACGGCGCGGCCCAGAGCGCGGCTGCACTAGCCTATGCCGGCGTGCGCGACCTCCGTGATGACGGCAGCCCAAGCCACGTGGAGGATTGGATCGCCGTCCACAAGCAGGCCGGGGTGAAGGTCGTGCTTACCGCCAGCGGCCCGAACGACGAGTCTATCGCCAGCCTGATGGACCAGTCCAGGAAGCTGGCCGCGGCCGGCGCCTTGCTCGCGATGGAGGGGCCCAATGAGCTCAACAACTGGGGCGTGACCTACCAGGGGCAGAGGTCGCAGGCTACCGAGACTCTTATGCCCGTGGCCAAGTGGCAGGCGGCCTTCTACAAGGCGGTGAAGGGCGATCCCGTTCTGAAGCGGTATCCGGTCTTCCACTCCAGCGAGGCTGGCGGCTCGGAGCCGGACAACGTGGGGCTCCAGTTCCTCACCATCCCTCCCGGTGCCGGCACGCTGATGCCCGACGGCACGAAGTACGCCGACTACGCCAACGTTCACAACTACATCTGCCGGCAGCCCAAGATCATCGACAACATGGCCTGGACCAACGCCGACCCAACCTTCGAGGGCTGGCCTGATGGCATCGTCGCCGAGTACGGCAAGACGTGGCGCAAGGGCTTCAGGGGCTACTCCAAGGCGGAGCTGCTGAAGCTGCCGAGGGTGACGACGGAGACGGGCTGGGTCACGGGCCCCAAAGGGATCACGGAGGAGGAGCAGGGGCGGCTGTATCTGAACCTGTACCTCGCGCAGTTCAAGCAGGGCTACAAGCACACCTTCATCTACATGCTGCGTGACGCCGGCGGCAGCGACGCCGGGTACGGCATCGTGGATACCGAGTACCGCCCGAAGGTGTCAGCCAGGTACCTGCACAACCTGACCACCATCCTGGCGGACCCAGGCCCTGGCGCCAGGAAGGGCTCGCTCAGCTACGCCATCGCCAACCAGCCTGCGACGGTCCATGACCTGCTGCTCCGCAAGAGCGACGGCACCTATGAGCTAGTGGTATGGAGCGAGAAGGTGAGCGGCACCAGTGAAGTGACCGTGGACCTTAGCGCGGCCCGCGCCTCCGTGACGGTGTTCGACCCCACATCTGGCACCCATCCAGTCCGAAGCCTCACCAAGGTGCGTTCGGTGCCGCTGACCCTGAGTGACCACCCAGTGGTGTTGGAGGTGAAGGTGCCGTAGGGTCCGTAGGGGAGGGGCCTCGGAGGGCGAGAGGCCTGCCAAGGAGGCTAGATCGGTGGCGCCGATCACCCACCCCGTAAAGGGCCGGGCTGGCTTGGCGCTCCGCGCGGAGCTGCCGCCGGACACCTTGGCAGCACGCGACCCTTCGCCGGAGGATACGCGGCGTCTGGACCCGCGGCCCTTAAGGCGTCTCGGTGCGGTTCGGTGAGCCAAGTCCCAGCGGTTGGTAGACTCGAGACCCGCCGGTGGCCTTCGGACACCGCGCCGCGTGCCCCCTGCGACGGGACCGCGCGGAGGTGTCCCTAGTCCCTTGGAGCCATACGTCGCGGCTCCTCAGCCTAACGGTAACGGGCTGCGTAGGTGTCCGGCGGCAGCTCCGCGCGGAGCGCCAGACCAGCCCACCCCTTTACGGGGTGGGTGATCGGTACCACCGATCTAGCCTCCTTGGCAGACCTCTCGCCCTCCGAGGCCCCTCCCCTACGACCCCACGACCCAACGACCCAACGACCCATCAACGCAGAAGGGGGGACCGAACATCCGGTCCCCCCTTCTGCGTTAGCGGGATCCACTCGTTCTAGTGGCGTCTAGTCGTTGGAGTCGAGGCCAAGCTCCTCCTCGTGGTCCTCGTCTTCGCCGTCCCCGTCGTAGCCGTCGCCATCGCTGCCGTCCAGGGGCTCCTCGTCCTCATCCATGGTGGAGAAGGCGGGAATCTCCGGAAGGGTGCGCAGCTCCGGCTCTCGGACCAGCGTCGCGGTGCCGCCAGCCTCGCCGCCCAGGCCCATGTCGCCGCCCAGGAAGTCGCGAGCCCGCTCGGTAGCAGTCGCGGCCTCGGCCTCCTGCTCTGCCTTCCGGGCAGCATCCTCGGCCTTGCGCTCTTCCTGATGCCGGTAGGTAGCGTGTCCGGTTCCGGCCGGGATGAGGCGTCCGATGATGACGTTCTCCTTCAGGCCGACAAGCGTGTCTTCCTTGCCCCTGATGGCCGCCTCCGCGAGGACCTTGGTGGTCTTCTGGAAGGACGCGGCGCTCAGGAAGGAGTCCGTAGCCAGCGAGGCATAGGTGATGCCCAGCAGCATCCACTCGCCCGTGGCGGGCCTTCCCGGCGGGTCCAGAGCGCCTACGCGCTCGTTCGCGTCCCGGAACTCGAAGGCATCCACCACCTGGCCTGGCATGAAGAGCGTGTCGCCGGGATCCAGGATCTTCAGCTTGCGCAGCATCTGCCGGACGATGACCTCGATGTGCTTGTCGTTGATCTCCTGAGCTTGACCGATGTAGACGGTCTGGATCTCGCGGACCAGGTAGTCCTGTACGCCGCGAATGCCCTGGAGCTGAAGCACCTTCTCCGGGTCCAGCGGACCTTCGGTCAGGCGGTCACCCGCGCGAACCTTCTGGTACAGCTCCACGCGGCCGGCCCGCATGTACCGCTCCCGGTTGCTGACAGGATCCTTGCCCTTCACGGAGCCGCGGTAAGGAACCAGGTAGGAGCGGCGGATCTTCACCTGGGTGTAGCCGAGCTCGCGAATCTGCCGGCATACCTTCTCGGTGAGGTCCGTTCCGGCGGCGATCAGCGGCCGAGGACCACTCTCCTCGTCCTCCTCCACCACCTTCTTGCGGGAGCGGGTCTTCTTGACGGGAGCCTCGGTTCCGTCCGCCAGGGCGATCGGGAAGAGGGACTCCGAGAGCTCCTCGCCAACCACGCGTTCCAGCTCGTGGGTGTCGACAACGCTCTCGATAACCACCTCAGGCAGGCCCCGCTTCTCCTCGATGTCGATGACGGTGCCTTCGTACTCGGAGATGATGGCCTGGCCCTTAGGAGTCCGGGCCTCCACCAGTTCGACAACCCGCAGCAGGCCGCGGACCTGCTCCTCGAGCACCTTCAGCATGCCCTGAACGGCCTTGCTGCGCTCTCGGTCCATGCCTTCACCCAGGGTAACCAGACCCCGGCGGGCGTCCTCGTGCAACTGCTGGAGGGCTTCCTGCTTCTTCCTCTTGACGCCGGCGACTCCGGTGATGTGCTGACCGGCGATGCCTCCGGTGTGGAAGGTCCGCATGGTGAGCTGCGTTCCAGGCTCACCGATGGACTGGGCGGCAATGATACCGACCGCCGTGCCCTCTTCCACGAGCTGGTTGCGGGCCATGTCACGGCCGTAGCACATGGCGCAGATGCCCTTGCGCAGCTCGCAGGTGAGCACGGAGCGCACCCCCACGCGGCCGACGACAGGTTCCTTGCCCTCTGCTACCGCCTTGGCGTCGATCTCGTCCACCCGGGTGGCCGCTTCATCGGAGATGATCTCGTTGGCCTCCCAGATGAGCTCCTCGGTACCATCCTCCCGAGGAACGGCCAGGCGCTCCAGCGACACGCGACCGCGGATGCGGTTGCCGAGGGACTCGATGTCCGGCTCGCTGGGGGTCTCGCCCTCAATCTTGGAGACGTAGATGCCCTGGTTGGTGCCGCAGTCTGGGGCGCGGATGATGACGTCCTGCGCCACGTCCACCAGGCGGCGGGTCAGGTATCCGGCGTCCGCCGTACGAAGCGCCGTGTCCGCCAGTCCCTTGCGCTGGCCGTGGGTGGAGATGAAGTACTCCAGCACGGACAGACCCTCGTGGAAGTTGGACTTGATCGGCAGCTCCTCGATCATGCGGCCGAACGGGTCGGACATAACGCCGCGCATGCCGGAGAGCTGGGTGATCTGCTTCTTGCTGCCACGAGCTCCGGAGTTGGAGATCATATAGACCGGGTTGAACTTGTCGATGCTGCCAAGAATGGCGTTGGCAACGTCGTCGAAGGCCTTGGTCCAGAGCTGAAGCACGGCCTGCTCGCGCTCTCCCTGCGTGATCTGTCCACGCCGGAAGTGGCGGTTCTGCTTGGCCACGTCCTCTTCCGTCTTGCGGATGATCTTGTTGCGCTCCTCCGGGACCTCCATGTCCGTCACCGCGATGGTGATGCCGGACTGGGTGGCGAAGCGGAAGCCGTTCTCCTTCAGGTCATCCAGGAGCTGGACGGTGGGACCCCACCCATGCTGCTTGTTCCACTCCTTGATGAGGCCCGCGATGCCGCCGCTGACCATCTCCCGGTTGCGGAACGTCGACGGGCTCTTGTCCACGAAGGCCAGAGGCGTGTCGTCCGCCAGCACGCGATCGGGCTCGTCGGGGAGCATCTGGTTGAAGTAGAGGCGCCCGACCGTGGTCTCGATGTACTGCCGGTGTGTAGGGCCGTAGTCCTTGGCCTTGGCGGTGCAGGGGTTCACCGGGTTGGTGCAGGTCTCCGGGGCCTCCTGGCCGGGCCGGAAGTAGCCGCAAACGCCGCACTCTCGGCCGCGCACACCCACCTTGATGGGTGCGTGCAGGTGGAGCTTGCCCATGTCGTAGGCCAGCATGGCTTCGCCGGCATCGCGGAAGAGCAGGCCGGCGCCCTTGGCGTTCTCATTGATCTGGGTCAGGTAGTAGAGGCCCAGAACGATGTCCTGCTTGGGAGCGGCGATGGGCTGCCCATCCGCCAGGGAGAAGATGTTGCGGTGGCTCAGCATGAGCATCCGCGCCTCGGCCTGGGCGGTGGTGGACAGCGGCACGTGAACGGCCATCTGGTCGCCGTCGAAGTCGGCGCCGAAAGCCACGCACACCAGCGGGTGGAGCTGAATCGCCTTGCCGTCCACCAGCACCGGCATGAAGGCCTGGATGCCCATGCGGTGAAGGGTGGGGGCGCGGTTTAGCAGCACCGGATGGTCCTTGATGACCTCTTCCAGCGCGTCCCACACCTCCGGGCGCACGCGGTCCATCATGCGCTTCGCGGTCTTGATGCTGGTGGTGTAGTTCTTCTCCACCAGCGTCTTCATCACGAAGGGCTTGAAGAGCTCCAGTGCCATCTCCTTGGGGAGGCCACACTGGTGCAGCTTCAGCTTGGGACCGACCACGATGACGGAGCGGCCGGAGTAGTCCACGCGCTTGCCGAGCAGGTTCTGGCGGACGCGGCCTTCCTTGCCCTTCAGCATATCGGCAAGGGAGCGCCGCGGCCGGTTGTTGGAGCCCACGACCGGGCGGGAGCGCCGGCCGTTGTCGATGAGGGCGTCCACGGCCTCCTGGAGAAGGCGCTTCTCGTGGTTGATAATGCTCTCGGGCGCGCGGATCTCCGTGATCTTCTTCAGCCGGTTGTTGCGGTTGATGATGCGGCGGTAGAGATCATTGAGGTCCGAGGTGGCGAAGCGGCCGCCATCGAGCTGGACCATCGGGCGGAGCTCCGGCGGGATGACCGTGATGACGTCCAGGATCATCCACTCCGGGCGGCTCTTGGACTTCAGGAAGGAGTCCACCACCTCCAGGCGCTTGACGGCGCGCGCGCGGCGCGGGCCCTGCGTCTGGCTGATCTCGGTGCGAAGCTGGCGGGCCAGCTCGTCCAGGTCGATCTCCGTCAGGGCTTCCTTGATGGCCGCGGCACCCAGTCCGGCTCGAACCAGGTTGCTGTAGTTGCGGTTCAGACGCCGGCTGGCGACCTCCAGCAGCCTCTCCAGGCCGCGCCACTGATCCTCAACGATCAGCGCGCGCTTGTCGATCTGCTTGAGCAGGTTGAGGGCATCCTCCAGCTCCGTGATCCTGTCTTCCAGGTTCTTGGTGCTGGTGATGGAGGTCTCGATGGGCTCAGGCTCTGCCTCGGGCGTATCCTCGGCCTCCGCCTCGGTGTCCGCATCCTCAAGGTCGGCCTCGTCTACCAGGTCGGCTTCTTCGGTGGCCTCCAGAGGGTCCGCGACGGCATCCACGGTCTCGGAGGTGCCTGCCTCGGCGTCCCCGGAGACGACGTGCGCGACGGCAAGCTCGGGGGCGACGGCTGGGTCGAGGTCGACGTCGGCGTCGGCATCGGTCTCAGCCTCCGTCTCCTCCGCGACGACCTCCTCCTCGGTCTCCTCTTCCTCCTCGTCCTCCAGCAGGGGCTCTACGTCCACCGCGGCCAGGGCTTCGGGAGTGATGAGGGTGGGCTCGGGGGCGCGTCCCTCGCGGAGCTCGCGGATCTCGTCGGCTACCGCGACCTCGATCTCGGCCAGTTCGTCCAGGATGCGGCGCTTGTCTACGTGGGTCACGATGTAGGACCCGAAGTAGATCACCTTCTCCAGCGGCCTGGGGGAGATGTCGAGGAGCAGGCTCATCGGGCTGGGAACGCCCTTGAGGTACCAGATGTGGGAGACCGGCGCGGCCAGCTCGATGTGGCCCATGCGCTCTCGGCGGACCTTGGAGCGGGTGATCTCCACTCCGCAGCGGTCGCAGGTGACTCCCTTGAACTTCACTTTCTTGTAGCGGCCGCAGTGGCACTCCCAGTCCTTCACGGGACCGAAGATGCGCTCGCAGAAGAGGCCATCACGCTCGGGCTTGAAGGTCCGATAGTTGATGGTCTCCGGCTTCTTCACTTCACCCCAGGACCACTCTTTCATCTCCTCCGGAGACGCCAGGCTGATCCTTATCTTACTGAAGTTTCTAGCTTCAGGCATATCAACTCCTAAGCTGGGTAGGATAAGTCATCCCGTGATACCGCACGCTGGGCTGGGCCTCCGATGGGTGACAGGGGAGGCCCGCTGCGCTCGCAGGCAGGACAGGCGCAGGGCGGAGAGCGACGGAGAAGGGGGCGCCGGCGGCCGTGTCACACCGGCACCCCCCGACCGCTACTCCTCTCCGTCCAGGGCGGCGTACCGACGGCGGGAAAGGCCGCCGCGGCCCAGATCCGTGTTGCTTACCTCTTCCTCCTGAAGTCGGAGGTCGATCACCCTGTCCGCCTCGTCCTCCACGGTGATGCGCAGGCCGAGGTTCTGCAGCTCCGCGACGAGGATCTTGAAGGACTCGGGCACTCCGGGTTCCAGGATCTGGTCCCCCTTCACGATGGATTCGTAGGTCTTGACCCGACCCAGAACGTCATCGGACTTGATAGTCAGGATCTCCTGCAGGGTGTAGGCGGCTCCGTAGGCCTCCAGGGCCCAGACCTCCATCTCGCCGAAGCGCTG
>DASXUI010000564.1:0-23665 GCA_036504955.1 Armatimonadota bacterium
GTCCCTCACCCCCTCAGTTCCTTGACGACGTCCTGCTTCGGGAGGCCTCTATGCTGAAGAAGATCCTCTGCCTGTTCCTCTTCATCGCGGCGGTAGGGACGGCTCTTGACGCCGCGCCCGCGGCCAAGACCCAGTACCTGCGCCTGCCTGTGAAGGTCTACAGAGACAAGATGAAGGCCGCGTGGATCGGGCAGATCGCCGGAGTCTCCCTGGGAGCGCCTACCGAGTTCCGGTACGCGGACAAGATCATCCCCGACGCGGAGATGCCTCGGTGGCAGCCCAAGCTGATCAACGACGCCTTCGGGCAGGACGATCTGTACGTGGAGATGACGTTCCTGCGCTCGCTGGAGCAGTACGGGCTGGGCGTCTCCATCCGGCAGGCTGGCATTGATTTCGCCAACAGCGGCTACCCGCTCTGGTGCGCCAACAACGCGGGGCGGACCAACCTGCGGTCCGGCATCGCGCCGCCGGACTCCAGCCACCCGCGCTTCAACAAGTGCCCCAACGACATCGACTACCAGATAGAGGCGGACTACTCCGGACTCATCGCTCCGGGGATGCCCCAGGCGGCCGTGGACCTCGGCGAGAAGTTCGGACGGCTGATGAACTACGGCGATGGGATGTACGCCGGCCAGTTCATGGGCGCCCTCTACTCCGCCGCCTTCTTCGAGTCGGACCCGGTGAAGCTGGTCCAGACGGCCCTGGAGGCCATCCCGGCCCAGAGCCAGTACGCCGAGATGGCGCGGGACATGCTGGGCTGGTACCTGCTGGACTCGGAGGACTGGCAGAACACCTGGCAGCTCTGCCAGAAGAAGTACCGCCAGAACCCGGAGTACCAGAAGGCCTCCAACGGCGGCATCGACTGCAAGATCAACGGCGCCTACGTGCTGATGGGCCTGCTGTACGGCCACGGCGACCTGGAGCAGAGCCTGCGGATCGCCTGCCGCTGCGGGATGGACTCGGACTGCAACCCCTCCAGCACCGGCGGCGTGCTCTTCACCACCCTCGGCTTCTCCAAGCTGCCCCCCGAGTTCCGCACCGGCCTGAATGAGACGGCCGTCTTCAGCCACACCGCCTACAACTTCCCCAAGCTACTGGCCGTCTGCGAGAAGCTGACGCGCCAGATCCTGAAGCAGCAGGGCGGTAAGGTGGTGAAGGAGCGCGGGGAGGAGGTCTTCCTGATCCCCGTGAAGGCGGCGAAGCCCAGCAAGCTGGAGCTGAGCTGGGCGCCCGGGCCCATCGCCAACAGCCGCTTCACGAAGGCGGAGATGGCTCAGATCCACTTCGGCACGCCCTCCGCTGAGTTGGCGAAGGTGGTCAGCAAGGTGCTGCCTGGCTGGAGCATCTCTCAGTGCGGCACGGACATGGATCCCGGCCTTCGGGCGGAGTGGGCCGGCAAGAAGAACGTTCTCTGCACTCACCCCCTGAGCGAGCAGACCCCCTGTATCCTGAGCCGAACCTTCAGCCTGCCTGCCGGGAAGAGCTCTAGCGTGCTGCACGTGGTGGTTGGGCATGATCAGCAGGGTGACTTTGACCTGGTGGTGAAGGTGGACGGCAAGGAAGTAAGGCGCACGGCCGTGAGCAAGGACACCACCACTGACCACTGGCTTACGCTAGACGTGGACCTGAGCTCCTACGCGGGGAAGACGGTGAAGGTGGAGCTGCTGAACCAGGCCAGCGGCTGGTCCTACGAGGCCGCGTACTGGGCGGAGGCAACGCTGATCCCGAGGTAATGAGTAGTCCAGATCGCGTCGGCCGTTCTGTCTGCAACACGGCATTGAGTGGCAATGCTGTTGTAGGGTGCCTTCACACACGGCATTGCTGGCAGTGAGGGGGCTTTGATCGGACCTGCTCCCTGAGGTGCAGAGCACCCTTGGGGCCTAGAACAACCCGAGGGCGTCTCGCAGCCGTGACACAGTCTGGGCCAGCCCCTGCCGCTCGTATGCTTCCAAGAGCTCAGTCGGGCTCTTGGGTGGGTTCCTGAGGTTGGCCCGTTGCTGCTTAGCTGCCTCATACACCCTCTCTGGCTGGAGGTCGAGTAGGTGTACTATGAACTGGTCCGGATGCTGCGCGTCGATACCGTAGGGCTCCAGTTCACTCTTCGGGAAATCGCGGAGGTTCATGGTGACGATAACATCAGCCCGCCCCCTGATCGCCGCAGCCAACACATGCCGGTCCCCTGGATCGGGCAGAGTGACGGCGCCCACAAGGTTCCCATAGCCCGTTACGAGGCAGTCGGGAACTGCCTCGTTCATCAGGTCTCGCGTCCGGTGAAGTTGCTCCTCCGATAGATCCGGGCGGTTCAGCAGCAGGTTCCGGATCCACTCGGTCTGGATCTCCTCGGTCCACTTGGCGCGGAAGAGGCCGGAGGTAGCCAGATGCATGAGTAAGTCCCGCAGGGGAGCGGGGTAGAGCACACACGCGTCATACAGCGCCGTGAAGGAAGCCAAGTCAGTAGCCCAAGTTCAGTTCCTGAGCCTGGGCTGTTAGCTCAGCCAGGTTCCGTTGGGCGACTTCCTCTTGAGACTTCTGGTACTCCATCAGGCCTGTCAATAGGACTCGGCGATGGGTGCCTACTCTGCGGTAGGGTATCCGCTCCTCCTGGAGGAGACGCACCAGGTAGGGCCGGGAGACGCCTAACAGGTCCGCGGCCTGCTGGGTAGTCAGCTCAGCCCGTGTCGGCAGAACCGTCACCGCATTCCCCTGGGCCAACTCGCTGAGGACCTCGGCGAACAGCCGTAGAGCCTGGATGGGGACGGTCAGGGCCACCTCAGGCTGGTCTGCGGCTATGAGCCGCACACTGGGAGTCTCACGAAGGAGCGGGACTAGGCGCCGCGCTGCTTCCTTAGCTTGCCGGCGGTCCTCCTCCTTGGGTAGAGCTCTATCTATCAGAGTCTGTGGCATCACTGGTCCCTCCGTGTGGTTATGGTGCCACATAAACGCAACAAATGCAATAATCGAAATAAAGACAACACTCGCAGCAAGGGACACAATGACTGTAGGGCTACGAAGGCAGCCCCGGCAGCCACTTCTGGCTGACTCGCTACATCCCAGGCCTTCGTCACCGCGAGCAGATTAAGATGTCTCACAGCGCGCGAGGGTGCCCTACTATCATTGGCGGAGAGCGTTAGCCTGCTCCTCAGTCACCGTTGGGTATTCCGCTACCTGACTCTCAACCCCCGGTACCTGGTGGAGACCTGTAAGGACCTCCTTCTGCCCTGCAGTAGAGCGCTCAGACCCTCATCTATGCTAAGCAGGCGCCCCACGCGCATGTACAGGACGACTCTGGGCTCCGTCCGTGCAAAGGCCAGGCATACTACGTCAACGGTGCAGACTTAAGCCTGGCTGCTGGGGAGGACCTCGGACGTTGGGCTGACTCTTGGACTGGGGCGCGCGGGCCGACGCGGCCAAGGCGCGGCAGGGATCCCATCGGAGGGGCTCGACAACCAGATCCATGTCGGCGGGGGATGGTGAGTGCCTCGCAGAGGCGCCTCAGCAGGTCCTTTGGCTGCTCTCCGGGCGGCTGTTGGTGGAGGAGGGCGGGCTTGCGGCCTTGGGACCTACGCCCAGACGGCCCCGTCGCCCCGGGCCAAGCGACAGCCACCAACCTCAGCTTTGTGCCCTCTCCGCCGACGCCTCCGATCTCGCCTTCCGGCCGGCCAATCCACTTGGGTCGGCTGAGCGGATCGACGTCTGGGAGCTCATCGGGGCAGCAGCGCTGGAGGTTGTGACCGCGGGGCGCGGTGTCCAGATGGCGCAGTACGCGGGGGCCCGCCTTAGCGCTGGAGGAACGTCTCTACGCCGGCCGCGAACAACATCCCCGGCGGGGGGTGTCTCGGGCCGACGGGGGCCGCGCACCGCATAGTCCGAGTATGCCTCGCGTACCATGTGGAACAGGAGGATGGGATGCCCAAGCTAACCCGCTCCGACTTCCTGCGGCAGGCAGCGGCAGCGGGGCTGGCGGTACTATGGGCGCCGGAGCCGGGTGCCTCGGCGGAGGAGGAGGCGATACGCGTGGACGCCAGTCAGCCGGTGCTGCATCCGCCGAAGGACCCCAAGCGGTGGCCCGCCTACCGTGAGGCCCTGACGCGGTGGCGGGGCGAGGTGCGCGCTCAGCTCCACTACAGCGACGAGCTCTACCGCAAGCCGGAGTTCGCCTGGGCGGCCAGCTCCTTCTCCTGCTGCTTCGTGATGCTCTGCGACGAGGCGTTCTACTCGCCCTCGCTGGGGCGATACACGCTCTCCAGCTTCCTCCGGGAGGGCGCCCGCGAGTTCGGCGGCTACGACAGCGTGGTGCTGTGGCACGCCTATCCCCGCATCGGACTCGACGACCGCAACCAGTTCGACTTCTACCGAGACGCCCCGGGCGGGCTGCCGGGCCTCCGCCGGCTGAGTCGCGCGCTGCACCGGGCCGGAGTCCGCGTCTTCATCGACTACAACCCCTGGGATACCGGCACCCGCCGGGAGGGCACGGACGACCTGGGAGCCCTGGCCTCGATGGTCCGCGCCATCGAGGCGGACGGCATCTTCCTGGACACGATGAGTCAGGGGGGCGAGGCCTTCCGCGCCCGCCTGGACCAGGCGCGGCCCGGCGTGGTGCTGGAAGGCGAGGCCGCGCTTCCCCTGGAGCGCCTGCGCGACCATCACCTCTCTTGGGCGCAGTGGTTCGACTACGGCGACCCGCCCGGCGTGCTGCGCAACAAGTGGGTGGAGCGCCGCCACCTTCAGCACCAGATCGCGCGCTGGAGCCGCGACCACACCGCGGAGCTCCACGCCGCCTGGCTGAACGGCTCCGGGATGATGGTGTGGGAGAACGTCTTCGGAAGCTGGGTCGGCTGGAGTCCCCGCGACCGCTTCGTGCTGCGTGCCATGCACCGAGTGCAGAGGAGCTTCGGGGACCTCTTCACCGGCGAGAGCTGGACTCCGCTGGTCCCCACGCTGGCCCCGGACGTCTACGCCAGCCTGTGGGAGGGCCGCGGGCATCGGCTGTGGACGCTGGTGAACACCTCCCAGGTGGAGCGGCGTGGGCCGATGCTTCGCGTCCCCCTCGGCCAAGGGGAGAGGGCCGCCGACCTGGTTCGCTGGACCGAGGTGGAGCCCGAGCGCCGGGGTGGCGAGGCGGTGCTGGAGGCCGCCCTGCCGCCCAGAGGCATCGGCTGCTTCCTGGTCAGCGCATCCTCCGCCACCCCCACGTTGCCCGCGCTGTTGAGGGCTCACGCCGGGGAGTCGGAGGAGCCTCTAGAGCGCGATGCCCGGTCGCCGATCCGGGTTACCGCGCTTAGGCGTCCGCCGAGGCCAGCGCGTCCCGCCCAGGGGGCCGTTCCCCCCGGCATGGTCACGATCCCCGCCGCGGAGGTCACTCAGAAGGTCACCTTCCGCGTGCGGGAGTGCGGCTTCTACGGCTCGCCATCGCCGGAGGAGGAGGCCGGCATCGTCGCCTCGCGCCTCCACCAGCCGCACACCATAGAGCGGCGGGCCAGCTTGGGGCCCTACGCCCTCGACCTCACGCCCGTGACGAACGCCCGGTACGCGGAGTTCCTGAAGGCGTCCGGCTACCGCCCCCGCCATCCGGAGAACCATCTGAAGCACTGGGCCGGCGGCGCCCCACCCCCAGGCAAGGGGGAGCACCCCGTCGTCTACGTCTGCCTGGAGGATGCCCGCGCCTACTCCGCCTGGGCCGGCAAGCGCCTACCCACGGAGGAGGAGTGGCAGTTCGCCGCCCAGGGGCCCTCCGGCCTGCGCTACCCCTGGGGCGCGGAGATGGAGTCGGGACGCTGCAACGGGAGCGCGGCGGGCGGTACCACTCCAGTAACCGCCTTCCCCGGCGGCCGCTCGCCCTTCGGATGCTACGACCTGTGCGGCAACGTGTGGGAGTGGACGGAGAGCGAGCGCTCCGACGGCCGGACCCGCTTCGCTATCCTCAAGGGCGGAAGCTGGTACCGCGCTCTGGGCTCGGACTGGTACATGGATGGCGGTCCCCAGCC
The DNA here is from genome assembly GCA_036504955.1 of Armatimonadota bacterium. GTDB lineage: Bacteria > Armatimonadota > DTGP01 > DTGP01 > DASXUI01 > DASXUI01. The sequence continues at coordinate 5,985 of DASXUI010000564.1, forward strand.
CAGCGACTTCGCGGCGAAGATGCTGCTGATGTGGCCGGGCCTCGACCGCTGCGCCACCGTCGGCTTCCGGTGTGCCGTGGACCTGAGTCGGCGGCCAGGAACTGCCTTACCACCAAGCCACCAAGACACCAAGAAGGGCAAGGAAAGCCTACCATAGAGCTCTACCACAGAGACACAGAGGGCACAGAGGGACATAGGGCGGTAGTTCGAAGTGCCCGGTGGTGGGTCCAAACGTCCAGCCCGGTGGTCCCGATCGCCCACCCCGTGAAGAGGGTGGGCTGATGTCGCGCTCCGCGCGGAGCTGCCGCCTGACATCGTTGCAGCACGCTACCATTCACCCGAGGGGCTGCGGCGTTTGGACCCAAGGCCTTCGGGGCACCTCCGCGCGGAGCGCCAGACCAGCCCACCCCTTCACGGGGTGGGCGATCGGTGCCACCGGACCGCGCGTCTGGGCTCACCGCCAAGGGGCTTTCGCGGACGTTGGGTCAGGCCCGCCCCCCTTTGACTCACCTCCAGGGGCGCCGGAACGCCGCGCCTAGCGCACCCTTGGTGGTGCGGGCGAGTAGGTCGGCTGGGCTGCCCGTGGGCTACGGCTCCCGCCCGGGATCCAGCCGCCTCGCGCCCTCAAGGGCTTCCGGCATGCCGCCTGCGGCCGTCGGGGCCGTCTGAACGCGGAAAGGACTCCGCGCCCGTCGGCAGCGAAGCAGGAGGACAGCATGCTTCCCTCGATCCGATGCCTGGCGCTGCTCGGCCTTCTGCTTGTCGGCCTCCTTACCACAACTCCTGTGGGGCCGGCACCGTCCTTGGAGCCCACGCGGGATGATGTTGCCGGGCAGTCGGGGGGGCCCTTCCGGCGGCTGTTCCTGGACCCTCTGAACGTCAGCCGGCAGCAGGGCCTCACGCGGGTCTTCCATCCGCTGGAGAGGCATCCGGGCAGCCCGGTCCTGAAGGCAACCGAGCCCTGGGAGCGCGAGGGGTCCGGCCCCTACCTCTACGGCACCGTGCTGTGGGACGGGGGCCGGCTGCGCATGTGGTACCACCTCGTCAACGGCGGCTACCGCAACGCCTACGCGGAGTCGGCGGACGGCCTCCACTGGACCAAGCCGCGCCTCGGGCTGCGGGAGTTCGGAGGCAGCAAGGACAACAACCTCTTCCTCACCGTCACTCAGGACCCCAAGGAGAGCCCGGTCGACAAGGACCGGGGCCAGTGTCACAACCCCTCGGTCATCAAGCAGACCTGGGAGAAGGACCCGAGCAAGCGCTACGCCCTGTTCTGTTGGGGCGCCGACTACAACGCCGTGAGGGTCGCCTACTCGCCGGACGGACTGCGCTGGAGCTTCGTGCCGGAGACCGCGCGGAGGGGGCTCTTCGAGTCCAGCGACGTCGTGAACTTTGCTTACGACCCCTACCAGAAGCGCTACCTCGCCACCTGGAAGGGCGCCACGCGGCGGGGACGGTCGGTCGGCGTGGCCGTGTCGCCGGACGGTCTGCGCTGGGAGAAGCTGAGCCAGACACCGCTCTTCGCCGCCGACGACCTGGACCCGCCGGAGACGCAGGTCTACGGCATGCCGGTCTTCCCTTACCAGGGCCTGTACATCGGGCTGCCGTGGATCTACCACGCCAAGGTCCACTACCCGCCCGAGATGCTGATGACCCGCGAGGAGGCCGAGGTGGGGAGCCCCTGCACGGTGGACGTGCGGCTTGCCTGGAGCCACGACCTGGTCAACTGGACGAGGCCTCCGGACCGGCAGCCTTTCTTGCCGCTGGGCCCGAAGGGCGCCTTGGACTCCGGGATGGTCTACACGGCCCGAGCGCCCGTCCAGGTGGGCGACCGCCTCTACTTCTACTACGGCGGCTTCGACGGCCCGCACAACTCAGGCGCCTCTCGCGCCGCCATCGGCCTGGCGACCCTGCGGCTGGACGGCTTCTGCTCCCTCCACGCGGGCGACCAGGAGGGCTGGCTCATCACCAAGCGGGAGAAGCTGACGCGGCCCGAGGTGACGCTGAACGCCCGCACCGAGCTAGGCGGCAGCGTGAAGGCGGAGATCCTGGACCTGTCCGGCAAGCCGATCCCCGGCTTCACCCGCCAGGAGTGCCTCCCTTTCACCGGCGACAGCACGGCTCACACGCTGCGCTGGCGCACCCCCCGCCTCCCCAAGAGCCAGGAGGGTACGGTGAAGCAGCTCCGCGTCTTCCTACGCAAGGCAGACATCTACTCCTACCTGCCGGCTGACTGAGCCCCGCGTCTGTCGGCTTCACTGCCCAACCCCATCTCGGCCAGTGGCCGAGTCGCAGGCGAGACGCCTGGGCCGAGTGCGGGCAAGGTGCCCGCGCCACCAGGGCCTCAGAGCGTACGGCTGGACGGCCATCCGCGAGCTCGCGCTAGCGGCACTGTTGACACCGCCCGCTCGGTCACAGGACCCACCCCCTTCCCTTCCGAAGCATGAAGCAGGCTGAGACACAACCGCTCAGCCTGGCTGTCTCCCCTGACACACGCCCACCGGGAGGTTACCCCTATGCGCCTGCTCAGCCCTCTGACACACCTACTGCTCGCCACAGTTGCCTGTTCGTATGCCCTTGGTGTGGCCCATCCTGCCGCCGCCGCGCCCAGCCCGAAGCCCGCCGCTGGAGCCACCAAGGCTGTGGTGGAGTGGAGGTTCGATAGGCCGGACGTGGTGGAGAGGTGGCGGCCGAACGGGGAGGTGAAGGACGCGCGGGTGGAGGGTGGGGCGCTGGCGTTCCGGTGCGAGGGGAGCGACCCCATCCTGGACTGCGTGCAGCCCTTCCAGTTCGCGGCCTCCGCGCGGCAGGTGGTGGAGGCGCGGCTAAAGGCGGACAAGCCCGGCACCTTCGAGCTCTTCTGGAGCGGCACCACCCAGGGGCCCTTCGGGGGGCTCTCTCAGGAGAAGAGCAGCCGCTTCCAGGTCGTGGGCGACGGCAAGTGGCACGTCTACCGCGTCTTCCCCTTCTGGCAGAAGGAGCGGCGCATCGTACGGCTGCGGCTGGACCCCTACGACGGCGCCACCTTCGCGCTCTCGCTGGTGCGCGTGAGAAACCTGTCCGCCAACGCGCCAGCCATGCGGGACGTGACGGTGAAGCGCGCCAAGGGGACCACGCTGCTCTCGCTGGACCGCCCGGGCGGGTTCGCGCTGCTGCCGGTGCCGCCGGTCGATGCCTCCCGCGCCTCCGTGGTCACGCTGAGGATGGTCTCCTGCGGGGCCTCGCGGCCGTCGCTGGTCTACGCCTCCTCGGACTCCTTTGGGCTGCACGAGGTCGCCTTCCGAGCGAACCCGGATGGTCGCGTGCGGGCGGTGAACGTCGACCTGCGCTCCGCGCCGGGCTGGAGCGGGCGCATCGTGGCGCTGGGGCTGAGGCCGGGGGAGCGTCCGGGAGACACGATCCTTCTGGAGAGCATCCGAGCCGCCGCCGGCCCGCCGGCCAAGCCGGAGCTGGAGGCGCTGTGGTTCGGCGCGGAGGACGCGCTGCCCCGGGCGGGCGTGCCCTTCAGCGTGCTGGCGAGGGTCACCAACGGGGGCGGCACTCCGGCGAAGGGCGTCGCGGCCAAGCTGGTTCTGCCGCCGGGCGTGAGGGTGCTCTCCTCGTCTCGGCCGGCCGCTGAGGTCCCGCCGCGCCAGGAGGCGGAGTGGCGCTGGAAGGTGGTGGTCGCCAAGCCCGCTCGGGTGCGGATGGCGCTGAAGCTCACGGCCGCGAACGCTCCGGCGGTGAGCGCGGGCTCCGTGGCGACGGTCACCGCGCGGATCTCCGCGGGGGTCAAGGGGGCCATCCCGGCGCCGAAGCCGGTGAGCGGCAAGGTGGACGTGGGGGTGTACTACTTCCCGGGCTGGCGCTCGGCCAGCGGCTGGGCGCCCATCACGCGCTACCCGGAGCGGCGGCCGGTGCTGGGCTGGTACCGTGAGGGCGACCCCAGCATCATCGATTGGCAGGCGAAATGGGCAGTGGAGCACGGCATCACCTTCTTCGCCTACGACTGGTACTGGCAGCAGGGGTCGAGGTCGTTGGAGCACGCGCTGAACGACGGCCTGTTCAAGTCCCGGTATGGCGAGATGCTGAAGTTCTGCCTGCTGTGGGCGAACCACAACGGCGAGAACACCTCCAGCCACGATGACCTGATGGCGGCCACGCGCTTCTGGATCGACAACTACTTCCGACGCCCCAACTACTACCGCATCGACGGCAAGCCGGTGGCCATCATCTTCACTCCCCACCGTTTCCGGTCGGACCTGGGGAGCGCGGAGGTCCGGCGCTCCTTCGACGCCATGAAGGAGGCCTGCCGTCAGGCGGGGGTGGGCGGCCTGTACCTGATCGCCTGCGTGGGGGGCGACGGCTCGGAGCCGCGGCTGGCCCAGCAGGAGGGCTACGACGCGGTCACGGCCTACAACTGGCCGGGCCTGGGCCGGCAGGGCGACGAGCAGCGCGCGCCCTTCGACTCTCTCATCAAGGGCTACAAGGCGCAGTGGGAGAGCCTGGCCAGGACCAGCCCGCTTCCGATCATGACCCCGGTCTGCGGCGGCTGGGACAACCGTCCGTGGGCGGGGCAGGGGGCGCTGGTCCGATACGGCCGCAACCCCGCCAACTTCCGCAAGCACCTCCAGCAGGCGTGCGAGTTCATCGCGTCGCACCCTCGGGAGGCCCTGCCGGTGGCGCTCATCGAGGCGTGGAACGAGCTGGGCGAGGGCTCCTACATCGAGCCACACCAGGAGTTCGGCTTCGGCTACCTGGACGCGATCCGGGAGGTGTTCACCTCCGCACCCAGGGCGCACGCCGACGTCATCCCCGCTGACGTGGGCCTCACGCCTCCGCAGGTGGAGATGCCCTCGCCTACGCAGGATCGGTGGGTCTTCAGCAAGGGACTCCAGGGCTGGAGCTCCATGATGGGCCAGACGGAGGCGAGGGTCGAGGCGGGCGCCCTCTCGGCCCGCACCACGAGCGACGACCCGGCCCTCAGCGGCCCGCCCCTCCAGCTCCTGGCGTCCTCACACCCGGTGCTGCGCCTGCGGATGCGCCTCACTCCCCTCTCGGGCACCGCCTTCCAGGACCTGGCGCAACTCTTCTGGTCCACGCAAACCACGCCCACCAGTGAAGCCACCAGCATCCGCATCCCCGTCCGCGCCGACGGCCAGTGGCACGACTACCAGGTCCGGCTCTCAGCGAAGCGCCCCTGGACCGGCATCATCACCGGCCTCCGCCTGGATCCCTGCAACCGCGGGGACGTGGAGGTCCGTGTGGAGAGGCTGGAGCTGGGGAGGTAGGCGGTCGAGAGCGCCACCACAGAGGCACAGAGGGCACAGAGAAACACAGAGAAGGGCAAGGGTAGGTGGGTGGGGTGGCCCCGTGGCTGTGCCCTGTCGCGCGGGAGTGAACTCCTCGCGCTACTGGTCGAGCCGTCCCCCTGCGGGGACGGCGTGCTCGCGCCACCGGGGAGGCCACACGCTACCGGAAGATGCAAACCGCGCTACCGTCCCCTTAGCCTGCTAAAATCACGAGAGCTCGTGGAAGCCCGCGCCATGCACGACGCGCAAGCGCCTCGTGCATTATGCGGGTTAGGAACGGGGCGCCGGTAGCGCGGGAGATCTCTCCCGCGCCGTGGGGCACACCTCACCGGCCCCAGCACCCACTCATCCTTGCCCTTCTCTGTGTTTCTCTGTGCCCTCTGTGACTCTGTGGTAGAGCTGTCTACCGCGCGAAGGCCTGGCGCAGCAGATGGGTGGTGGTCTCGACGATAGGGTCGCCGGCTTCGGGGACGAGCTGGCTGGTGGGGGCGGGCCAGGTCTCGTAGCCGCCTCGCTGGAAGGCCAGGCGCGTGGGGACGTAGCCCACGTAGCCGTCGGTGAGCTCCGCCAGTAGGTTCACCTTCGCGGGCGAGAGCTCTCGGATGCGCAGGCCGTACTCAACGAAGAGCTCGGCGGGGCAGGCGCAGATCGCGGCGTCGCCTACCCGCAAGACGTTCAGCCTGACCGAGACAGGGCTTTCGGCGCTCAGGCGTTCCGGCCAGCACTCCTTCGCCTGGCGGTAGACCTCCTCGCAGGCGGCGTCCCAGGGGTGTGGTTGGCAGCGGTCGCCTGAGGATGGCCACGGCCGGATCGGGACCTCCAGCGCCGCCTGCTCCAAGCGGAGCACCGGGTGGGGCATCGGCTGCAGGTGGGCGGAGACGATGCTGGCGACACCCTCCGCCAGGTAGGCACCGGAGCGGAGCAGGCCTGCCTCGCCTCGCCACGGCTGGGTGGAATCGTGAGGGTCCAGGATGCTGGGGGCGGTGTTGCCCGCCGGGCCCGTCAGGTAGACGGCGCCCACCGCTGGGCCCAGGCGCTCGCGGACCTGGCGGCGGACCTCGCCGGGGACGTCCGCGCTGTAGAAGCACTCCGCCTCGATCGAGTTGGGGTGCGTGGAGAAGCTGAGGACGACGCCGCGAAGGGTGCCCTCCGGCGACCGGGCGCAGAGCACGCTTAGCGCCGGGTCCCTGGGGCCCTCCATCCCCGCGAAGCCGGGCTGCTCCGAATGTCCGTACATCCGGCTGCCGCCGTCCTCGAACATGGCGCGCCGGTTCCACCCCATCTCCGCCATAGGCAGCGACCCGCCGGACAGCGCCACGGGCTCCAGCCGGCTCAGCGCGCCCTTCGCCGCGCCGACCAGGCCCGCGCGGAGCCTGGTCAGGAAGCCGGGGCTCACCTCAGCCCCGAGGAGTGGAGTGGTGGCGGGCGCGTCGTGGGTGTGGGTGGCGTGCAGGAGGAGCCGTGCGCCGGGCACGCCGGTCGCGTCCTGGAAGGACGCCTGAGTCTCCCGCACGAGCTCCTCGGGAAGCACGCAGACGTCCGTGGATACCAGAACGACGCGCTCATCGCCCTGCGCGAAGGCCACGGCGCAGGCCATGAGCGGGTCTCGCGCATGCGTGGCACGCCGGGTGTGCATCTGTCCGGCGAGCGACAGGCCGGGCTCTGGGGTGAACTCCACCTCTGCAAAGCCCATCATCAAGGGAGCAATGGTGCTCATATGGCCTCCTGGGGAATGCTGGCAAATGCTGGAGACTGAGGGGGCTGAAGGGACTGAGGGGGCTCAGGGGTGGCGCCCTGGGTGCGTGCCGGAGATGTTATCTCCGGCTGACGTAGAGGCGCCCCTTCGGGGCTGAACCCGGACGGTGCCACCTGGGCTCTGTGGGGCCGCCCCGCCTCAGCCCCGGAGCGGCGCCTCTATGTCAGCCGTGGGTAACACCCACGGCGTAGGCGGACGCCACCCGTCGTCCCCTGAGCCCCCGTCGTCCCCTCAGCCCCCTCAGTCCCCTATCCTTCGACGGGCTTCCAGCCGCGCTCGTAGAGGCTGAGGTCCGCCCTTGATGCCAGGTCGTCGATGCCCCTTCTGGTGAGGCCGGCGAAGACCTTGCGCACGGCCTCGACGGTTCGATGGGCGGCGTCCTCACCGTTGGGCAGGCGCAGGCCGCCCAGGATGAAGTAGCTGTCGGAGTGCCGCAGCGCCACGGGGAAGTCGGCCGGGTTGTAGGAGACGGTGGAGCCGAAGGGCTTCCAGGGGGCGCCGCTGCCGTAGGCGTTGCGGGAAGAGACGGCGGCCATCTCCGGGAGGATGCGCCGCTGCCACACGGAGGCCGGCACGCCCTCGGCCGCCAGGGCCATCACCACGGCTTCGCGGTAGTGGCTCACCGGACCCGGGTAGTCCACCGCCTGGGGGTCCACGTGGCAGACGAAGTTGTAGCCGTTCTCGGTGCCGTACTCGGGCTCCTCCGGTGGAAGCAGACCCGGAATACCGGAAAGTCCGTCCCTCAGGATGGCGAAGAGTCGGCGCGCGTGGGCGATGCTCTCATCCAGGCGGGTGAGCTGGGCGCGGGCGTAGGCGGCGGAGAGCTCGTGGTAGCGGACCATGTAGGCGAGGCCGTAGTAGTGATAGCCCGGGTCTGCGCGGGGCTGGCGGAAGTCACCGAAGAGCAGCAGCGAGCGCGCCCGCTCCAGGCGGTCCTCGTCGTCCGTCACGAAGAGCCCGCCCTCGCCGGCGGAGAGCATCTTGTTCTGGTTCAGGCTGAAGGCCGCGCACTCACCGAGCGTGCCGACCTTTCGGCCCCGGTACAGCGCGCCGTGGGCCTGACAGGCGTCCTCGATCAGCGCCACCCCATGCCGGTCGGCGATCTCCCGGAGCCGATCCATCTGGGCGGGCACGCCGTGGAGGTGGACCGCCAGGATGGCGCGGGTGCGGGGAGTGAGGGCCCTCTCCACGCAGTCTGGGTCCAGGTTCTGGAAGCGCGGGTCCACGTCGGCGAAAACGGGGATGCCCTGGTGGTGAAGGATGGCGCTGGCGGAGGAGGTCCAGGAGTAGGCGGGGGTGATGACCTCCTCTCCCGCGGCCAGCCCGCAGGCGACCAGGCAGAGGTGCAGCGCCGCCGTGCCGCTGGTAACGGCCAGGCAGTGCCGGTTCCCGTTCCAAGCCGCGAACTCCCGCTGCAGGGTCTCGCAGTTCTCCCCCCAGGCATGGACCCCACTCCGCAGGGAAGCCAGGACCATCTTCTCGTCCAGCTCCGTGGTCGGAGGGCTGGCCTGGAAGGTCCCGTCCGGCACCGCCCGAACCCCACCAAACACCGCCAAGTCAGACTGCCGTACACCAGCTTGCGCCATCAGTTACTCCTATGTGCTAGCAAGGGACCAAGTCAGTGGCTAACTGCCCCACCACAGAGGCACTGAGGGCACAGAGAAACACAGAGAAGGGCAGGGCCGATACAAGCGAACGTCACCGCCAAGACACAAAGACACCAAGGGGCAGGTCTGGGTAGGTGCTGGGCGCGCCGACGCGCGGGAGTGAACTCCTCGCGCCACCTATCGCCCTGTCCCTGACGGGACGGTAAGGCAGTTGGTGGTCGGCGTAGGTTTCCTGCGTCCTCGGGACGGCTGGTCCGCCGTCCCCTTGCGGGGATGGCTCGTTAGGCGGCGCGAGAAGCTCGCTCCCGCGCGAAGCACGTTCAGCACCCACCCAGGCCTGCCCTTCTTTGTGTCTCTCTGTGCCCTCTGTGCCTCTGTGGTGGGGCGGTTAGCCACTGAACGCTTCGGTCAGTACATCCCACAGGCCGTACTGGTGCAGGTGGCCTTCGCAGAAGAGGCAGACGCCCTCGACGCCGGTGCCGCGGATTCGGTCCAGGGTGCGCGTCAGCTTCTCGGCCGGCCAGTAGGCGGGGGGGACGTGCTGAAGGAAGGCGCTGAAGGCATCCTGAAGGGCGGGACGCTCGGGCTCCCGGGGGGTGGCCGCCCACGAGGCGAGGCGATCGTGCAACTCCGGGGCGACGGAGCGCAGGCGAGAGCCGATGGACGCGAGGGCGACTCGGGCCTCTGCCGGGGCGTTGGCTCGAAGGGCGCGGTCCAGCGCGTGAAGGGGTCTCTCCTCCTCGAAGAAGAGGAAGTTGATGGCGGCTCCGGGCCAGAGGCGCTTGTAGTCCCTCGCCCAGACCTTCTGAGAGGCGATGGTCTCCTCCAGCAGGTCAAGGTAGGTCTCGAAGCTGCCGGGGTAGTGGTCCCGGTAGTCCATCGGCATGCAGGTCTCCACGTAAGGCGCGAACTGCCGCCAGTCTTGCCCGATGAAGCGGCCGCTGTGGATGGGGTTCTTGAAGACCGCCGCCGAGATCTCCATGCCGGGCCGAGCCGCTCGGACAGCCTCCGCCGACTCCCGCGCGAACTGGGTGATCCAGCGGGTGCGGTAGGTGTAGAAGAAGTAGTCCAGGTCCCGACGCCCGCCCTGGAAGAAGCCGGACTCCAGGAGGAAGTGGCTCTTCATGTGGCGCGGCAGCCGGTCCCAGTTGGCGGGAAGCACGGTGGGACTCTGCTCCCAGTGCGCCTCCAGGTACGGGCGGTCGTAGAGCTCGTGGTAGAAGGGCTCCCGGGGATACGCCTCGGCGTAGAAGCCGTTGAAGCGCGGCATCTCCTCCAGGCAGTGGTCGCAGAAGCAGTACTGGTCGGGCGCCAGGTCGCCGGGGTAGCGGATGTAGTCGTGGTGGAGGGCGTCCACCGCGTACATCTCGGCGAACTCCCGGTAGAGGGGCACCAGCCACTGGTCGGTGTAGCCGGGGCGCCGAGCGGGGCACATCCACACGTTGGAGTAGCGCTGGCCGCGCAGCGTCTCCTCGGAGGTGGGGCGTCCCTGAGCGTCCAGCGCGGCCCACTCCGGATGCGCTCGGTAGGCCGCGCCCTGCTCGCCCTCGTAGTAGTCGATGAACCAGGCGTGCATCGCCATGCCGCGCTTGCGGCACTCCGAGAGCAGCGCGGCGGGGAGGTCGAACTCCTGGTAGCCAGGCGCGACGGCCTCCGGGTGAAGCCGGCTGGGCCAATACAGCAGCCCGTCGCCGCCCTTCAGGTGCACGGCGATGGTGTTGATGCCCGCCCGGTGCATCCGATCGACGTACTCGGCCACGGAGTCCCGCGTGCGCCCCGCCTCCAGCGAACCACACCACACGGCCTTCACCTTGAAGCCGCCACCCCCACCCGACGGTGAACTCGCGCCCATATGCCCCTCCCACGAGACGCCGCGTCCCGTTTGCTAGACTGTTTGCCGCCGGGAGCCCAACCTTCCTGCTGATTCCACGCCACCGCCCCTCACGGCCGCGCGGCGAGCAGGGGGTGCCCATGGGAGGGGGGTGAGGCGCCGGAGGGTCGCGCCGCACTGAAGGTCAGCGTTGGCGAACTACCGTGCGGTCGACCGAGCTTATCCGCGCCGCACCGAAGTACGCCGCTCCGGGGAAGGCAAGCCCACCTTCGTGGGCTAAGGTTGTGCCCTACCTCAGCAAATCACCGGTTGGCCCCGGGGTAGGGCTGGGCACCGCCCCAAGCCCTCGAAGGAGGGCTTGCTTTCCCCGGAGCGGCGTACTTCAGGTTGGCGTTGGCAATACCCTCTCACACAGCAATGCAACGGAGGTCCTGAGGCCCTGGTGGCGCGAGCAGGAGGCTCGCACTCGGCGCGGGCGTCCCGCCTGCGACTCGGCCGCAGGCCAAGAAGGTGTTCACCTAACAGGAGGGGGGAGCAGAGCCCCAAGGGCCGCATAGACGGGCCAAACCCGGTCGCCCGGGAGTGATCGGGGCTGTAAGAGTATTCAGCAGAAGCCGACAGACGAGCACGATATATGGGCTAGTCACGTTTCGCAACATCCATATATAGTGCTTGTCTGCCTGCTGTGCAGGAGTACTCTTACAGCCCCTGATCCCCTCGAGCTAGTATCGAGCCGTCCCTCGACGGGACGGCGTGGCGCCGGGGGTCGGGCGTGTCACCTCACCAGGATCCACGGACCGCGGTACCGTCCCGCTGAGGGACGGGGCGAGTGTAGCCCGAGGAGTTCACTCTTGGGCGACTGGGCGTCTCGCCTGCGGACCAGGCGTGTCGTCTGCGCGACTGGCCGATCGTCGGTGGCCACCGGCTGTCGGACAACCCCTGCTCGGCCTGCGGCCGAGTCCCAGGCGAGACGCCCGCGCGGAGTGAGAGCCACATGCTCGCGCCACAGAGAACGGGGTGGAAGAAAACCACCGCGCGGAGGCTGGACGACGCCGCGCAGGCGAGACGCCTGCGCCCCAACTGCCTCGGCTGATGGCTGGAGGCTAGGTGCGAGCCGGCGGAGTGATGCGAGAGAGCTGCTAGGCCCGCGGCCGGGTCGCACGCGAGATGCTCGCGCCGAGTGCGAGCCTCTTGCTCGCGCCACCGGGGATAGGCGCGGCGCCCAACCAAGGGCGAGAGGCCGGACGACGCCGCGCAGACGAGACGTCTGCGCCCCAACTGCCTGGGCCGAAGGCCCGCGTCACCAGGGCCTCGGGGCTCGGGAAGGGTGGGCGTCCGGGCGTCCATCACCGCGGCTTGTTTGGCTGCACCAGCACCCGTTCCAGCGCGAGAGCGCGGCCCCTACCAGGGTTCGGCCTTCACGGCGCGGAACGGGGACAACGAGGGACCGGAGGCCTTACACGGGCAAGCCGCGCTCGCCCCTCTCGGAAGGAGCTTCACCTATGAGACCCACAGCCTGGTTGCGCCTTCTCCTCTCCTGCCTCGCGCCCCTGCTGCTGCCCGGCGCGGTCTGGTCGCAAGCGTCGGGGCTGCCTCAAGACATAGCCGGGGAGGTGTCCTCGGTCGCGAAGCTGCCCGGGGGGCAGTACACGCTGGTCCAGGCCTGGGAGGCGGAGGGCAAGGCTGGAGGGCACCAGATCGGCCGGGCGGTGGGCGATCCGGATGCCTCGGAGGGCAAAGCCTGGGAGGCGCGGATCTCGACGGATGCCCCTACGGGGGCGCTGCTGTTCGGTCCCTATGCCGGGCCGCCGGCCGGCGACTACGTGGCCTTCTTCCGCCTGAAGCTGCTGGACGAGGCCGGTGAGGACACCGTCGGAGAGCTGGATGCCGCCGCCAGCTACGGGCTGGAGGTGCTGAGAACGGAGCCCTTGGTCGGGTCCGGCCTCAAGCTGGGCCGGTACGTCTACGTGCCGCTTGCCTTCCACTACGAGCGGGGTCCTCTGGAGTGCCGCGTCAACTGGAGCGGCTACGCCGGGCTGCGGGTCGATCGAGTTGCCCTGTTCCGGCTGGAAGGCGGAACCCCAGTCCCGCCTCAGGCGAGGGCAGCCGAGGCGAAACCCAGCGGCTTGCCCAGAAACCTCAGCCTGCCCGCGGAGAAGCGGCCCTTCCCGAGCATCTTCCCCCGGTCCGCCGTGCCCTCCAAGAAGCTGGTCGTGTTCGACCTGAAGCGGGTGCCGCCCGACTGGCAGCTCGCGATCCTGGCACTTCAGGGGCTGGTGAACCGCCGGCAGCCCACCCTCTACTGCCTCTTCAACGCGACGGACGACTTCTGGCTGGACTGGATGAGGAAGCGCGGCTGGACGAAGAGCACGGAGACGATCGCCACGCCCGAGGCGCTGCTGGGCCGGTACGCCGGAGCGGCCAAGGGCGTCATCATCACCGATCCCGCGCTGCCCGCCAGCCGCAACGTGGCGACCATGCTGGCCGGCGTCCGCAACGCGCTGCCGGTCTCGCCGCGCATGGCGGAACAGGTCGGTCTGCCGGTGCTGGAGGACCTCCGGGGCCGATGGCGCACCAGCGCGGACGCCTACCGCTGGGCCTTCGACAAGCTGTGGCCCAAGCTCAACCACCACGTCATCGCCTGCTCCTATCCGGACCACCTGGGACTGCGCGACTACCTGGTGCAGAACCGCGTCTTCATCTTCTGGCTGTCCGGCGCCATTGATGGCGCCAAGCCCTTCGCCAACCCCACCCGTGAAGCTCGGCTGATGGAGCAGCTTCTCGCCAAGATGCCCGCCAATATCCCGGTGATGAGCTACCCCTGGGCGGCGAAGGACGTAGGGATTGGCGAGGGGCCCGGGGTCACACTCTTCGCGGAGTTCGGGAAGTACCTGGTCGGCTCCATCAACTGCTCCAACCTCAGCGTGCACTCCGGCATCCGCGTGGCGAGCTTCAGGCAGCGCTTCCCCGCTGCTCCCAAGCTGCGAAAGGACAAGGTCTACGTCTCCTGGGTCATCTCCGACGGCGACAACCTGCCGGTGCTGACGGTCAACAACTACCCGCAGCTCTGGAAGGACCCGGTGCGAGGCAAGCTGCCCATCGGGTGGAGCGTCTCCCCCTCGGCGTCGCTGCTGATCCCGGACATCCTGAGCTACTACTACAGCACCGCGACCCCCGCCGATGAGTTCCTGACCGCCGTCAGCGGGGTCGGCTACACCTACCCGGATTCCTACGGCCTGCGCTTCAAGCCGGCGGACCGGAAGCGCGCCTTCGATGGCTTCCTGGCGCAGACCACGGAAACCATGAGGCGCATGGACCTGCGCTCCGCGTGGATCATGAACGCCACCCGGCCGCAGGTGATCGCCCGGTACGCGGCCGGCATCCCCGGCATCAAGGCGCTCTTCCCAGACTACGGCAAGCGCGTGATCTCCTACTCCGAAGCCACCTACCCAACGGCCGGCGGCGTGCCGGTCTTCCACGCGGTCCTGAGCTGGCCGGAGACGATTCCCCGCGAGGAGCGGATCCAGGGGCTGGTGAGGGAGATCCGGTCCATGGGTGACGGGGGCTCGCCCCGATTCCTTCACCTCTTCGTGCTCAACTGGTTCGCCGACCTCCCGCTCCTCCAGGAGGTGCAGCGGCGGCTGGGCCCGCGCTACGTGGCGGTGCGCCCCACCCAACTGGCGGATCTCTACCGGCAGCAGGTGGAGCAGGACAAGGTGCTGGTTCGGGCCCCCAGCCTGGTCTCGGCGCTGGAGGGCAGACCCGTGGCCTTCGAGGCGTCCTTCAGAAACACCACGTCGCGCCCGGTTGACCTGTCGGTCGCGGTGGCGGGCCTGGGGAAGCCCTTGGTGAGCCCCGGGGCGCTGCGGCTGGCACCCTGGGAGGAGCGCCCCGTACAGGTCACCGGCGTCCCGGGCGCCGGCTCGGTGACGCTGAAGGCGAGGGGCAGCTTTGGCAGCCGCGAAGCCTCGATTGCGATCGGGCGCGTTCCCGCCAGGGAGGTGCTTGGGAAGCTCCCGGCGGGGAGTCTGGTATCCCTGCGCCGCTGGGAGGCGGAGGATCTGGCGCACCGATCAGGGTCGCGAAAGGCTGAGGCCTCCGCCAGCGGCGGCGCCGTCTGGTCCGCGGGGCCGGGCACCCTCAACCAGGGCTGGGTGATGTACGGGCCCTACACCCCTCTGCCCGCGGGCCGGTACCTGGCCCTCGTACGACTGAGGCGCACCACCCCGGGCTCTGGCCTGGTGGTGACTCTGGACGTAGCCACCAAGGGTGGGACAACCCAGACGGCCAAGCGTGACCTCAGCGCGCGGGACCTTCCGGAGGGCGAGTTCCGCTCCATCCCTCTGGTGTTCAACCATACCGGAGCCGAGCTGGAGACCCGGGCCTTCTCGACGGGAGCCGCGGGCCTGGAGATCGACCGCGTGGACCTTTGGCGAGTTCGGTAGGAGGTCAGCGGCCTAGCCGATCCGACGGGCGGGGCCTGCAGCCGCCAAAGGCCTAACCTGCGCCATGCACGAGGCGCTCGCGCGTCGTGCATGGCGCGGGCTTCCACACGCTCTTGTGTGCAATGCACGCTAGCCCACCGTCATGTATGGGGCGCTCTCGCGCGTGAACTGCGCGAGTCACCACACGCTCTCGTCAATGGTGCAGGTTAGGCGGACTGATCCCGGTCCTGCCATCGCTCTCGCGCCGCCAAGTGCAGGAGTTGCTGGGCCAGCTGCGAGATGAGGGAAGGATTCGCCTTGCTGGTCTGACTCGGGCGGCCAGGTGGTACTCCTTTCCATGATCGCTTCGATCCTCCGGAAACCGCATGCACAGTGCACGCACATTGCACGGGTATTGCACGGGTATTGCACCGAGCTTGCACCGAACTGCACCAGACTTGCCCCAACCTACCACGAAGCTTCCACGTCTCTGCGTGGTCGCGTGCAGGCTCAGTGTGACTGTCAGGATGCTCGGTCAAGCATCCTGGCATTAGCCTTCTCCCCTAAACGGACTCAGTGAGGGCTCGCGGGCCAAGGGCATAGCCGAGATCGAGGTCTTGCTGCTCAGGCTCAGGCGCCCACCGCAGCCTTGCCCCCCAAATGCTGGAGCGCCCACAGGCAGAGCAGCACGAGGCCAGGCGGGGAACCCTCCCTTGGACGGGGGCGCTACAATGAGCAGGAGCATGCGTGTTTGGTACCTTCCAGGCCCAAGGTGTCTGCTCCCGTTCGCTTGCCTTCTCACGCTAGATACCGCCCCTGCTGGTGATGGCCGGCGCGGCGGAAGGAGTGCCCGTGGTACGAGTTCGTGGTAGCCGCTTCATCGCCGCTATGCTAGTTCTGGTGGTCGCTGGGCTGGTGGTGCGTGCCAAGTTGTGGGCCGGACAGCCGCCGCCGTCGGAGCGCTACCCGTACAAGAGCGCCCAGTTCACTCAGTTTGTGAGTGACTCCTACGGCTACGCGGGCTCCGGGAACGCCCAGGAGTTCTACCAGTGGTTTGATGGCGCCGCTCGGAACTCGCCGGTCCGGTTCCCCGGCTACGAGCACATCACGCTGGAGACGCTTCTTAAGGGGCGCGGCTCGGCGATGGCCAGCGTGCGGGACAAGGACCAGCTCGCAACTCAGGAGCAGAACCTGGGCGCCCACCTCCACAAGCTGATCAAGAACACCATCCCGCGCTTCAGCCTGGATCGGGGTTTCGAGTTCACCAACACGGTGAAGTACGGCGAGCGGCAGTGCTTCCTTCAGGCGGTGCTCATCGCGGGGCTTCTGCAGGAGGCCGGTCGCGACGCGGGCGTGGTGATGGTCTACCGGAACATCAAGGGCGAGCCCAGCAACAACGGGCACGCGGTGACGCTGCTGAAGCTGGCGAACGGGCGCGACATCCTCGTGGACGCCTCGGAGCCGGAGCCCTTTCCAACGCACCGGGGGCTGATGGTGAGCCAGGACGGCTTCCGCTACGTGGAGCCGGTCTTCGAACCTCGGTCGCAAAGGATCCAGGCCTACCGCCTCACCTCCGGCAAGGGGCAGATCACTCCGAGCCAGGTGAGGCCCCTGGACGTTCAGTTCTTGCGCTCGCAGTTCTGGTACTACCGAGGGGAGCGAACGCCCGGAGCGCTTCTGTCGCCCAGGAAAACGGCGTCCGGTCTGGCGCGGTCGGCGAGGAACCTGGAGCAGAGCTTGCGCTACTGCCCCGGCAATCCGCTGGCCGCCTACATGCTGGGCCGCGCCTATCTGCTGCAGGGGAAGCGGGGCCAGGCCGCCGCTACTCTGGCCCAGGCCAAGGCCCTGTACGGCCGCTACGGCTGGACGCCTCCCGGCCCCGCTCAATACCTGGCGGAGGCGCGGAAGCCCGCGCCGGGACGCGCCGGCTAGCCGAGTCTGCTCGCGCCGGAGAGGACCCGGAACGCCTCACGCGGAACCCGGAACCGATGAGACGTCTCCTCGGTTTCACCCATCTTGCCCTCCTGCTTGCGCTAGTCAGTGCCGCCGCGTCCCGAGCCCAGGACGAGGGGGTTCAGCTCCGTATGGGCTGGCCTGCCTGGCGGCCCGTGCAGACCCCTCAGCGTGCTACCCACGGCTGGCCTACCGCCCAACAGGGCCGCTATCCGCGCAGCTTCCTGTTGCGGCTGGATCGCGGCGTGTTCGACACCTTCGCAACATCGAACAGCCGCCACTGGGTCGCCCAGTCCGCGCGCAGGGTCTCGGAGTTGGGGACCCCCCAGGTGCTGCTGCCGATCCTGATACTCTCCGCGCTGCTGGGCAACCGCACGGACCGCACCATCGCGCGGGACGGTATTGGCGCGATGGTGAAGGCCACGGTAGCCACTCGCCTGCTCAAGATCGCCTTCGGGCGCGTAAGGCCCCGTGACTCCGGCCAGGGCGTCTTCCGCGGCCCCTCCTTTCGGCACGACTCCTTCCCCTCCGGCCACACGGCTCTGGCCTTCGCGGTCGCCTCCAGCTACGCCAACCACCGCCCCAACTCCAGCGGCCTCGTCTACGGCCTGGCCTCCCTGGTAGGCTACTCGCGGGTCGCCAGCCGCGCGCACTGGCCCAGCGACGTCTGGGGCGGAGCCCTCGTGGGCATCGCCGTGGAGGCCCCGCACGGACCCAAGTAGGCAAGGAGAAGCTGAGAGGGTGAGGGGGTGAGGGGTCGCGCGCGGCGCGACCCTAGGGTTGGGGCTCCTGGTGGGTGCGCGCTCCGGCATCGGGGCA
>DASXUI010000565.1:0-6795 GCA_036504955.1 Armatimonadota bacterium
GGCTGGCACGTGTGGGCGGACGGCTTCCTCATTGAGTGCATTGACACCGCCTCAGGCGACTGGGTCCCTGAGGGTTCGCCCGGCGAGATGGTCATCACCTGGCTCGGGTCTGAGGGAGCGGCACTCATACGCTACCGCACAGGCTTGCTGGTGATCCTGGACTGGGCTCCCTGCGAGTGCGGACGCACCCACCCCCGGCTGTCCGCGATACTGGGGCGAGCGTCCGACGCTCTCAAGCTGGGCGAGAGGCTCGTGTTCCCCCGCCAGGTGGAGAAGGCCCTTTCCAGCCTCCCCGAGATTGGTCCCATCCTCATGCGAGTAGAACGCCCCCGCTCCCTCGCCCGCTTCATCCTCCGTGCCGAACTGGCAGATTCCTCCATGGTCGATAACCACGACCTTTATCAGAGCCTCGTCTGCCGGATCACCGAGCGCCTAGAGCCCCTCCTGGGCCTTCAGCCCCGCATCGAGCTGCTTCCCCCCGGCGGCCTGTCCGAATAGGGCGGGTCGTTGGGTCGTGAGGTCGTTGGGTCGTTGGGGGAGGGCCTCAGAGGGTGGGGTCGGTGGGGCTGGAGTGCCGGGCCGATGAACGACCCGGCAAGCGGGCCTTCGGCCGATCCAGGGGCTACCGGGTAGCGCAGCCCCAAGTGGGCTGCGTAGGCGTTCCCCCCGGTCGTCCTGCTGGAGCCCGGCGAGCGCCCAGCGTGGCCGAAGGCCCGCCTGCCGGGTCGTTCATCGGCCCGGCACTCCAGCCCCACCGACCTCACCCTCTGAGGCCCTCCCAACGACCCAACGACCTCACGACCCAACGACCCGCCCCAACGACCCGCCCCAACCTCTCTCCTCCCCCCAAGAAGACATGGCGTGCGGCAGCGCCTATAACACAGATCGGGGCTTCGCGCCTCGCGTCAGTCCGGCGGGGGAAGCCGTGGTTGGACGCCGCACACCTCCGGTCCCTTGGGACCGTTACCCACTTCGAGAGAGGCAACCCATGGCTGTTCTTGATTTCGAGATGACCGACCGCGTCCTCAAGGAGGACCGCGTGTTCTCTCCCCCGCCCGAGCTGGTGGACCGCTCAGCGGTTGCCGACTACATGCGCGCCAAGGGCTTCAGCAGCTACCAGGAGCTGCACGATTGGTCGGTAGCCAACAACCTGGAGTTCTGGCAGGAGCAAGCGGACGAGCTCGAGTGGTTCAACAGGGGGCAGCGTACCCTGGAGTGGGACTACCCACTCGCCAAGTGGTTTGTGGGTGCCGAGTGCAACATCGTCTATAACTGCCTGGACGCCCACATGAAGACGTGGCGCAAGAACAAGGTCGCCTTCTACTGGGAGGGGGAGAACGGCGACACCCACGTATACACCTACGCGGAGCTCTACCGCCAGGTGAACCGCTTTGCGAACGCCCTGGTCCGGCATGGCCTGAAGCGTGGGGACCTGGTCACCCTCTACATGCCCCGCATCCCCGAGCAGATCATCGCGATGCTGGCGGTCGCCCGCATCGGCGCGGTGCACTCCGTGGTCTACTCCGGCTTCAGCCACCAGGCACTGAAGGACCGCATCGTTGACGCCCAGTCAAAGATGGTGATCACCGCCGACGGCTACTACTACCGCAACAAGCTGGTGCCGCTGAAGCAGACAGTGGACGAGGCGATCCGCGACGTGGCAAGCGTCGATACCGTGATCGTTGCCATCCGCGCCGCCAACCCCGTCAACATGGTGCGCGGCAGGGACCTGTACTGGGAGGAGGCGCTGCACGGCGCCGGCACCCACCAGCCCTGCGAGGTGATGGACGCGGAGGACATGCTCTACACGCTCTACACCTCCGGCACCACGGGGCGGCCCAAGGGCATTGTGCACGTCCACGGCGGCACCATGGTTGGGGCCTACACCACCACCAAGTTTGTCTTCGATATCAGGGACGAGGACGTGTACTGGTGCACGGCAGACCCCGGCTGGGTGACGGGGCACAGCTACATCGTCTACGGCCCCCTGCTGACCGGCGCGACCAGCATCTTCTACGAGGGCTCCATCGATCAGCCGACCCCGGGCCGGTGGTGGGACATTATTGAGAAGTACGGCGTCACGACGCTGCACAGCACTCCCACGGCGGTCCGCGGCCTCATGCGCTTCGGAAAGCAGTGGCCGGCGCGCTACGACCTCAGCTCTCTGCGTCTCCTGGGCAGCGTGGGAGAGCCCATCAACCCCGAGGCGTGGATGTGGTACCGGGAGGTGACCGGCGATCATTGCCCCATCATGGACACCTGGTGGCAGACGGAGACCGGCTCTCACATGATCTGCCCGGTGCCCATGTCCACCCTCAAGCCCGGCTCCGCGACCCGCAGCTTCCTGGGCATCGACGCCGATGTGGTGGATAAGCAGGGCGACAGCGTACCCGCCAACAAAGGCGGCTACCTAGTGATCCGCAAGCCGTGGCCCTCGATGATGCGAACGCTCTTCAAGGACCACGAGCGCTACGAGACCTACTGGAACACCATCCCGGGCGTCTACTTCGCGGGGGACGCGGCCCACAAGGACGAGGACGGGTACTTCTGGATCCAGGGCCGCGTGGACGATGTGATCAAGAAGTCGGGCTACCGCTTGGGGACCTCCGAGATCGAGAGTGCCCTGGTGAGCCATCACCACGTAGCCGAAGCGGCGTGCATCGGCAAGCCGGATGAGGTGAAGGGCGAGCGCATCAAGGCCTTCGTGACACTGCGAAGCGGCTACCAGCCCTCGGATGCGCTGATTGAGGAGCTGCAGCTCCACGTGCGCCAGACGGTGGGGCCCATCGCCGTTCCCGACGAGATGGAGTTCGTGGAGAACCTCCCGAAGACACGAAGCGGCAAGATCATGCGGCGCCTGCTGAAGGCGAAGGACCTGGGGCAGCCCATCGGTGACACGTCGACGCTGGAGGACTAGCGGCAGCCGCGGTTCGCGCGGGGGGACAGCGAACTCCCTTGCTCTCGGCGTCCTGACCATGGGGCGCCGAGGGCGCGGGAGCAGCGCCCAAGCCACGGAGGTAGCAGGGGTGCCTCTGGCGAGGCTCTGTGCGGTGACGGATCTACAGCAGGGGAAGGCCGAAGTAGAGCCTCAGCCACGGCTCGAGGTCAGCGAACTCGATCGCCTTCCCGGTAGACAGCAGATACGACTTCATGTTCTCCGTGAACCCGGTGCCGGCGAACACAACCAGCCCATCCATCGGCCACGCCGAGATGTCCTGGATGGTGGAGGGCAGCTTCTCTTCAGCAGTGCCCTTGCTGTCCTGGTACTTGCACTCCACCCCGAGGGACCGCCCGTTCGTTGGGTGCCTCAAGATGACATCGATTCGCCGCACGGCCCCCCAGAGCCGCCTGCCAAGCCTGTACTGCTGGTAGGCCTCCAGGCCCAGGGACTGCCCAAGCCTGGCGACATCCTCGCAGAGCTCCCCACCTCGCTTTACGGCCAAGGCACGACCTGCCATGCGCTACCCTCCTGACGTCAGGTTGGTCACGATCGCCTCTGCCACCGGGCCGCGACGGGTGGAGTCGCAGTTGATCATGCGGCGGGCCGGCACGGAGCTTAGTTGGAAGCCTGAGTAGAGCCCCCTGACGGCGGGGGTATCGGAGTTGGAGAGGACGAAACGTGCCCCCCGGGACGCGGCCTGGCGAACGCATTCGGCAAGGTCAGCCTGGTCCTGTGGGCCGAAGCCGCCTGGGATGTAGCCGGTAAAGGATGAGGTCGCGGACAGCGGCACGTAGGGGGGGTCCAGGTACAGGAGGTCACCCTCGCCGCACGACGCCAGCGTGTCGCGGAAGTCCCGCACGACGACCTCGGCGTGCCGCAGAGCCACTGACGCCGCGCGGAGAAGCTCCTCCTGGAGGATCGCGGGACGCCGGTAGTCACCCATGGGCACGTTGAACAGGCCGGCCTGGTTCACGCGGTAGAGCCCGTTGTAGCAGGTCTTGTTGAGGTAGATGAACCTTGCCGCGCCGGTCGCGTCAGGAGTGGCCTCGCGGCTCCGCACCTCGTAGTAATGCTCCTTGCCGTGCGCCTCTCGGTGCTCCGACAGAAGCCGGATCAGGTCCTCGGGCTCGTCGCGTACGGTCCGGTAGACGTTCACTAGCTCCGCGTTGCTGTCCGCCAGAAGGGCGCTGCCCGCAAGGCGGCCAAGGGCGCTGAGGCAGAAGAAGACGGCCGCGCTGCCCACGAAGGGCTCCACATACCGGGGGATGCATTCCGGGAAGTAGGGGAGCAGGGCGTCCAGAAGCTGCGTCTTGCCGCCGGCCCACTTCAGGAACGGACGGGGGAGGAGCGTGCCCAGCTTCCTTGGGACCTTGGGGGTGACGGTGCCACGGTGGGCTGGGAACTGAGGCTGCAAGGGATGGGGATCCTCCATCCCTCTCTTGGCCCCAGCGGAGCCTAGCTCCTGCCGCTGGCCCTCCGCTGCTTGGCGGATAGCGCCTCGCGGAGCTCCTCCAGAGGCAGACAGTTGACAACGTCAGCGGGCTCCAGCCAGCCTCTGCGGGCTTGCGTGACGCCGTAGGGCATCATGTGGCCCAGGTGCTCGCAACGGTGGGCGTCCGTGTCGATCGTGAAGCGCGCTCCGGCCGCCTTCGCCCTGCGGACGAGCGGCCCCTCCAGGTCAAGACGGTCCGGCATGGAGTTGATCTCCAAGAGGGTGCCGGTCTTGGCCGCTTCCTCGAGGAGCGCGTCGAGGTCGATGTCGCAGCCCTCGCGGGTGCCCAGGAGCCGGCCGGTGGGATGCCCCAGGATGGTGCAGTAGGGGTTCCTCACCGCCCTCAGCAGGCGCTCCGTCATCTGGTCCTTGGGCTGGCGCATGCCGGAATGGATGGAGGCGACCACCAGGTCAAGCTCCGCCAACATCCCCTCCGGATAGTCCAGACTGCCATCAGAGAGGATGTCGGACTCCGTGCCCTTGAGGAGTGTAATCCCCAGTTCCTCGCGGTTCAGGGCGTCGATCTCCCCCATCTGGGCTCGGAGGCGGTCGATGGAAAGGCCGCCAGCGTGTCCCCGGCTCATGCTGTGGTCGCAGATGGCCAGATACTCGTATCCCAGGTCTCGGGCCGCCAGCGCCATCTCGCGGAGGGTGTTCCTGCCGTCGCTGGCGTTGGTGTGGAGATGGAGGTCGCCCCGCACGTCGCCTACGGCCACGAGGTGCGGCAGGCGCCCCTCCTTGGCGGCCTCGATCTCCCCGTTCCCCTCCCGGATCTCCGGAGCGATGAAGGCAAGGCCAAGGTGCTCGAACAGCTCCGCCTCGCTCTCGAAGGCCCGGCGCTCACCCGTCGCCTCGTTCAGGATGCCGTACTCGTTGATGCTGAGGCCCCGCGCCTTGGCAAAGCCGCGGAGCTGGAGGTTGTGCTCTTTCGAGCCGGTGAAGTGATGCAGCAGCGACCCGTAGGCTTCAGGGGGCACCACCCTCAGGTCCACCTGAACGCCGCTCAGCAGGCGAACGGAGGCCTTGGTGTCGCCCTGGCCCAGCACCTCCTTCACGCCCGGCATTCCGACGAAGCAGCTCACGACGGGCTCTGGACTGGCGGATGCCGCCACTACGTCGAGGTCGCCCATGGTGGTGGAGCCGCGGCGGTAGCTGCCCACCGCGACAGGCTTGAGCGCCTGAGGGCACGCCGCGAGCCGGCCCACGATCTCTTCGAGCTGCGCTTGGGCCAGGTGGAAGGGGATGCGCGCGAGCTGTCTTCGCGCGACCGCTACTCCCTCCAGCAGGTTCTGGATGGTCTTGTCGCCCATGCCGGGAAGCGTCGCTAGGCGACCCGATGAGGCCGCTTGCTCGAGGTCGTCCAGGCTCCGAACCCCGGCCTCCTTCACCAGGGAACCCACCTTCTTTGGGCCCAGCCCCGGCACTCGCAGCAGCTCCCGAACGCTATCCGGCACCTCCTGGCGCAGCTTCTCCAGGTACTCCATTCGGCCGGTGTCGAGCAGCTCCCCGAGTTTGGCACTGATGGCCTTGCCCACATGCGGGAGACTAGACAGCTCGCCCTGTCGATGAAGGGCCTGCGCGCTGGTGGGGGTGTCCTGAAGGGTCTGGGCGGCGCGCCGGTAGGCCTGGACCTTGTAGAAGGCCTCGCCTTGCACCTCCAGCCGGTCACCGATCTCCTCGAGCGCCTCCGCGAGCTGGTCGTTGGTCATTGGGTAGCATCCCCTCCTTGGCTCCCCAGCATCCTCACGGGGGCCAGTGCTTCCATACGCCCACTGACCTCCAAAGGCCTTCCCTCGGCGCGAGGGGCGCGGACGAGGAACGGGCCAGGCCGACCTCGCGGACATCAAGTCGGTGCGTGGGGTGGGGCCCCATGCAGGCTCTCTAGGTGCCAGGGTGCTTGAAGGCCACCGGCCCGTGTGCTAGAATTGGCACTGAGGCTGGGGTCCGCCCCACCTCGGTCCCCGGGGCGTGGTACCCAAGTGGCTAAGGGAGAGGCCTGCAAAGCCTTCATTCAGCGGTTCGAGTCCGCTCCACGCCTCCATCTTCTTCCCAACCACTCGTTTCGCGCCGCCCTGCGCCTCCGGTCTCGCCCCCTCCCTTGCAAGCCTGGACACGGCAACGCTGCATTCACGCGCCCCCTGCCAATGCATGGCCTGGTTCTGCCCTCCATCCGGCAACGGCCCGAGCTGTCCTAGTGCCACACGGATCACCATGACGGCCGCTGAAGGCCACTGGGGGCGCCTTGCACTTCAGGGATCCCCCAGCTCCAGGGGGCACGACGCGAGCCGGCGGTCGCCCAGCCAGTCATAGCCGGGGTCGCCCCGCCGAGTGGTGGTGCCCTGCACCGATGGCCCTGCTGGTG
>DASXUI010000566.1:0-13100 GCA_036504955.1 Armatimonadota bacterium
CCGTCTCGGCCTCCGGCCGAGTCGCAGGCCAGACGCCCGTGCCACCGGGGCCTCAGGGGGGCGAGGGGTTGGAGGCTAGAAGCTGTAGTCCGCGAGAAGCTGGACCTGGGTATCGGAGGTGCGGCCTGTGAGGTCTCGCACGCTTCGGGGGGAGACCCTTAGCGCCACGGAGCGGCTGCGGCCAAGGTCGTAGGCACCTGCCAGTGTCAGCTCCGTGAGGGAGGCCACGTTGGGGATGCCCGCGTTCGCCTGACGGATAGTCTGGTAGGCGGCGGTGAACTCCAGCCTCCCGCCCACGCGGTGGTTGGCGCGGAGAAACAGGCTGCGGGCGTTGGGGCCTACGGAGTGGCCGATGGGCAGCCCGCGCTCGTAGAGCGAGATGGAGGGGTTCCGGTGCAGGTAGGTGTTTCGGTCGGTGCCGACCCACTCCACGCGGAAGTCGGTGTGCTGGTCGCCCAGCAGGTGGGGGAACCGCGCGCCCACCATCCAGCCCAGCTTGCGGGGCACGGAGCCCTGGGAGCCGATGAAGCCGGGCGCCGTTAGGTCGTCGATGAAGAGCTCCGAGTACAGCTCCAGCGACGGCAGGTGGTAGCCGAAGTCGAAGCCCTCCTGAACGTTGATACGGTTGATGCCCTTGGCGCCGTTCAGGAAGAGCTGCTGGTAGGCAAGGTAGGGGAGGAACCCGATGGTGATGTTTGGCGAGGTGTCCGCCTTGTAGCTCTCCACCCATCCGAAGGTGAAGCGCCGGCCGAAGCTGCGCTGAAGGGTTCGCAGCCCCACGTAGCGCCGTCCGGCGTCCTCGCGGTAGGTGCCGCTCATCTGCTGAAGGCGCCAGCGGCCCAGCAGCGGAAGGCGCAGGTCGCGGTCCATCCTCAGCATGGGGATGGCGGGCGCATCCTCGCCCCACATCAGGGAACCGGTGTAGCCCGGGCCGTAGCGGAAGTACTCCTTGCCCAGGGTGATGTTGAAGCCCAGCGCGGAGCCCTGAATGAACCACCTGTCCAGGTAGGGGAAAGCACGCCCGGCGTTCTGCCACTCCCGGTGCTGGTTCGTCACCGTGGCCGCCGCGATGATGCCGCGCCCCAGGTCCAGGGTAGCGTCGGCCTGGAACATGGGCAGCAGCGCGTCGCCCTCACCGGTCTCCCAGATGGGCCTCAAGTGGCCGCTGACCCACAGGCCCGGCTGCTCCGGCAGTAGGGGGGTGCGGTCCGTGCAGTCACGCCCAAGAAGGAAGGTCAGCTCGCGGGCATACAGCCGCGCCAGGGTCGCCAGGATCGCTGTGGAGCGGCGCGTAGCCTGGTCGCCCAGTCGCTCCCGCTCCTTCAGCGCGCCGGAGATCAGGGTCGCGACCTCACCTCGGGTGAAGAGCTGGTCGCCATGGAACTCCCGGGCAGCGAAGCCCGTCACGAGGCCATCGGTGGCGAGCAGTGAGAGCGCGCCGTAGGTCCAGCTAGCACGGGGGATGATATTCATCCAGCCACCAGGGGGCCCCGACTGTACGCCTGGGACGCCGGGGAGCCTCTCCGTCCCTGGTTCGACCGGCTTCAGCTCGGCCCCGGGTTCAGGCGGCGCGGCGCCAGGGGCGGCGGAGAGACGGACGGTGTCCAGCTTGTAGACCAGGGCGTCGGGTTTGGCGAGGTAGACGGTAGCCACGGAGGAGTGGGCGTCGGCCTTCACCACGCGAGCCCGAGCCACCTCCGCGCCGTACTGGAGCACGGAGACCTCCTGGCCCACGGAGACTCCATCGTCGGTCCCCAGGCTGAGGACGAGGTGCGGGCCGCGCACGTCCTGCACGAACCCCTCAGTTTGGGCGAGGCACGGCGCGACCAATAGAAACAGGGCGAGGAGGAGCGCCAGAACCTGGGCCCATCTGCCCGTGGCGCGGCAACACAGGGAGGAGACGCCCCGAAGTGGGCGGTCGGCGCCATAGGACGATGACGTCCGGATCGCCGGCATGCCGCTGGTGGGAGGGTGATGCGGATGCGGTGATCTTGGGGGGCATAGGGGCATCAGTAGGCGCCCTTGCCCGAGACAACGGCCGGGATCGTCTTCGCCAGGATCTTCAGGTCCAGCCACAGGCTGCGGCGCTCGATGTACTCCAGGTCCAGCCGGACCCAGGCGTCGAAGTCACAGTGGTTTCGGCCGTTCACCTGCCACAGGCACGTGAGGCCCGGCTCCACGTCAAGCCGGTGGAGCTGCCAGGGCTCGTAGAGCTCGACCTCGCGGGGCAGTGGAGGTCGAGGGCCGACGAGGCTCATCTCGCCGCGCAGCACGTTGACCAGTTGCGGCAGCTCATCGACGCTGTACTTGCGCAGGTACTTGCCCAGCCGAGTGACGCGAGGGTCCTTCTTCACCTTGAAGACGGGTCCGCTCATCTCGTTCAGGTGCTGAAGCTGGGAGCGCATCAGCTCCGCCTGGGCGCACATGGAGCGGAACTTCAGCATCTGGAAGGTTACGCCATCCCGCCCTACGCGCTGCTGTCGAATGAAGACGGGGCCTTCGGAGTCGAGCTTGATCAGGAGGATGACCAGCAGGTAGACCGGCGAGAGCAGGACCAGCATCAGCGAGCTGAGTGCGATATCAATCGCCCGCTTGGTGACGAGGTACGTCCGGCTCACCGGTCTTTGACCCTCGTAGTTGGCGCCAGCCTGCCCCATACCCAACCTCCGAAGGGACCGTCCCGGCCGGGCCGCCTGTTCGGCCCGTCTGGTAAGGTCGGATGTCTCTGACCCCATGTTCCGCTGCCCAGCGCTGAGCGGCTCATGGGTGCCGGCCACTACGCCGTGTTCGCTGCCTCCGAGCGCCCGGCGGCAGGCGAGCCCCTAGCCTGCCCCACTAACGTGAGGGCGCCGAAGCCTGTGTCGTGCCCGACGTGGAGGCGCCTCGAGCACTGTACCGGGCTGGAGGCCGCCTTGCCCACGGTAGGGGTATGTCTGCCCTGCTACTCAGCCTATGCTTAGAGGCCCGAGCCCTGCCTTCCTCTGTCGCCGAAGGTCCGGTGCCCGATCCCGGCACTCTCTGACCCCAGTCCGCATGGTGCACGAGGCGTCTGCGCGTCATGCACCATGCGGGCTCGCACACGCTCTGGTGGATAGTGCTGGCTAGGATGTGCCCGGTGCGCCGGGCTGCCCGCCTCGCATCCGGGTGCGTCAGCCGATGGACGCCGCCTGTGGGCGATGCAGCAGGTGGGTAAAGATGAGGTGGCAGACCACCATGTGGGCGTCCTCCACCACCTGCATGTTGTGGCTCGGGACCACCAGCGCCGTCTGGGCCAGGTCCTTGAGCTTGCCTCCGTCAAACCCGGTGAGGCCCAGGGTCACCAATCCCATCTCGTTGGCCTGCTCCACCGCCCGCAGCACGTTCGGGGAGTTGCCGCTTCCCGAGATGGCCAGCAGCAGGTCGCCCGGCTTCGCCAGCACCTTCACTTGTCGGGCGAAGACCTGCGTGTAGTCCGCGTCATTCGCCCAGGCCGTAATCAAGGACAGGGAGTCGGTTAGGGCCATGGCCCGCAGGCCCAGGCCGTCCGGCCCACACAGGCTCTTCTGGAAGTCGCAGACGATGTGGGAGGCCGTCATGGCGCTGCCGCCGTTGCCCAGAGTGAAGACCTGGCGCCCCTGGTCCTGAGCCTCCTCGAAGCGGCGCAGGACTTGCCCAAGGGCGTCTCGGGGGATGCCGCTGAGGGCATCGGCAACACCGGTGAGGTAGGCCTCCGGGGTCACTGGGCTCGTCCGGCGGACAGTGCGTCGATGGTCAGCTTCACGCCGTCGCGGAAGGCCATCTCTGCTTTCCAGCCCAGTACCCGCCGCGCCTTGGTAGCGTCTAGGGAGATGTGTCGGACCTCGCCGAGCCTCTCGTCACCGTAGATGGGGTCCAGGTTGGCGCCCACGGCGGCCTTGCAGGCGTCGTAGACCTCCTGGTCCGTCGTAGCGACTCCGGTGCCCAGGTTGATGATCTCGTTGTCACCCTTGGTGAGGGCGATCAGATTGGCTCGAACGATGTCGCCAACGAAGACGTAGTCCCGGGTCTTGTCGCCCTTGCCGAAGATGGTGCACTGCTTGCCCTCGAGCAGAAGGTTGCCGAAGATGGCGACTACGCCGGCCTCCCCATGAGGGGTCTGTCGGGGGCCGTAGATGTTGGCGTAGCGGAGGGCGGTGTAGTTGAGGCCGTAGAGCTTGTGGTAGAGGAACAGGTAGTGCTCGACGGTGTGCTTGGAGACGCCGTAGTGGCTGATGGGGTTCACGTCGGTGGACTCATCCGCCGGCAGGTTGGTGGGCTCGCCGTAGACCGCGCCGCCGGTGGAGGCGTAGTTCACCTTCCTCACGCCGTTGAGCCGGGCGGCCTCTAGCAGGTTCAGCGTTCCCACGATGTTCACGCTGGCATCGAATCCCGGCTCCCTGACAGACCGGCGCACGTCCATCTGGGCGGCGTGGTGGATCAGAATCTCGGGTTTCTCTGCCTTCACGATCCCCTGCAGCCGGGCGCCGTCGCGGACGTCCACCTCGTGGAAGCCCGCCTTGGGGTTCAGGTTGTGGCGGAACCCGGTGGAGAGGTCGTCCATCACGAAGACGTTGTGGCCCTGCTCTATCAGGCTGTCCACCAAGTTGCTGCCAATGAAGCCGGCCCCGCCGGTGACTCCAATCTTCACGGTTACCTAACCCCCTATCCCATGCGACCGGCATCAGGAGCCGGCCGAGATTCAGCCCGAGTGCGAAGCCACTGTTCTGGCGTGGCGCCCCGGGTCCAGCGCCGCTGCGAGCGGCTGCCAGGGGCCCGGGCTAGACGCCAGCTACGCCTTCGCCTTGCCGGCGCTGGTCGTGTAGCTGTAGGTCGGGTCGTCCGGCCCCAGGTCGGCCCGGTTAAGGACGGCGCCGATCACCCGTCCGCCGGCTCGGACCAGCGCGGCCTGCGCTTGCGCCGCCGCGTCTCGGGCAACCTGCCCGCTGCCGAGGACCAACAGAGTGCCATCCACCATGGAGGAAAGGACCCCAGCGTCCGGCACCGGCAGAGCGGCAGGCGAGTCCAGAATCAGCACGTCCGCCCCCTGGGCGAGCTCGTCCAGCAGCCTTCGCATGGCGTCCGTGTCCAGGAGAGTAGCGGCCGCGCCGGAGAGGTCCCCACTGGGGAGGACCCACACGCCGGGGATCGGGCTCTCACGTAAGGCCTGGGCGGCCTTGAGCTTGCCCCGGAGGACATCCGTGAGGCCCGGCTCCTTAGGCACGCCGAAGTACTCGTGCAGAGTGGGGCGCCGGAGGTCCGCGTCGATCACGACGATGCGCGCGCCCGCCCGTGCCATGGCCAGGGCAAGGTTGGCGACGGTAGTGGACTTGCCCTCTCCGAGGCCTGCCGAGGTGACCAGGATGCTCTTCATCCCCTGGTTCCCGGCGCCCGCCTGAATGGACGTGCGGAGAGCCCGGTACGCCTCGGAGATGGCGAGTTGCCCATCGGCGGCCAGGGCAAGGGGCAGGGGACGCCCGCTCTGGCGAGGGATAGCGCCCAGCACCGGGAGCCCACCCAATGCCCGGTTCGCTTGCTCCTGTGTGCGGACCCGCGTGTCCAGCCCCTCCGCCAGGAAGGCGGCGCCCAGGCTCAGCACCAGGCCCAGCACGAGTCCCAGGAACATGGTCATGATCTTCTTGGGCCGGACCTTGTCCCCCGGGTCCAGGGCGGTCTCCACGATCTTCGCGGTCGGCTGGCGGCTGGTCTCGTCCAGCTTAGCCTGGTAGTACTGGAGCGAGAGCCACTTGTAGGCGTCGTCCTGGGCGCTGCGGCCGCGGGTGACACCGGCAACCTCAACCTCGCGCGAGGGAAGCTTCGCGACCTCGGCCTCAAGCGCGTTCAACTGGGCGCGGTTCTGCTCCTGGTCGGCTCGCACGTTCCGCAGGCGGGCCTCGGCGGTTGCCAACTCCTTTTCCAGACTCTCGTAGACGGAGTTTGGTGTTCGCGTGCTGGAGACGATCTGAGGGTGCGCCGCCTGCTCCGCCTGGAGGGACGCCTCGACCTCTCTGACCCGCGCGCGGAAGGACTCCAGGCGTGAGCTGTTCGGCTTGTAGGTCGCCTCCGCTGAGGCCAGGTCCGCCTTGGCCTGAACGAGGGCACCCTTGGCTCCGGCCAAGGCTGGGTTCTCATCGGTCTTGGGGGACACGGTGAACCGAGGCGTGCCGTTCAGCGAGCGACGGAGGTCGGCGATCTCGCTCTCGAGGCCCACAACCTCGGCGGCTCTGCGGTCCATCAGCTGGCGCAAGGTGGTCATCTGCGTCTGCCGTGACTCGATCTCGCCCTTGATGTCGGGGATGCGGGCGCTCCGCTTGGCCTCGCCGATGCTCTCGTCGGCCTTCTCCAGGGTGGCCGTGAGGCCTCCGCCGGAGCCTCCCACGCCCCAGAGCTGCTCCTCGAGCCGGCGGCGGCGTGTCTCAGCGTCAGCCTTCAGCGCGGACAGGTTCTTCCAGACCACTACCGTCGCGATGGTGTCCGCGTAGAGGCGGGAGCGCTCGGGGCTGTAGGTTTCGAAGCCGACCTCCAGCATCCCCGGCTCCTTGAGCTCGCGCAGGTTCACTCGGTCCAGCTTAGCCTTGCGGGCGTCCTCGTCCGGGTGCTTCTCAGTGACGTACCGGTAGAGGGTGACGACGGCGGGGCCCTGCTCTTCCAAGGGCAGTTTGGCCCAGTCCCTCCCCCTGAGGGGCTCATCTTTCCAGGCGCGCAGCGCTGGCGTCGCCATGACCTGGGGCGCCTTGGCCTCGATCTCCGAAGCGCTGAGCTTGAAGGCATCCAAACCTGCCCTCTGGGCGAGGGTCGCCATCGCGCCGGCCTGCTTGACCGCCTCATCCTTCTCCGAGGAGTTGATGAATCGCGACTGGAAAGCGTCCGGCCCTTTGGCCACCAGGTTAGAGTACTGCTTCGCCACGGCGGCTTCGGGCTCTCCCCGCTCGCCCGCGAGGCGCGCCTTCTGCTTCAGCACGAGGTACCCGAAGAACTTGGGCAGGGGGTACCGGAACAGCTCGCTGTCCACTACCGCGTACATCTCGTCGGGGGTACGTCGCGCGGGGATGTCCAGCCCGTATCCCTCCGCCAGGGTGGCGACGGCGTAGGTCAGCGACTGGAAGGGGTCGCTGCGGATGTACTCGGCTTCGGTCGCGGGGGTCAGACGCGAGCCGCCGCTGCCCGTGGGGTCGGAGCGGATGATGAAGCTGGACTGCTGCTGCAGCTCGACCTTGACCTGAGACCGGTAGATCTTGGGGCCTAGAAACGCCTGAAGGCCGGCGATGAGGAGGGTTGCGGCCAGAACGGAGAGTACGAGGCGCCGCCGCTTGTTGACGGCACGGCCGAGATCACGGAGCTGGAGCTCCTGTCCTGCAGGCTCCACCAAGTACCCCTTTCCATTCCCGCGCTGCGCCGCCGAGGGCAGGCGAACAATCGCTCGCAATAAGAGGGGGCGGCAACCCATTCTAGCACCGGCTCTCAGAGGGGGTCAACCAGGTTGACCGACTCCAGGGCTCGGTGCTAAGGAGAAAGAGGCGCACCCCATGCATCCAAGACGCCGAGGGTGTGGCTGCCATGGGACCCAGGCCAGTACCGTCTCCCAGGACGCTGTCGCGCCGCCTGCCACTGACCCCGTCCCAACCATTCGGCGCGGCAGCTTGTGGAACCTCCGGCGCGGGCCGCTCGCCCTTCTCCGCCGCCCATCGGCCGCCACGTGGCTGGATGCGGGCGGTCTAGCGGCCGCGGCCTCCGCGTCTGGGGCTGGCACATCCCCCAGACGGCAGGACTGAGGGCCGGATCCATCACTTCGGAGCTGCCGTGCTGAGGTCGCGGCGGCCTTGCTCCACTCCACCTTCCGCCCCTGGGCGGCCCGGAGGCACAGCTTTGGCAGACAGAACCCTACAGGCCCCCAGCTTGCGCTACGCACGGGATACTCCTGAGTGCCCTGCACGACGGGGGAGCGCCTGGTGCTCTTGGCGGGCTGGACGGCATACCTGGGCAGCGGCCGCGGTCCTCGCCCTTGTCGTTGCCTGGCCCGGAAGCGCTATTGCCGCGTCCGGTCCCTACCTAACACAGGTGACGACCACCGGCGTTGTAGTCTCCTTCGTGACCGACAGTCCGGTCGTGGGGAAGGTCTTCTACGGCCCGGACCGGCCCTTGGCCCAACAGGTGAGCGACACGGCGCCCCAGCGGTACCACCACCTGGCGATCACGGGCCTGGCGCCGAACACGCGCTGCTACTACCGCGTCCAATCCCCCGGCATCCGGCCGCTCACCCACGCCTTCTTCACGGCGGCGCCTCCGGGGGAGCCCTTCCGCTTCGCCATGTTCGGCGACAACCGGACTCAGCCGGAGGAACACGCCAAGGTAGTGGACGCGATCCTATCCTACCATCCCCGGTTCCTGGTCAACTCCGGCGATCTGGTGGCCAAGGGTGCTGATGAGAAGCTGTGGGACACCTTCTTTGGGATTGAGGGGGCTCTCCTGGCATCGACTCCCCTCTACCCAGCCCTGGGGAACCACGAGGGTGAGGCCAGCATCTACTTCCGCCTTTTCAGCCTTCCCGGCAAGGAGAGGTACTACAGCTTCGACTACGGGGACGTGCACTTCGTCGTGCTGGATTCCAACCGGCCCTACCTTACCTCCAAGGAGCAGCGCGACTGGCTGCTGGCCGACCTGCGCGACAACCAGCAGCGTCCGTTCATCGTGGTGGTGCTTCACAACCCCTTGTACACCGTCACCACCACCGCCAAGCGCCAGAAGGAGACCAAGGGGATCCGGGCCGTTCTGGAACCGCTTCTTCTGAAGTACAGGGTTGACCTGGTCGTTTCCGGCCACGACCACGCCTACGAGCACAACGTCGTCAACGGCCGCCAGTACATCGTGAGTGGCGGAGGCGGCGCGCCGCTGTATGCGGTCAAGCCCAAGCGCTTCACCGTGAAGGCTGTCAGCACGTACCACTTCCTCGCCATTGAGGTGCGCCCCGGCCAGATGGAGATTCGCGCCGTCACCCCCGAAGGACGTGAGCTGGACCGCCTGGTCCTGAACTCGGTGGTCTCCCCAACTCCCTAGCTGACCCGTTCGCTACCGGCTGACTTGGACGCCGGGGCTCCACCCGTCTTGGGCTGAGCCCCGGCCCAGGGAGGGCACGGCGGGCCGGGGGGCGAAGGCAGAGCGTAACCCACGCTTGCTTTGGGCGCGCCGCGCTCCCCGCTTCGAAAGGCCTTCGCCCCATGAGACCAGCCGTACACGCCCTTCTGCCGATCCTGCTGCTCTGCTGCTCCGCGGAGCTTCCGGCGGCCCCCAGCCTGCGACTGAACGCCAAGAGCGTTCCGCGCTATGGCCATCTGGAGGGGGCCATTCAGGGGGTTCC
The DNA here is from genome assembly GCA_036504955.1 of Armatimonadota bacterium. GTDB lineage: Bacteria > Armatimonadota > DTGP01 > DTGP01 > DASXUI01 > DASXUI01. The sequence continues at coordinate 9,350 of DASXUI010000566.1, forward strand.
GGAGGCAGGCAACCCCTACGACGCGCGTCAGGTGGACCTGTGGGTGGAGGTCACTCCGCCCTCGGGGCGCAAGCTGAGGGTCCCGGCGTTCTGGTGGGAGGGGCAGAGGCGGGCCCCGCGAGGCGACACCTTGAGCGCCACCGGCGAGCGCGGATGGCGGTTCCGGCTGACGCCCGTGGAGCAGGGGCGGTACCGACTCCAAGCCGTGCTGCGAAACGGCGGGTCCTCCGACCGCTCCCGGCCAGAGGGGCTGAAGGCCACTCGCGGCACCTCCCCGGGGTTCGTGCGCCGCTGCGCGACGAACAGCCGGTACCTCGCCTTCGACAACGGCCGGCCCTACTTCACCGTGGGGCATAACGTCTGCTGGGCATCGCTCAGCGAGTACGACGACTACTTCCGCCGGATGGCCGAGGTGGGCGAGAACTATACACGCGTCTGGATGATCCACTGGAACACGGCTCTGGAGTGGTCCGGTGCGGCGGAGGGCTACGATGGAGTAGGTCGCTACAACCAGCAGAACGCCTGGAAGTTGGACTACCTGCTGGAGCAGGCCGAGCGGAAGGGCATTTACATCATGCTGTGCCTCGACTCCTTCAATGAGCTGCGAATCCGCCCGGAGTACCCTGCATGGGACGGAAACCCCTACCGCGAGGGCCTCGGCGGGCCCATCAAGCAGCCCGGTGAGTTCTTCACCAATCCGGAAGCCCGCCGCCTCTACGCTCAACGCCTACGCTACCTGGTGGCCCGCTACGGTCACTTCCGCTCTCTGCTTGCCTGGGAGTTCTGGAACGAGGTGGACATCATCGAGAGCTACGTCTCCAAGGACGTAGCCGATTGGCACCGGCAGATGGCGAGGGAGCTGAGGGCGCTGGATCCCTACAACCACCTCATCACCACCAGCTACGCCAACTCCCAGGGCGACCCCGCTGTGGACGGCCTGCCCGAGATGGACCTCGTGCAGACTCACAACTACGGGTCCCGAGACATGGCCGCCATGGCCCTGCAGTGGAACAGGAGCAAGCTGAAGGACTACCGCAAGCCGCACATCATCGGGGAGTACGGCACGGGGGCGGCGGCGGAGGGCATCGGCAGCGACCCGGAAGGGATCCACCTTCACAACGGCATCTGGGCCAGCGCGCTCTCCGGCTCCCTGGGGACCGCCGCGCTGTGGTGGTGGGACAACTACATCCGGCCTCGGGGCCTCTACTACCACTTCAAGCCCCTGGGGCAGTTCGCGAAGGAGGTGCCGTGGACCAAGGCGTCTCTGAGGCCGGTGGAGGCCAAAAGCGTCAGCTTCGCCGGTGCGCCCCCTCAGGAGCCCGTCAGCGCGTCGCTCATCTCCACCAACATCTCGTGGGAGGCCGCCCCCTACAACCGGCCGGTGACGGTGACCGTGCCCAACGTCGAGGATCAGGGGCCTGTGGCGTCCCAGATTCCTGGCCTGCTGCATGGGGTGAGGAACCACCCCGACCTTCACAACCCCATCACTCTGCTACTGGACGCGCCGCGCGACCTGGAGCTCATCACTCGCGTGGGCGGAGTCTCCGGCTACGGCGGAGCTGGCCTCAGAGTGACGGTAGACGGAGGCGTGAAGCTGCTCAAGGACTTCCCGGACACCAACCCCCAGGGCCGGAACGCCACCCTGCAGACCTACGCGGGCGCCTACACGGTGCCGCTAACTCAGGGAAAGCACACGGTGGTGGTTGAGAACCCAGGAGCGGACTGGATGGAGGCCAGCTTCGTGCTGACACGGTACGCGCTTCGTGACAAGCCCCCACTGAGGGCTCTGGGGCTCGCGGAAGACCGGGGCCTCTACTTCTGGCTGCAGAACGCGGACAACACCTGGTACAAGCACAGCTTGGGCGAGGCGCTGAAGGAGGTCCCCGCGTCGGTGGTGGTTCTGCCGGCCTCCGCGGGCCGCTACACCGTGACCTGGTGGGACACCTACACCGGCGCGCGAACTCCGGGCGGCGCCGTCGAAGCACGAGACGGCGAGCTAAGCCTGAAGGTGCCGCCCCTGCTCAAGGATGTGGCCGTGATCCTCCGCCGCGCGTAATGCGCTTGTGGCAACGCACTGACTCCTGCTAAGTAACCGCGCATTAGAAGTATGCACTTCGCCCATGCTTCGGGTGCGCGGAAATGTGCGCTTTCACTAGGAACACCTGCTTAGAGGTAGTTCTGGGCGGGTCCCGGGCGGGCACCCCGCCGCTTCTCCTCATACCGCGAGGCTTTGGTGGCGCGAGCGTCTCGCCTGCGACTCGCCCGCAGGCCGAGCAGGCGTACACACCGGCACCGGCCACCAGCCTGCCTGTCGCCGACTCTGGTCCAAGGCAGTTGGGGCGCAGGCATCTTGCCTGCGCGACTTGTCGTTGGCCTGCCTCCTACGGTTGTGCCCCAAACCCTCGGGGCATTCCTATCGCAGCCAACAGGGTGTGGGAGAGACCGATGGTCGCGCAGACGGGACGTCTGTGGCCCAACTGCCTTGGTGCGAGGGTGTGGCCGGCAGGTTGTCTATAGGCGCTGGCACGGTCGCGAAGACTAGCTCAACCTGCGGCCGCGTCGCAGGCCGGACACTCGCGCAACCGGGGACTGCCTGGAGGCGGATCGCCGTCCGGGGGCTGCACGGGGGCCGCGCAGGCGAGACGCCTGCGCCCCAACTGCTATGGGCGTGGGCCTGGGGCCAGGTATGGGCCGTCAGCGTGAAAGGGCGGGGGGTCTTGGCCCGCGGCCGAGCCGCAGCTAGCGGGGCGCTCATGCTACGGGGTACGGGCTGGTGGCGAACCATCGATCGGCGGCTGGACAAGTCGAGGCCGGCGGGTCTGGGATCGCGGCAGGCTAGCCACGATCCCACGCCCGCCGGCCCGAAAGCTGGAACCGGGTGTTCGTGCCCTTAGAAGGCGTTGGCTGACCGCAGGTAGTGCTCCTCGTCGGCTTCGATCATCAGCTTGTGCACGAGCACGACGTCGGCATCCGGCATGGGCTCCGTGGGGCCCACGCAGAGGCGCATCACCGCCCGTCCGGACTCGTACACCCTCACCAGCCCACGGTAACGGGGCACCAGGTAGACCCGGCCAGGTACGTTGGGGCTCTTCACCCTGAGGTAGCCGTGGCTCATGAGCTGCTGGTACTCCTCCGTGCTCAAGAGCCTTCGAAGGAGTGAATCCGCCTTCCGCTCCGCTTCCACACGGTTGGGTAGACGGGTGGAAGGGGAGCGGAAGAGAAACAGCAGCACGACCCCAACGACGATGAGTGGAAGGATGGACTGAATCGCTTCCACCACCAGCGCGGGGCTCATCCGCCGATGATACGCGGTACCAGGACGATCTCCTGTGCCCGGCGGTCGAACTGATCCACCCGCTCCGCCGGCTGCCCCGGCTTAACGCTGAAGGCCACGGCGCCGCGCTGCTGAGCCTCGCGAACGATCTGCTCGGCCTCACGGATGGCCTCGAGGGCCCCAGGGTCGCCGGACTCGGCCTTCCGCTCATCCCAGGTGTAGACGGTATCCCCTTGCGCGCTCAGAACCCGAAGAACTGCCATCGCTCCAAACCTCCCTACTGAGGCGTTATAGCCGTCGGCGCCGCCGATAGCAAACCCCTCCGTAAGCGCCGCCAGAGGTCGCCGGCGGACGGAAGCGGTGGAAGCCCAGGCAGCGTCGTAACTGTCTTGTCTCTCTGTTACCCCCGGCCGCCGTCGCCCCAAACGGAAAGAAGGGGGCTGGAAGAGCAGCGGACGTCCGCTGCTCTTCCAGCCC
>DASXUI010000567.1:0-2188 GCA_036504955.1 Armatimonadota bacterium
ATGGCGTACATCGGAGGGAAGGCGCCCGAGGGCTGCGTATTCTGCGTTAAGCCCGCCGAGGAGGACGACGACCGGAACCACATCCTGTATCGAGGCGAGAGCTGCTTCGTGATCCTCAACGCCTTCCCCTACAACAGCGGCCACCTCATGGTGATCCCCTACCGTCACCTATCGGACCTGTGCGACCTGAGCGATGCGGAGCGCCAGGAGATGATGCAGCTTGCGGGCAGGGCCACGGAGGGACTGACGCGGATCCTCGGGGCCGAAGGGTACAACGTGGGGATGAACCTGGGGCGGATCGCGGGTGCTGGCATCGCCGACCACCTGCACCTGCACGTGGTGCCGCGCTGGAACGGCGACACCAACTTCATGCCCGTCCTAGCGGACATCAAGGTCCTCCCCGAAGCCCTAGAGGACACCTACCGCCGCCTGAAGGCCGTCTTCAGCGACTGACCTACCAGTGCAAGGGAACGTCACCAGGGGCGAGGGTGCTCAGGAGATTGAGGGGACTGAAGGGGCTTAGTCAGCGTCCAAGAACAACTTCCGGTCTGAGGGCAGGCTCTAGAGCGGAACGAGGTCGGAAGGTGTAGTTCCAGGCAGGGCAGACCGCATGGGGCTGCAAGCTCAGGGCCGCCATCTCGGCGTCAGTGACCTTCTGGCCTTTGGGATACTCGCCCGACAACCGGGTGGCGGTGACCTGCAAGCCGGTTCGGTTGGTGGTGCCTCGGAGGTAAGCTAACAGATGCTCGAAGCTGGACAGCAGCTTGCCCTCCCAGTTCTTGCTGATAGGACCAAAGAGCCGATGCTCGATCGGGTTGTACTTGGAGCAGCCTCTGGGGTAGTGGCAGACCGTCACCGAAAGGTCCCACCGGTCACAGAGCCGCTCCTGCAAGAAGCGCTTCCAGGCTCTCGGGTGGCAGCCATTACTGCCACCACTGTCCGCCAGGATCAGCAGGGCCGGGGCCTCGGGGTAACGCGGCCGCCCCTCCGCCTCCCACCAGCGGGCCAGGGCTTCCACCGCGAACTCGGGCGTATCCGCCGACTCCCCCAGGAAGACGCTCCCCTGGTTGTGGGTCAGGTCGTAGATCCCATAGGGCACCGCCCGCCCCTCGGCTTCCCCCAGGAAGTCATGGACCCGCACTTCGGGAGCCTCCTGGCACCAGGCTCTCCCCGCCCGCTTGAACTCGCCGATCAGCTCCTTCTTCTTGGTGTCCACGCTGACCACCGGGTGTCCGGCCGCCTGGAAGGCTTGCACCTGGCTCTGCAGGTAGCGGAACTGTCGGTCCCGGTCCGGGTGGGCGGAGCCCGCTTCCTTCTCCTTGCGGTGGCCTCGCAGGGAGTAGCCCCGCTCTCGCAGAAGTCGGCCCACCGTCATCCGGCCGACCCGGTGACCGGCCTCCCTCAAGGAGTGACTCAGGGAGCGCAGGCTGCTGCGAGCCCAGCAGCTTTCCTCGGTAGGCAGACCCGCCGTCTCCGGGTCCACCAAGGCCTCCAGAGCGACCCCTATCTGGGAGTCTTTACTTCGGTCGGAGGCCGTCCCCCTCCGGGCAGACGAACCCGGTCCGGCGGACGGCCCTCCAGCGAGTGGACCAGTTCCTCCCGACCTCGATGGATCGTCTTCTCGTCCAGGCCCGTCACCTGGGACAACACCGGGTCCCCGCCGGCTCCTAGGCGGTCGGACTCCAGGGCCGCCAGCCACCGGCGTTGCTGCTCATCCAGACGGCTCATCAGCAGATTGAGCTGCCCATGATGCCGCTTCTCCGGCGAGTCCTCGGGCGACTGGCAGCTTCTACACTCACAGCTATGGATCGGTCGGGCTGGCATCGCTCACCTCCAGACTCACGCAGTGCCAGGCTCTCCCTTCCCACCCAGGTCTCGGCTCAATCCTGAACCGGATGTTGTTTGTGGACACTGACTTAGCCTGCGTTGTTTACGGGAACGGGTGGAAGCCCGCGCCATGCGCGACGCGCAAGCGCCTCGTGCATTATGCGGGTTAGGGCAAACACCCACTGCGCCCTTCCGAGGCCCTTCCCCTGAGTCCCATCAGCCCCCTCAGTCTCCTGAGCCCCCCGCCTCTGGTGGCATTCCCTTGCACCGATGGTTGGTCGTGGGGCCCCATGCATGGGCTGTGCCGTGACGATGGCTGTATGGGAACGTGAAACTATAGGGTATCTGTTGCGCCTCTGGA
>DASXUI010000568.1:0-14196 GCA_036504955.1 Armatimonadota bacterium
GGCCACCAAAGGTGTACCCGAGCCCCCTCGCCCGCCGCGCGGGAGAGGGGGTAGGGGCGTGAGGGGCTTTGTTCCGCTCTCCCGCGCATCTTGCTTCCTTGGCAGCCTGTGATATAATGAACGCCGATACCTGTCTGCCGATGCTCCTCTTGGAAGGTGCTGGGCGGGCGAACAGGCGCTGGTATCCACGCCTGCCAGGGAGCGCTAGAGGGCTGAGACGCCTCTTGGGACTCCCTCGGGGCCCAAAGAGGGCCCCGTGAGGCGGGCGGTTGGACCCGGCACCCTGGACTCGCTCAGGCTTCCTGTATATACTGTCAACGCTGTGACCTTCCCCTCCCCCCACTTCAGAGCGCTGTTGCGCACCGCTCCCCCCTGGGTGAACCTGGCTCCCATGGCAGGTTACACCGACCACGCCTTTCGCCTCCTCTGCAAGCAGCAGGGGGCGGACCTGGTCTGCACGGAACTCGTTAGCTCCCATGCCCTGCACTATGGCAACCAGAAGACCTATACCTACATGGATTGGTCCGAGGAGGAGCGTCCCGTGGCCTGTCAGATCTTCGGTGGGGAGCCGGAGTACATGGCGGAGGCCGCCCGGCTGGTGGTGGCTCACGGCGCGGATATGGTGGATATCAACCTGGGCTGCTCCGTTCCGAAGGTCCTTCGCACCGGCGCCTGCGCTGCCATCCTTAGGGACCTGCCCAGGCTGAGGGACCTGCTGCGGGCCGTGGTGTCATCGGTGCCCGTTCCCGTGACGGTGAAAACCCGATCCGGCTGGGACCAGGAGTGCATCAACGCGATTCAGGTGGCGGAGATCTGTCAGGAGGAGGGCGTGTCCGCCCTGGCGCTTCACGCGCGAACGGCCAAGCAGGGATTCACAGGCGCCAGCGACTGGGGACTGATCGCCGCGGTGAAGCGCGCGGTGACCCTACCCATCATCGGCAGCGGCGACGTGACCGATCCGGAGGCGGCGGCTCGCATGGTGGAGCAGACCGGCTGCGATGGCCTGATGATCGGTCGTGCCGCTCAGGGCAACCCATGGATCTTCCGCAGAGTCAGGTCCTATCTGCATGAGGGTGTCTTGCTTCCACTGCCCAGCCACGAGGACCGCTTGGTGATGCTTCTGCGGCACGCGCGGATCATGGTGGAGGACAAGGGCGAGCGCATCGGGCTCAGTCAGTTGAGGTGCCAGGCCAGCCACTATGTCCGGGATATGCCCAACGCGTCGGGCCTGCGGCAGGCGATGATGGCGGCAGGCAGCCTCGCGGAGGTCGAGACCCTCCTTCTGGGTGCCGTTCAGGACCTGGGCGCCGGCTCGGATGCGCCGCGCTCGGAGCCCGAGGGCGCCACTCTGGCCCAGGCAGCTTAGATGCCCTCTGATCCCGAGAGCACGGCCAGGCCGCTGGGCCAGGGTGACCAAACCCGCCCTCGCCGCGTTGTAAGCGTAAGCCTGGGATCGTCCGTCGGTGACAAGAGCGTAGAGACAGCCTTCCTTGGCCAGCCCTTCGTGATCGAGCGGCGGGGCACGGATGGGGACAAGCGCCGCTTCCAAGCGCTGCTGGCGGAGCTGGATGGCAAGGTGGACGCCATCGGGCTGGGCGGCACCGACCTCTACGTGTTCTCGGGCGGCCGACGCTATACTATGCGGGACACCCGTCGGCTGGCCTCCGCCGCCCGGGTGACCCCCGTGGTGGACGGCAGCGGGCTGAAGAACACTCTGGAGCGCGAGACGGTACGCACCCTCGACCGGGAGGGAGTGGTCCGCTTCAAGGACAAGCGCGTCCTACTCGTGTGTGGGGTGGACCGCTTCGGAATGGCCGAGGCGCTGCGCGAGACGGGCTGCGACCTTGTCATCGGTGACCTGATGTTCGGCCTGGGGCTGGGGATCCCCATCCACTCTTGGCGCCTCTACCTTGCGCTGGCGGCGGCCGTGCTTCCGGTGATCTCGTGGCTTCCCATCGAGGTTCTGTACCCGACCGGCGACAAGCAGCGTCAGATACTACCGAAGTTCCGCAAGTGGTATGAGTGGGCGGACGTGATCGCCGGCGATTGTCACTATATCCGCCGCCACATGCCGCCGCCGGAGGGTAAGCCCTTCAGGGGCAAGACGATCTTGACGACTACCTCCACACAGGCGCACGTGGAGGAGTTCCGGGAGAGGGGCGCGGAGCTGCTGGTAACCACGACCCCGGAGCTGGATGGGCGGTCCTTCGGAACCAACGTGATGGAGGGTGTGCTGCTCTCCCTGAGTGGCAAGCGGCCGGAGGAGGTCACTCCTCAGGACTACCTGGACGTGCTAAAACGCCTGAACAGCAGGCCCCGGATCCAGCGGCTCCAGGAGTAAGGGTGCTGGTTCCCCAGGGGCCAAGCCAAAAAAGCGGGCAGGATTCCTGATACAAGAGCGGGGTCCTGGTTGTCATAGAGACTCGGTGACGGCTCGCGGCCGGCTGGTTCGGCCCTTGCGGGGCAGGCAGACGTCAGCCCAGGGCGCCTCCGCAACGGATGTGACTCGCGGCCTGGCCGCGATGTGGGGAAGTTAGGGCCATGGCGATGGGTAAGTTTGGCTTCATCGTGCATCCGATTGACGCGAGGAGGGATGCGGCCCGCAAGTTCCCCTGGGCTCGATGGCTGCCGGTTCCGCTGATCGAGCAGTACCTGAAGCGCACCGACCCGATGGTCGTGGGCCACGCCCAGGGCATCCGGTCCCAGGCCGGCGCCACCGCGGAGGGGTGGTTCGTAGCCTGCCCGCTCACGCCGCGACAGATGCTGAGCCTCCCAGTGGAGGCGGTGCTGGACCGCATCGTGCGAGCGGGTGAGTTGGCCGCCGAGCAGGGGGCCAAGGTCGTGGGCCTGGGCGCCTACACCTCCGTTGTGGCCGACGGCGGCATCACCATCGACCAGCGGCTGCCCGTGGCGGTAACGACCGGGAACTCCTACACGGTCGCGACCGCTCTGGGGGGTACGTACAAGGCCGCGGAGATGGTTGGCACGAATGTTGCTGAGGCGAAGGCAGCGATTCTTGGAGCCACGGGCTCCATAGGCAAGACCTGCGCCGAAGCCTTAGCCAGCCGGGTGCGTGAGTTGACGCTGGTGGGCAGGGATTTGCACCGGCTGGAGGAGGCAAGGAAGCGCATCGCGGCGATGCCTTCTACCGTCGCCAGCCTGGCGGTCTCAACGGACATCCAGGCCTCCCTGCCGGAGGCGGATCTGGTGCTGACCGTGACCAGCGCGGTGCATGCCGTGATAGAGCCGGCCTGGCTGAAGCGCGGCGCGGTTGTATGTGACGTGGCAAGGCCCCGCGATGTCTCCAAGCGAGTGGTGGAGGAGCGGGACGACGTGTTGGTGATTGAGGGCGGCGTGGTTCGGATACCTGGCCAGGTGAGTTTCGGGTTCCGGTTCGGCTTCCCCGAAGGCGTAGCTTACGCCTGCATGGCAGAGACCATGCTGCTGGCCCTGGAGGAGCGGTACGAGAGCTTCACTCTGGGGAAGGAGGTAACCATCGAGCAGGTGGATGAGATGAACCGCCTGGCGCGGAAGCATGGGTTTGATTTGGCGGGGTTCAGAAGCTTCGAGCGACCGGTCACGGACGAGCAGATCCAGCATGTCCGCGAACGGGCGGGGCGAGCCCCAGCCGTAATCTCAGTGGCGTAGAGCGAGGACCCGCCCGGTAAGCCGCCGTTTTCGGTGCCAAACCAGAGGGAACCGCACGAAGACCCAGGCCGTCAATAGAGGCAGCCATCTCCTTGGGTGATAAGCTGGCATAACCATACACTTTCCCCAGCACCCTATGAGACTCCTGGTAGGCACTCCTGGAGTTTTCCGGGCCCGACGGAGCGGCGAGCTCGAAGCAGCGGCTTTGAGCCGAATGAAGGAGTACTAACATGTTGACCGAGAGGGAGATCGTTCTGACCCCAGCCGGTCTCAAGAAGGTCGAGGCCGAGTTAGAGCGCCTGCAGACCAAGCAGCGCGTCGAGGTGGCCGGTCGCATCCGCGAGTCAAAGCAGTATGGCGACGTCTCCGAGATCGGTGGAAACTCCGAGTACGAGGAGGCGAAGCAGGAGCAGGCTTTCGTGGAAGGCCAGATCCTGGAGCTCAAGAAGATCCTCAGCAGCGCTCGGGTGGTGAACCTGGAGGACGTCCCCACGGATATCGTGGGCATCGGCACCGTGGTCACCGTCCGCGACCTGGAGACGCACGAGGAGTGGCCCTACCACATCGTGGGCCCCGTCGAGGCCGATCCGGATGAGGACCGCATCTCCTATGAGTCCCCCGTGGGCGGTGGCTTGCTCGGCGCCCGCGTGGGTGATATCGTTGAGGTGATGGCCCCCGCGGGGATCCTGCGCTACAAGATCCTTAACATCAGCAAATAGCAGGCTTCCCGAGGCTAGCCGGCGTGGTGGGGGACTAGGTTCCCCACCACACCGGAAGTTCCGTCCGGAACCTTCTATCAGCTTCGGGAAGATCCAGCTCACGGAATGGCGGGCTCGCCATCCGTGGGCTTTTTGTATGCCTGCCCCAGGGGCGATGTGGGGCAGGGAGCTCAGGGGACTGAAGGGACTGAGGGGGCTAGGGGGAAGAACCCAGGGCGCCCATCAGAGGCCCTTCCCCTCAGCCCCCTCAATCCCTTCAGCCTCCTAAGCCCCCTTGTCTCTTCGTGCCTATGGGAGTGAATGCTATGCCTTCTCTGCCGCCCGACGCGGCTTCTAATGAGTTCCTTCAAGCTCGCCTCCAGAAGCTGGAGACGCTCCGAGACCGGGGCATGGACCCCTTCAGCCAGGAGCGCTACGAGGCCACCCACCACGCCCAGGACGTCCTGGACCACTTTGAGGAGCTGGAGGACAAGCCGGCCCGCCTGGCGGGACGTATCGTCTCCATCCGCGTCATGGGCAAGGCCTCCTTCATGCACCTGGAGGACAGCAGCGGCCGGATCCAGCTCTACTTCCGCCTGAACGACCTGGGTGAGGAGGCCTACAAGGCTGCCACTGAGCTGCTGGACCTGGGCGACTTCGTGGGGGTGAGCGGTGAGGTCTTCCGCACCCGCGCGGGCGAGATCAGCATCCACGTGGAGGAGTACGTGCCGCTGGCGAAGGCGCTCCGCCCGCCACCCCTGGGCAAGAGCCGGGGCGACGAGGAGTGGGGCGGCCTGGAGGACGTCGAGCTCCGGTACCGACGCCGTTACCTCGATCTGATCGCCAACCCGGAGGTCCGCAAGGTGTTCGTGGCGCGCAGCCGCATCGTTGCCGCGGTCCGGCGCTTCCTGGACGGTGAGGGGTACCTGGAGGTCGAGACGCCGGTGCTGCAGTCAGTGGCCGGCGGGGCAGCCGCCAAGCCCTTCGAGAGCTACTACAACGCGCTGGATCACACCTTCCACCTGCGAATCTCCCTGGAGCTCTACCTCAAGCGTCTCCTGGTCGGCGGCTTCGAGAAGGTGTACGAGATCGGTCGCGTCTTCCGCAACGAGGGGCTCTCCACGCGCCACAACCCTGAGTTCACCCTCATGGAGTCCTACGCCGCCTACCAGAACCTGGAGGACGTCATGGCTCTGGTGGAGGGCATCTTCGGGGCCGTCGCTCAGGACCTCCATGGCGGGCTGGCCGTGACCTTCGGGGATACCGAGCTGGACTTCACGGCTCCCTGGCGCCGCGTGAGCCTGCTGGAGGGCCTCCGGGAGACGGCGGGGGTGAAGCCGGAGGAGCTGGAGACGTTGGAGTCCGCCAAGGCCGCGGGTGAGCGTCTGGGGCTGGACATGGCGAAGGAGGACACGGTCGGCGGCATCATCGAGAAGATGCACGAGCGCTTCCTTCAGCCCACCTGTATCCAGCCGACCTTCGTGACGGACTATCCCATCGAGACCTCGCCGCTGGCTAAGAAGATCCCCGGCAACCCGCGCCTGACGCGCCGGTTCGAGGCCTTCGTGGCGGGGCAGGAGGTGGGCAACGCCTTCAGCGAGATCAACGACCCGCTGGACCAGCGCGAGCGCCTGGAGAGCCAGCTCAAGATGCGCGCCGCTGGGGACGCCGAAGCCCACGAGATGGACGAGGACTTCCTGCTGGCGCTGGAGCACGGCATGCCACCCGCCGGTGGCCTGGGTATCGGCATCGACCGGCTGGTGATGCTCTTCACCAACAGCACCTCCATCCGAGACGTCCTTCTCTTCCCCCAGATGAAGCCGCAGGCCTAGGGGCGGGTCGTAAGGTCGTAGGGTCGTAGGGTCGTAGGGGAGGGGCCTCAGAGGGTCCACCTTAGGTCCCTTCCGTCCCTTTGGTCTCTTTGGTCGCTTCGGGAAGGGACATCAGGGACCCAAGGGACGGAAGGGACCGAAGTACACCCTCTGAGACCCCTCCCTACGATCCTACGACCCGCCCCTAAGCAATCGAAGCCAAGTGGGAACGCAAAGCAGACATACACACAACCAACGCCTTTGTTCAAAGCATCCGCCGGAGGCGTTCGTACGTCTGAGTGTCCCATACTCACGCTCAATATGGTGCCTGGTACCTGGACGAGCGAGCTAGCAAAGGGAGTGTTGACCCTTCCGGCAAGCTAACAGTGGTCAGGTGTGCAGGAACCCCCTTCAAGACGCCGAATGCTGGCCCAACCGGGCGGTCTGCTCGGTCCTTCTGGGAAGGGGGCATTCATGTTACTGAAGAGGTTGGTGCATGTCACGCCAGTCGTGGCGGTGGCCGCTCTCGGCTGTCTGCTCTGTGGCGGCGCGAGCGCGAAGACGATCACGGACACTCTGGGCGCCGTTGACAAGGAGAGCGGCATCAAGCTCCTGAACCCTGCCGCTACTACGGTGGTCACCAAGGCGAAGACGGCGGGCCGCGAGGGAAGCCAGTTCTTCTTTGATGTGGACGATACCTTCGCGTCCAAGGGCAGCCTGGATGCAATGTACCTCACTGTGGTCTACTTCGATGAGGGAACGTCCGCCATTCAGCTCCTCTACGACTCCCACAACCCCGCCAACGCCTCTCCGGACGATGACACCGACGCGGACATCAACAAGGACCCCGAGGGTGGTGGGGGGCGTCCGCTTGTCCGCTTCAACACGGGCGTCTGGGTTCAGCACACCTTCGCCCTGACCAACGCCTACCTGGGCGGACGGCAGGAGAACGGCGCCGACTTCCACATTGACGCTCTCGACGGCTCCACCGTGGCGATCAGCAAGGTCACCATCACCACGGACGCGCCGGTCGAGCTGATCATCCCCTGGACCAATGCCGCCCCAAAGATTGACGGGGTGCTGGACGACTCGGTCTGGACCGAGACGGCGGGGCACTTCGACCTGTGTTCAGGCCAGCAGGACGTGATCCAGCCCACCAAGTGGAAGTCCGAGAAGGACTACTGCGGCAAGTTCCACTTCGCCTGGGACAACGACTTCCTGTACGTGGCGGGCGACGTCACCGATGACGTTCCCCGCTGCAACGCCCACGACCAGGCCGTGGACCTGTGGAAGGGCGACGCCTTCGAGATCTACATGGGCTGGGACCAGAGCAAGCCGACCCGCGGCTCCTACATCACGGGCAGCGACTACCAGTTCATCATCTCGATGGGCCCCACGCCGCACTGGGCCATCTTCTCCATGGGAGGACCGATCTCGTTCATCCCTGAGGACAACGGCTTCGTGGCGGCGGACTACGTGACCATCAAAGACAAGGTGGCCCCGGATTCCGGCTACACCTTCGAGGCCAAGGTGCCCTGGAAGATGTTCCCGGACGCCAGCGGCACGGCCAGGAAGGCCCCCGCGCCCAACCAGCTCTTCGGCTTCAACGTCTTCGCCGATGACGGTGACGGTGACGGCACCGGCGACGCGACGACCTGCGGCCAGGAGAAGGCCTTCTCCTTCACGTCCCGTCCCTCGTCCTGGGGCAACCCCTCCGCTTGGGCTACCGTTCAGATGCAGCCTCCCGCCCCCGTTACCCCCGCGGTGGCCTACGGCGATGTGAACGGTGACAGCAAGTTCAACATCGCGGACGTGGTGGCCGGCCTCCGTGCCGTGGCGGGCCTGGCCACGCTGACCGGCAGCCAGAAGGCCGCGATGGACGTGAACAAGGACGGCAAGCAGAACATCGCCGACGTGGTCCTGATGCTCCAGAAGGTGGCCGGCCTCATCACCAAGTTCCCGGCCGAGTCCTAGCCTGATCCGGAGGCGCGGCGGGCCCTGGGGAAGCGGCTCCTTCCCCCCGGGGCCCGCCCCGCGCCTCTCCCCCGGCCGGCGCCGCCGCGTGTCTTGACGAACCCAGCAGGCGGTGATAGTATGATGCCGGACTCCCTGGTGCCCCGCCGGGAGTGCTCCCGGAGCGGGAGTAGTTCAGTGGTAGAGCACTTGCTTCCCAAGCAAGTTGTCGCGGGTTCGAATCCCGTCTCCCGCTCCATCTTCCCCCTCCGCCTCACGCGCACGCCTCAGCCCTGTTCCGCCTGTAGACGCACTGCCTCTTGCGAAGGAGCCCCCTCGTGGACCCAGTTGAGACCGCTCAGGATGCCCGGGACAAGCATGACGGGCTGAACACCTGGATCGCCATCGTGGTGGCCCTGCTGGCTACCTTCATGGGTATCAGCAAGGTGAAGGACGACAACATCGTTCAGGCCATGCTGCAGTCCAAGTCAGACTCGGTGGACCGCTGGGGGCAATACCAGGCCAAGAGCACCCGAGAGTACCTGGCGGGGATTCGCGTGGACGAGCTGAAGCTGAGGCAGGCTGACGCCGCAGAGCTCTCGCCGGCGCGGGCGAAGGCCCTCCAGGACAGCCTGGTCCACTGGCAGGCGGAAGGTCGCCGCTACGAACGCGAGAAGGCGGACGTGCGAAAGCAGGCGGAGGATCTGGAAGCCCAGTACGACGCCCTGAACGTTCACGACGACCAGTTCGACCTGTCCGACGCCCTGCTCTCCGTGGCGGTGGCCTTGCTGGCGGTGACCGCGCTCACCCGGAAGAAGCAGCTCTTCTTCGTGGCGCTGGTCTTCAGCTTCTTCGGCCTTCTGATGGGCCTGGCCGGCCTAGTGGGTTGGGGGCTGCACCCTGGCGCCTTGATGCGGCTCCTGAGCTAGACCCCGCGGCGCCCTGCCGGCCCCGCCCGCGGAACAGAAAGGCCCAGGCAGGTCTCCCTGCCCGGGCCTTCTCCGCACTCCTCTGTGCCCTCTGTGTCTCTGGGGTGAGGCGCTATCGGGAGCGCTTGGGGCCCACGTCCCCGGACTCCAGCATCGCCAGGAAGGCGGAATCCTCCGCCTCCAGCGGCAGGTCCACGCGGCCCCGCTTGCGGCTGGACTCGTAGGTGGCGAAGATAATCTCGGTGCCGGGCAGCGTGTGCGCGGCGCTCAACTCCGGCTCCTTGCCCGTCTTCAGACCCTCGATCAGGTCGAAGATGCCGCGTCGGTGGGCGTCGGAGCCGTGGATCCCCTCACTGGTGTGGATGGTCCGAAGCTCCCCGTCCCCTTTGCCGCGATAGCGCACGCAGGGCTGGGGGTCGTGGACCTCGATGATGCCGTCGGTACCCACCAGGCGGATCATGCAGCCGATCGTCGCCTCATAGCCGGTGATGATGAGGCCGCGCACCTGGTTCCGGTACTTCATGTGCGCCAGGCCCTGGCCCTCGATGGGTGCTCCGAAAATCTTGCGGTCCTCGCGGCAGTCGATCTGGCCGATGACCCACTCCGCCGGCGTCTCCTCGTTGAAGAAAGAGAGCATGTTCAGCCAGTGGGTCCCCCAGTCATACAGGTCGCCGCAGGAGGCCTCCATGGTCAGCAGTTCCCCGATGGTGCCCGCCCTCAGTAGCTCGCGAGCCTTCTGGAAGGGCTCCAGGAACCGGCGCATGTGGTTGAAGCTGAGCTGAACGCCCTTCTCCCGGCACACCGCCGCCATCCTCCGCGCGTCGCCCCAGGTGGTAGCCATCGGCTTCTCGCAGTGGATGGCCTTCACCCCGGCCTCCGCGGCCTTGAGCGTGTACTCCGCGTGAAGGTGGGGCCACAGGCAGATGCTGACGATGTCCAACTTCTCCTTGGCCAGCATCTCCTCCGCCGTAGAGTACTGACCAGAGATGCCATACTCGGATCCGAAGAGCTTCAGCCGACCCTCGTGAATGTCCGCGCAGGCCACCACCTCACACTCCGGATGCGCCTGATACGCCTGCACGTGTGGGTGAGCCATGCCGAACCCCGTGGCGCCTTCCGTCTTCCAGGGGCGCCCACACCCAATGATGCCAACCCGAAAAGCCACGTCCCTACCTCCCTTCCCGACTGGTAAAGCTCCACCACAGAGGCACAGAGGGCACAGAGGAACACAGAGAAGGTCCTGAGGCAAGGAACCGCATCACCACCAAGACACCAAGAGGGGCAAAGAGAGCCCCACCACAGTTGCAGCCTTCCTCAGGGGGACTCCGCGAGGCAGTAACAGGGTCATCTTCAGAGCAGACACAGAGGGCACCGAGAAGACCGGACCTAGGTCTTTCCTGGTGTCTTGGTGTCTTGGTGGTGGCTCTTCCCCTGGCACCGCCTTGCTCTTCTCTGTGTATCTCTGTGCCCTCTGTGTCTCTGTGGTGGGGCAGTTCTTCCTCTAGCCGCCAGCGTTCTCCTTGAGCATCTTGTCGCGGATTCGCTGCTCCTCCTGGTCGTCCTTCAGGCGGCCCTTGTCCGTGAGGATGTGCGGCGTCACGAAGATGGCCAGCTCGCTCTCCGTCTCCTGGCGCAGCCGGCTTCGGAAGGCGTAGCCCAGGAAGGGGATGTCCCCCAGCAGCGGCACCTTGCGCTTGGTGTCGAAGACCTCTTTCAGCACCAGTCCCCCGATGACGACCGTCTCGCCATCTTTCACGCGGATGGTGGTCTCGGCCCGGCGGGTGGAGAGCACCGGGAGGCCGGTCTGGCCGTCCACGTCGCTGATGTTGGAGACCTCCGCCTCAACCTGGCTGGTCACCTCGCCGTTGCCGCCGGTCCATGGGGTGATGTTCAGCTTCACGCCGACGTCCACCCCCTGGATCTTCTCGCTGGTGCCACCGTAGCTCTGGTACTTAACCAGAATGAACTTCTGGGAGCCGATGAACACGTTGGCCCGCTGACCATTCACCGCCGCCATCCGCGGCTTGGAGCGGATCCGCGCCTTGCCCTGGGCCACCAGCGACTGAAGCCGGGCGCTGAAGTCCCGCGGAAGCCGGCCGACCGTGCTGTAGTTGATGGACCCGGTGCCGGAGTCAGTTCCCAGGGTGATGCCGGGGGTCGTCCAGCTTGTCTGGAGCAGGGAGGAAAGATCCCTGTTGTTGGAGAGCTCCACCGCCAGGCATTCCATCATGATCTGCGGCGGAGCCAGATCCACCGTGCCCAGGTCCTTGCCGATCTTCTCCAGCATCTGGGTGGGCGCGCTGACGACCACCGCGTTCTGCTCGGAGTTCACGTGCAGGTAGCTGAAGAGGAAGGTCGGCAGCAAGCCCGAGGCGGTCTGGGCACGGATGAACTTCATGGGGTAGGAGCGAGTGTCGCTGAGGCGGTAGCTGGAGAGGCTGGTGGGCACCCCGTCGCTGATCAGGTACGCTCCGTCCGGCCCCTGCGAGAGCGCGAGGCCATAGGCCTTCGCGATGGTGCGCATCACGTCGTCCACCGGTAGGCTCTTCAGGCTCAGGCTGACCAGCTTGCCCTTCTGCGCCTCGCTCTCGTAGGCGAGGTTGCGGTCATCCACGGCCAGGTTGATGCCCGTCTTGCGGGCGATCTCGGACAGCAGCGGCAACAGCGGGGCGCGAAGCGTGTCCATCGTGAGCTTGCCGTCGATGAACTCGACGTTCATCTCCGCGCTGCTCAGCGTGGTGGCGGCGCCGCCCGCCTTCTTGGTGCCGTTCTCCAGGGTCCGCTCGCTGTTGACGGTGATGATCACGCTCTGCTGGTCCGGGCTCTGGTTGATGCTGAAGCGGCTCGCCTGGAAGTTGAACACAGAGAGCGCCATTCCCACGCCCTCCTGTGCGTTCTGGGGCACGGAGAGCTGGATGTGCGAGACCGGAAACGTGCCGACGTTGATGAAGTTCGAGCCGTTGTAGCGGGCTCCGGGGAAGCGGATGTCGATCCGCTCCGTCTTGTGGTTGAAGAAGTCATTCCGCCCTTGGCCGGGCTGCAGGTCGGGGTTCCACTGCAGCACCCCGTCCGCCGATACGGTCACCTGGACGCCGTTGCTCATGGCCTTGGTGCTCACGTCCGTGATGGTCGTGTAGGTAATCGCGTCCGCGGGCCTTGCCAGGCAGAAGGCCCAGGTGATGGCAACTGCCAGGAGAGCCCAGGTCCGGGCGCGGGCAGGAGTGTCGGTGGCCGGCCATGCGAGGTGTCGTGTCATCAGTATCGCTTCCATTCCTCAGTGAGCCTAACCCGCGCTACCCACGAGCCTCATGCGCCTCGTAGTGGTGCGAGTCACCTCAATCCAGATGTCGCGTTATGTGAGCCAAACCGTGTGCGCTACCCAGGCGCGCTAGGAGCCGCCGGCGAAGCCTGAAGCCCGCTCAGTGCGGCCTGAGGCACCGGCGCCGACCGTCGGCCGGGTCGCCCCTGCCGCGAGGAGCGGCTTGGGCGTCTCGGAGGGGCTAAGGGCTCGGGCCGTCATGAACATGGCCATCTCGCGGTTCTCCCGCGTGGTGCGCTTGCCCCGGAAGAGCCCGCCGATCAGAGGGAGGCTGCCCAGCAGCGGGACCCTCCAGCGGCGAACCGACTCCGAGTCGTTCGCCAGGCCGCCCACGTAGACCAGATCACCGGCGTTGAAGCGGACGGAGCCGCGCGCCTCTCTGCGGATGATCTCCGGCATGTGGGTGGTTGGGTCCAGCCCCGCGAGGGTGTTGACCTGCGGCTCCAGGCGCACGGTGATCACCTTGCCGTCTACGGACTGGGGATGGCAGTGGATGCGGGTCCCCACGTCCACGTTCAGGGCCAACCCGATGGGCCCGTCAAAGGTGTTCTGGGTGACCTGGATCAGGCGGGTAGCGCCGCTGAAGACCTCCACTCTGCCGCCGTTGAGGCAGGTTCCACGGCCCCGCGCGGTGATTCTGAGGCTGCCCTGGGTCTCCAGCGCCTCCAGCCGAGCGGAGAAGTTGGTGGGCCGCGCCCCCAAGGTGGAGAAGCTAAGGTCGCCCTTGAGTGGGTCAGTCGCGAGGGACCATCCGGGCGCCGCGATGCTGAGTCCCAGGTTGTGGAGGAGGTCATAACTGCGGCTGTACTCCACCACGATCATCTCCACCTCAAGCTGAAGCGGCTCGTGGTCGAGCTTGGCGAGGTCCTCCCTAACCTTGCTCACCAGGGCCTCGGGCCCACTAACCACCAAGGTATTGCTGGCCGGGTCCGGGCGCAGGTAGCGCCGCAGGAAGTCCGGGAGGAGCTCCGCCGCCTGGGTGGCGGGGATGTGTACGCACGGCAGAGCCTGCGTCACCGCGCCGCTGAAGGATGCGTTGCCCACCACGTTCCCCTCGGCCAGCGTGAAACGGCCAGGGTCCTGCGTCAGGCTGAGGCCATAGGTGGCGGCCAGGAGGCGCAGGATGCTGGTAAGCGGCAGGTCCTCCAGGTAGAGGCTGACGTACCGCCGTACCCCATCAGCCACGCCGATGTTGGCCCCCGAAATCCGAGTCAGCTCCTGGGACAGGCTGGGCAGGTCCGCGTTCAGCGCGTGCAGAGTGAAGCCGTGCTCCGCCGTCGCCACGCTCAACTCGTGGGAGAGCTGGCCGGCCTCGGCATCCGTGCGCCGCATCTCAGGCGTGAGGGCCTGGCGATTTGACCTAACGGTCACGATGATGGAGCGCTGATCGTCGCTCTGCCGAATCTCAAAGGACGGGGCCGGGAAGGCTCCCCACCAGTCCATGCGCTCGCTGTTGAGGCGAAGGCTGTTCAGCCGCGCTCCCGTGTAGAGCACGATGTTCACGTCCAGCCCGACTCCCTCCGGAGCCGTTGGAGGGATTCCCACCTCGACGTGGCTTACGGGGTATTGCCCCACATCAAAGAAGCTACCGGTCTTGGAGCGCAGGTTGTCCAGCCGGAAGCGGATAGAATTGACGAACTTGATGCCGTTCTCGAAGGGCCCGTTGTTGGTGGCCGCCCAGTCGATCCACTCCCGGTCGTTGAAGTGCACGTTGATGATGCCGTCGGCGTTCAGCACGATGCGGACGGCGTTGGAGAGTTGCTGTACTTCAATCCCGGTAAGGTTGGCGAACACGCGCCCAGTCTGGGCGTGACAGGGCGCCGGCAGGAGCAGGGCTC
>DASXUI010000569.1:0-15461 GCA_036504955.1 Armatimonadota bacterium
AGCACCAGGCCGTTGGCCAGCACCGTCGCGGAGTGGTAGGCCCTGGGGACGCGCAGGGAGGCCGCCGGCTGCCACCGGTCGGTGGCCGGGTCGTAGACCTCCACGCTGGAGAGTACCTCGTCACAGCGCCCCCCGATCACCAGCACCCGACCGTCCGGCAGCGCCGCGGCGGCGTGAGCGTAGCGCGGGAAGCGGAGCGAGGCGGCTCGCGAAAGCGCTCCGTTGTCCGGAGTCAGGACCTCCACAGTGGTGAGGGGCTGCTCCTGGCGTCCGCCGACCACCAGCACGCGGCCGTCGGACAGCGCGGTGACGGTGTGAAGCTCGCGAGCTACCCTTGCCGGGCTCGGCGGCAGGTCGGCGGTGACGCCACCCTCGCCCGCGCGCACCGAGGTTTGAGCGCGCGAGGTCCGCTTCCACCGCACGTCGGGCTCCAGGCCGGCCCGTGGCAGGAGCACGGCAGCGGCCAGACCGCCCCCCAGGCCCTTCAGTGCCTCCCTCCGGGAGACGGCTTGCCCTTCTCCCTTGCCTTCCCTAACATCGTGCTTGGACATACGCCTCCACCCCTCCCCAAGCCTCCCGGGCAGCGCCGGGTCACACGCGTGCTCTAGCACAGACCGCCGCGTGGCCGAGCGAGGCTCTGACCTCCCCCCCCAGCGGCGAGTCGCTGCGGCCCCGCTCCACGCGGGCGCCAGGCGCCCTGTGCGTAACGCGGGCTAGACGCGCGCTTCCCAGTCGTCCATGGCCGTGATGCCACCGTCCAGCCAGGTCCACTCGATCTTCTGATAGGTGAACGCGATCTCTTCATACTCCGCGAACCGCACCAAGTTGGGATCCTTCACGTTCGGCTGAACGAAGTGCATGGACGCGATGTTGGCGTTCGTTAGCTTCACGGTATAGGCAAGGACCTCTTGCCCAACACCGTTACCTGCCTTGATCTGCGGACGGTAGTAGCTGACAACCAGTTGAGTGATGTTCTCGTTGGTCACTAGGATGTTCCAGAGAACGGGGCTCGACTTGTCCAGCTCCTTGGTGATCACGAAGGGCTTGTGCATCCGCTGGCCCGTCGGAAGGCCGCTCTGCGGGTCGCGCGGCGACACCACGCTGTGGTCCGTCGCGATAACTCCAATGGTGTTCTCTCGGCCTTTGGTGGTGATGGAACCCTTCACATCACCCGTTTTCTGCCCCGTCAACTTCATGTAGGCCATCAGCGCCATAGTGCTCTCCTCTCTCCGCTCCGCCGCCACCAGGATGGACCCGCCGCCTCACGCCCACCGGGCAAACAGCCCCGGCAGCAACAAGGACTTCGCCGCCTTAGCTTCGCCTCCCTGGTTGCTTAGGTGCCAGCTCGTGCCGCCATCCCAAGGTCATAGTGCGCCCAACACCGGCTTCGTGCAGTTGGGCGCGGGGCGAAAGCGGCGGGTAAGGCGGCGGCCAGACGACCCCCGGCAGCTCGGGCCGCGGGAACGACTACGTATCGAGCAGCCCAACCGGTGAGACGCCCTTGCCCTGCAGTAGCGCCCGGATGGCCCCCAGCCCGCCGGGCGCGACGAGCGACTCCAGCGCGCCGGGTACGCCCGCCGAGCCCAGGGCGCCCTGGGGCGGCCACCCCAGGTGGAGGAGCAGGTCCCGCTGAGTCGTGAGCGGCGCCGACCACAGCCCTTGGCGCCGGCCCTCCTCCGCCAGCGCGGAGAAGTCCACCCAGGCGCTCAGGTCCTGGTCGCCGGGGGCCTGGTAGGGGTCCGCCGTCCCGTGACCCCGGTAAGAGAGGAGCGTGCCCCGCGGGAACCTGTCGGAGTAGAGCTCAGGGGCCTCGGCACCGTAGTCGAGGGTGAGGATGGATCCTCGGCGGAGCACCCGGGCGCACTGCCTAAGCCACTCGCGGCCCTCGGGACACAGCTCGAAGGGCCGACCCTCGGGCCGCACGCCCGCCGGCCCGCCAGGTACGTGTCCACCGAGCTCTTCGGCGGCCCGAAGCGCGTCGGGAGTGGCCGGCAGCCACGCCTCCGTGAAGCCGGTGTCGGAGAGGCCGGCGTGCGCCTCCTCCAGCCCACCCTGCCGCCAGCGCAGGCGGTGGACCGGGAAGGCGTCCACCAGCTCGTTGGAGAGGAGCACCCCGGTGACGGAGCCGGAGGGAAGCTGAGCGGGGGGCGGAAGCCACCCAAGCGTGGACGGAGGCGCGCCGCTAGACGCGGAGGTCGATGGCGGGGATGCCAGGGCCGGCGACGGCATCCTCGGCTGACCCGGAGGCGCCCCTTCGGGCCTGGGGCACCAGGGGGCCAGAGTGGCGCGCTGCCGCTCCACCAGGGCGGGGAAGGGCTCCAAGATCCGGTAGCGCAGCGCGGGGGGGAAACCATCCGGGTCGCCCTGGTGCCGGGCTTGGGCCCAGGCGAGGAGGTCCCTGGCAAGCTCGCCGCCCCCCGCGCCCATCTCCAGCACGCACCACTCGGAGGGCTCCCCGGCACGGCGCCACAGCCTCAGACACAGCTCGCCCAGCGCGGCGCCGAAGCCGGGGTGAAGCGTCGGCGAGGTCACGAAGTCGCCCGAGGGCCCCGTGCGCTGCCGACCGGAGGCGTAGAAGCCGTGGAGGGGATGGTAAAGAGCCGCCCGCATGAAGTCGCGGAAGGGGATCGGCCCACTCGCCAGAATGCGCTCCCGCAGCTCCTGAGCCAACTCCGGCACCCCCCAAATGGCCCTCCGCCGCCGCTCCCAAAGGCGCCGAGCCTCGTCAGGCCAGTCTGATGTATCGAGATCGGGTCGTTGGGTCATGGGGCCTAAGGGCGGGTCGTAGGGTCGTAGGGTCCTGGGGGAAGGGCCTCAGAGAGCGGGAGGTGGTGGCCGTGACGATAGGGTGCGCCCAGCGACCGTCCGCCCGGCGGTGAATCGCCGGGCTCAGGGGCTCAATCCTCCCAAAGGAGGGTTCTGACCCGAAGGTGCACCTGAGCGTCCTATCCATGGTCCGTACCGGTACGGTGGTCGGACCCCAAGGTGCACCTGTGGTTCAGAACCCCGGTTCAGCGGGATTGAGCCTCGGAGCCCGGCGATTCACCGCCGGGCGGACGGTCGCTGGGCGCACCCTATCGTCACGGCCACCACCTCCCGGTCTCTGAGGCCCTTCCCCTACGACCCTACGACCTTACGACCCTACGACCCATCCCTAGAACAGATTCGGCCTCTCGAGCAGCGTGGGGTCCGTGTTGCCTTGCTTGACGGCGGCCTCCATCTCCTTGAGCAGCTTGTGGTAGCGGTCCAGGAAGGGGTTGTCCTGCGGGCTCTGCCTAAGGGCCAGCTTCAGGCAGAAGATGGCCGGCTTGGGGAGCCCCAGGCGCCAGTAGAGCGAGCCGAGGTTGGCTTCGGGCTCGCCCCAGGTGGAGCCAAGCTCGATGGCGCGCAGGTAAGTCTGGAGAGCATCCTCCGTCCGTCCCTGCGCCTGCAGCGCCTTCGCCAGACCGTGGTGCACGGAAGAGATGCGCGGCCACAGCGCGATGCACTTGCGATACTCCGACTCCGAACCCTTGAACCACTGTTGGGCGGGGCTGCTGGGCTGCTCGACGCCGCTGCCGTCCTTGGCTCGGGCCTCCGCGCTCTCGGCGGACAGCAGGCCTCCGACGAACAACGCGTTCCCCAGCTCCTTGTGCGCCAAGCCCTCCGATGGGTCGTTGTTGATGAGGTACTGATAGCATCGCTGCGCCACGATCATCCAGCTTCGCCAGTGCTCTGGACTGGTGCGGGCCGCTGCCAGGCAGGTCTCGCCGGTGGAGTACCAAAGCACGCTCCGAAGCGGCTCGTAGGAGATAGAGGTCTGGTGCTGCTTGAAGGCGGCGTCGAAGTCGCCGGCGTCCCGCAGCCGAACGGCGCGCTTCAGATGGTAGTCGGCCGCCAGGGGCACCAACCACGAGGGCGCGAAGCGGCTGTCCAGGCTCTTCTCGCGCAAGGCGGGCCGGAACTGGCTGGCATTGGCCGGGAACACCGCCACCACCAGCAGCAGTGCCGCCACCAACCGCCGCCCCCAGGTGGGGAGGGAGCTTGGGGCCTTCTCCGCCTCCTCCTGCTCCTTGGCGAACCCCGGCAGCACGTTGGCTACCGCCGCGCAGATGACGCCCAGGCAGGCCCAGAGCAGC
This sequence comes from Armatimonadota bacterium, assembly GCA_036504955.1. Taxonomy (GTDB): domain Bacteria; phylum Armatimonadota; class DTGP01; order DTGP01; family DASXUI01; genus DASXUI01. The sequence continues at coordinate 4,119 of DASXUI010000569.1, forward strand.
ATCTGCGTCCCCACGACTCGGGGCGTGAACATCGACTGCGCCAGGTAGGCGGCGAAACAGGCGATCCAGCCGGCCATCGCCAGCGACTCATCCCTGGGCATCCGCTTGATGACGGACTGGCTCAGGAAGCAGACCCGAACCATCAGCCGCACCCACAGCACCAGGCCGATCAGCCCCAGAGTCGCCCCCATCAGCAGCAGGTCGCAGTGGGGGTTCTGGTACGGAACGCCGGTGGTGGGCGTCACGACCGCCATCTCGTTGACGTAGGCGAACTCCGGCAGCACCAGGTCGTAGGTCCCCGGCCCCCAGCCCAACAGGGCGCGAGTAAGGGCGGGAAGGCCCCGGTGGACCGCCGAGCTGGTGGACATGGAGCCCATCATCTGGAAGGTGGTACCCCAGTGGACGTTGTGGTAGGCGGCGGAAGACTCCTGGCCGCCCACGATGGTCCCCACGCGCGCCACCATGGACTCCCCGGAGAGACGGTCGAGGACCTCAGCCCCAACCGCCAGGAGCGCCATCAGGCCGAGGCAAAGAAGGCAGGCCCTCAGCACTCCAGGCACCCGGCTGCGGGCGACCAGGGGCAGCAGCACCGCCAGCCCCACCACGGCGGCCCCCCAGCCCGCGCGGCTGTAGCTGAAGAGCAGGCACGCGGTGATCAGCAGTAGCGTGACCAGCGCCAGCGCCTGAACTCCCCGCCGCTTCGCGGTCGCGGCGGCCACCAGCGCCAGGGGGATGAGCATGGCGAAGTAGGCGGCCAGGAAGATCCGGTTGCCAAAGGTGCTGAAGGTCTTCCTCAGCACGTGGGCCGGCACGCGCCAGTGAAGCGGGTCGTAGCCCCAATGCTGCCCCACACCGTAGAGCCCGATCACGAAGGCGGAAGCCAAGAGCGCCGTGGCGAGCTGCCGCCGGAACCCCGGGTCGCGTGCTCCTGCATAGATAAGGTAGAAGAACCCCACGTAGGCCAGCAGGTTCACGGTCTCAGCGTAGCTGCGGACGCCGTTCACCGACAGAGCCGTAGAGATGCCCGCCACCATCACCAGCGGAATCAGGATGGAGTTGATCCTGATGGTTGGCATCCTGAAGTTGGGCTGGCAGACCCACAGGAGGTAGCAGACCAGCACGGAGACCTTCAGGAGCGTGATGCGGGGCATCTCCACCCGGTCCCACCCCCATAGGTTGACCAGCAGCGGAAGGGCGAAGACGGTGAAGAGGAGGATCGCCCGGATAGCCGGACGGAGTGGGGAGACAGGTTTCATTGCGGGCGCGGGACCTCTCTCTTGGGAGGGGAACAGGGGAGGACGCGGGGTGCCCAGCGTGGACGCGGCAGACGGTCCCCATGCCATTCTCGGCACGGGGGAGGGGGATGTTGAGCCGCCGGCCGGACGGGCTAGGTCAGCGGCCAGAAGGGCCTCACCAGCGCCTACCCGCCGCTGCCGTAGCGCCGCGTGTAGGCCTCCGCGTGCACCTTGCGGGCGGCGGCGACCATCTCGGGGTAGGGCGTGTCCGTAACCGAGACGAAGCCGATGTTGTAGTTCTCGCCATCCCAGGCCCGGCCGGTCAAGGGCTGGTCGATGTACTGGAACCAGTGGCAGCCCACCAGAGTGGGGGCGTCCAGCACGCTGTGGAGGTAGTCCACGTAGGTGCTCGCGCGCTCCTTCTGGCTGTCGGTGGAGACGAGACCCGTGTGGAACATGCCCCGGTCCAGCGCGCCGAAGTGGAACTCCCCGATGATGCAGGGCTTGTCCAGTTTCGCCATCCGGGCCGCGTAGTCGCCGCTGACGCGCGCTTGGTAGATGTTGAAGCTCACCACCTCGCACAGCTCGTTGGCGGCCTCGATGGCCTCCGGACCCGCCCAGGCGAAGCGGCAGCCCAGGTACAGGTGGTTCGGGTCCTCACGCCTCAAGGCGTCCCTCACCACCTGGAAGTAGCGGTGGGCCAGGCTCTTCACGAAGGCCGAGAAGTCCTCGCGCTGCTTGGGCTGCAGTGTGCCGGTTAGCTTCACCGGCTTCTGTAGTGCCTCCCAGTCCGCGAAGCTGGTGCCCCACGCCTCGTTCAGCCTGGCCACGTCCGAGTAGCGCGCCCGGAGCTGCTCGAGGAAGGCCTGTTTGCCGGGCGAGTTGGGTCCCTCCGCCAGGGCGCCATAGGCGAGACCGTAGCGGCCGCCATCCTCGCCCTGGCCCGCCCAACTCAGCTCGTTGTCCACGAAGATGCCCAGGCACCAGGGATCGTCCTTCACACGGGCGGCGATGTCCCTCGCCATGGCGGCGGCGTGCTCCGCGAACTTGGGGTCGAAGGGGTCCGGCATTCGGCCCCAGTAGTCCGAGCCGCTGGCGAGGGTCGCGTGGTCACCGCCGACGCCGGTCGTGGCGACGTAGGGCACCCGTCCGTTGCGGTAGAGCCCGCCATCTGACCAGTTCCCCACCGTGTTGAAGCCCCAGGAGCGAAGCCGGCTGAGGGCCATCGCGGGCCACTGCTGCTTGTACTCAGCGCCGTACTTCCGCTGGAGGTTGGCGGAGTAAGGGTTGAAGGTGTCGCCCTCCTTGCGCGGGCCCATGTGGAGGCCGGCCGCGTGGCCCACGTGCCCCGCCAGGGGGTCTCCAGGCTTTGGGAGCCAGGTGAACATGGACTCGCGGCCGGTAGTAACGGTGGGGTCCCCCTCGCCGATGCAGTCGATGCCCAGGGAGAGGAAGAGGCGGCCGTCCGGGTCCACCAGCCACCACTTGCCCTTCTCCTTGTGGGTGCGGAAGAAGCCGGTGGCCTCCAGCTTGGGGCCGCGCGCCCAGCCCCCGAAGCGGTCGCGGTCCGGCAGCTCCGGGGACTTCGTCAGATCCGCCTCTTCGCTCTTGCGGCGCTGTATCAGATCCTCGTCCTTGGTGACCTTGCCGGGCCAGGTGGCGCGCGTGTACTGACCATAGGGGTCCACCATGCCGTCCATCCGGGGCTTGCCGAAGCTCAGCCGCAGGTTGTCGAGGACGAGGGCCCGGGGAGCCTTGGGGCTGTGCTGGTAGACCTGAAAGGCGAAGACGCGATGGGCATCGATGGTCCCATTCGCGCTGATGAGGCGGGCCCGGGTGTCACGCGGAAGGCCGCGCATGCCGTAGGCCATGGGGTCCAGGCCCCCCAGGGGGAGGCAGAAGGTCGCGGACTTGCCGGCCTCCAGCGTCTGGAGCCCCGAGCGGCAGTGGGTGACGCCATCAGCGGCGGGGTCGTCGTCCACGCGGATGCCGAACTCCTGCGGCTCCGAGGTGGGGTTGCTGATGTCCAGCAGCAGGCCGGTAGCATCCTCCCAGTCCCAGGGTGTAGTGGTCCGCCAGAGGGCGTTGGGCCAGTCGGCGGGCTGGAACTCCACGCGCAGCGCCTTGCCCGCCTTCGCGTCAGGCACGAGGCTGACCTTGGTTGAGTTAACGGCGACGGCCTTCAAGTCATCCTCGGAGGCAAAGGAGTAGAGCACGCGATCGGGCCTATCGGCCTGTCCGAGCGCCAGCACCGCAAGCAGAGCAAGGGCGAAGGTCATGGGGAGATCTCCCAGGCGACAAGAGTGCGGTTCGCGGGGGCCGTCCAGAGCGTGGGGGCTAGACCTAGAGCCCGTTGCTCTTGGCGATGGCCAGCATCGTGTTGAGCATCAGCCCGAAGTTTGGGCACGCTCGGTGAACGACTTCCGGGTCGAGGCGGCGCAGCAGGTTCGTGCCATCGGTCACCTTGCGGTAGTCTCGCTTCAGTGCCCCGAGGTAGGCGTTGCTGAGCACTTTGGCCGGGGGGTGCGTACCGTCCACCAGTTCTGGCGCCTTGCTGTATCTTTGCAGGCGGGCCACTACCTCGCGGGGGAAGACACTGGGCTGACTCAGAAGCCAGGCCTCCACCTCATGAACCGCGTAGAACATGCGGAATCGGTCGCTATCCACGAGCGCCTCGAGCTCAACAGTCCCGCGCTGGACCCACTCCGGTGCGCCGCCACCCGGGTCCTGTGGGAGGCTGGCGCCGTAGAGATCGAGTAAGCCAATGCAGGCCAGGACCTCCGCGGCGGCGGGGCTCTCTAGGTGATGGCGCACTCGGTCCCGTATCCCCTTGCGGAACTCGGCAGAACCCTGGAGCCGAACAAGCTGGATACCAACAGGTCGGGAGAGCCTGGGGTTCAGCCACCTCGAGAGCAACTCCGGCACCGCCCTCTCAGTATGGCCTTCGGCGAAGAGGACAAACCTCATCGCAGGGCTTCCAGCTCGCCGCTCCTGTACATCTCGCCCAGCTTGTACTTGTCGATCCAGTACCGAAGTGCATCGCCCTCCAGAACGTGGAGGGCGGTGGCTCCATCGGCGGCCTCGGCGACCGTAGTCGTGGGGACTTCACCCTCGAAGGCGCTGAGAAGGTCCGGCGAGTGCGTGGTGAGGACCACCTGTGACCTCTTGGCTGCCGAGGCCGCGTACTCCGCGACGATGGGCAGCATGGATGGGTGAAGGCCGGTCTCAGGTTCGTCGATGGCGATGAGCGATGGTGGATCTGGGCTGGCGAGGATGGTGACCAGCAGCAGGAAGCGTAGAGTGCCATCGGAGAGGTCGGCGGCTGGGGTATAGGAACGCAGGCTCCGCCAACGCACACCCAACTGGACTCGCTGGTCAGCGACCGGCGGGATCACGACCTCTTCGTACTCCGACCCGAAGGCCGCGCTCATGGCGTCGTCAACATCCTGGCGGAACCTGCGGTCAGTCGGATAGAGAGTGTGAAGCACGTTGACCAGGTTGCTGCCGTCGGGCTCCACGTGTGAAGTGTGCCGCGTTACCGCCGCTTGTCGAAGGCTGGAACTGCGCCCTGTCGATATCTCCGAGTAGACGGTCCATCCGGCTAGGAACGACTGAACCACCGCCGCGGTCGGCAGAGACGACAGCGGCACGCCGGTTGTTGAGAGCAGGGTCTCATCCTCAGGGACCCCCCCCTGTCCGCTCTTGAGGCCACCCATGACGCTGAGGAGCTCCCAGTCGTGCCCGTGCCGCGATATGAACTCGTCAACCGCGCCCGCCCGCCCAGGCACGGTTGGTTGCAGGGTCTCTGACGCAACCGTGAAGGAGCTGCCCACCCCCAGTCGATCCAGGTCCAGGCGGTAGCGCAGAGCACTGCCGCTGTCCGCCACATCACCCGAACCCTCTTGGGCAACGTCCACCCCCAGGTGGAGGCCGCCTACCGCGCCGTTCCAGACCACGGCCCCCATGCCCCCCTCGGCCTGTATAAAGCGCCCAAGCCTGCCGGTCGCGGCGGCCTGAAGCATCTCGAAAGCCCTGAGGAGGTTCGACTTGCCCGAAGCGTTTGGCCCAACCACCACGTTCAGGCTTCCGGGGCGCCATGTGACGTCCTCCAGGGATCGGAAGCCCTGAATCCTCAGCTCGGACAGCCTCATCGCGATCTCCGATCCACTCACTGGGAGCGCTTCGCCCCCGAGCCAACGGGGCAGGGGGGCGCGGCTACCTTCAGCGTAGCACTTCTCCGTTCACCAGGAAGTACCCGATCCGCGTGAAGCGGCCCTTGCTGTCCTTGGGGATCCCTGGGGCCACGCGGAGCCTCAGCTCGTGGGCCTTCTTGGGGTCGAGTCCCTCCACCAGCGCGCGGTCGTGGGCACGGTAGTAGTCCTTTGCATACTGGTCGAAGTTGCCCAGGAGCTGCCATGCGCCTCCGTCGATGCTGACTTCCAGGTCACCGGTATCGGGTCCCAGGGCGTCGAAGAGGCCGACCCCGTCACCCCGGAAGCGGAGGGTGACGGTCGCGCCGGGCTTGTCGCTGGCGACCACGGAGGGAAAGTAGCCGCAGGGGCTCCTCTGGCCGGTCTGCCAGGACGGGTCAAAGGCGGCCTGCTCCGGGGGCACCAGCCGCGCCAGCTCCATGGGCCCAGGGCCGAAGGGCTTGGGCATCGGGTGCGGCTTCGCCGTCGTCTGCGAGGACGTGAGGGTATCAAGGCGGCAGCGCTCCACGAAGGGCCTCAGCGCCTCCAGGTACAGGCCGTAGCCCCGGTCCGTGGGGTGAACGCCGTCCTTGGCGAAGTCGTCGAAGCTGAGGGCACCGGACAGGATCTTGGCGGCGGCGTAGGCGGCCAGGTTCACGCTGGGGATGCCGTAGTGCGCGGCCACCGCCTCGTGCCAACGCATGCGGTCCGGCAGCCGGCCGGCCTCAAAGTCGGGCATGTGCCCCTTCACCAGCGTATAGACGAAGAGCAGGTCCGTCTTGGGGTTGGCCTTCCGCACCTGCCGGACGATCCCCTCCATGGAGGCATAGACCTGCTTCTCGGGCGAGCCGCCGTCGTTGACCGCGTACTCCACGATGACCAGGTCCGGCTTCGCCTCCAGCACGTCCTTGCGCAGCCGGAAGGCGCCCAGCCAGGAGCCGGTGCCGCCGATGGCCGCGTTCACCTCCTGTACCTTGTCCTCACCAAACTGCTGGCGAAGGTAGCTCGTCAGCAGCCGCCGGTAGCAGTGGCTCTCGTCGCTGGCCCCCGCGCCCGCCGTGATGGACCCGCCGAAGTAGGCGACCACCACCTTCTGGCCGTGGCTGAGCTTGGTGAAGGTGTTGGCCAACCCCTTCCGCATCACCACTACCTCCGGCATCGCCATCGCTGATCCCCCAGCGCACACCAGAACCGCCACTAGAAGCCACCTGACAACACGCATACGGTCTACCTCCAGCCGACTGATCCGCCGGGGAGGGCCGTGCTGACGTCCCTCGATCAGACGTGAGACCCTATCGACCCCGGTGAAAGTCGAGGGCGACCGCGAGGATTCGTGCTCAGCGGCGCCAGCCTCCCTTTCCGCTCCCCCTATTCGCCCTCCTGCGGGGCTTCCGGGCCGAGCCAGGGCAATTGGCAGGATCCCTGCGAGCCCAACCCGAACTCCGCCAGAGGAGCCCTGCCCCATCCTTTGCCCCTGGGAGGTCCATCGATGTCCGACTGCGTCTTCTGCAAGATAGCCGCTGGCGAGATCCCCGCGAAGCTGCTGCACGAGGATGACTCCTGCGTCGCCTTCGCGGACCTCAACCCACAAGCCCCCACTCACCTCCTGGTCATCCCCAAGGCTCACCTCCGCGGCCTCTCCGACCCGGCCGCGGATGAGGCCGTCTTCGGCCACCTGCTGGCCGTCGCCGCGAAGTTGGCCGGCGACCAGGGCGCGCTGCCGGGCGGCTACCGAGTGGTCACCAACACGGGGCCGGACGCCGGGCAATCGGTCGATCACCTCCACCTCCACGTGCTGGCCGGGCGCAGGATGGCCTGGCCTCCCGGATAGCCCACCGCCATGGCCCAACCCCCATGACGCATGGGGCGCCCGCGCATCGGGCACGAGGCGGATTTCGTCCCGCTCCGGCGTAGCGCGGGCTAGGCTCGTGGCGACGCGCACTGCCCACTGGCCGCGGGCGTTTCGTGAGCAGTGCGGGCAAGGGGAGTGGATGGATTCCTTAGAACACTGGGTGCGTTGGGGCGGATACCTGCTGCTGGTCGGCATCATCTTCGCCGAGACCGGCCTGCTGGTCGGCTTCTTCCTACCGGGCGACTCGCTGCTCTTCGCGGCGGGGATCGTGGCGGCGCAGGGCTACCTGGACATCAGGGCGGTCATCCTGCTGCTGATCGTGGCCGGCGTGCTGGGCAACTCCGCCGGGTACTGGTTCGGCCGGAAGGCGGGACAGCCGCTCTTCCAGCGCCCCAACTCCAAGCTGTTCAAGAAGGAGTACCTGGAGCGCGCCAAGGCCTTCTACGACCAGCATGGTGGGGTCGCCATCGTGCTGGCCCGCTTCGTGCCCATCGTGCGCACCTTCGCGCCCATCGTGGCGGGCGCCATCGAGATGCCCTACGCCCGCTTCACCCTCTACAACCTCCTCGGCTCCGCGGGCTGGATCACCTCCTGCTGCCTGGCGGGCTACTTCCTGGGCAACGTGCCGGTGATCAAGAAGCACATCGAGCTGATGATCCTCGCCATCGTCGCCGTCTCCGTGTTACCCATCATCCTCCACTCCCTCAAAGAGCAGCGCAAGGGGCACTGAGCGCCCTACCGCGTCACCTGCTCCTCTCCCCCGCCCCGCGTCCCTATCTCCTCCGGCTCCTCCTCCCGAGACGGGAAGAGGAGGGGCGTGATCGCGACGTGGAGGCAAAGGCGGAGTGCCGGGCGCCGCAAGCCTGTTCCAGGCCACGGTAGGCGAGGCATCGCCAGCACGGAGCCCTCTTCCCGTTCCGGGAAGAGGGCTGGGAGATAGGACAGCCGCCGACCAGTGGTATACTCAGAGCGGCCCCGCGGCGCTCTCTCGCCCTGAGCGCCCGAACCCTCTGCTCAAAGGGCCGGGCGCTGAGGTGTGTGGGCCGATCGAGGGGAGGAGGCGGAGATGAGGATCCCTGGTCTCACTGGGTACGTTTGGCGGCGGCCCGTCACCATCGCGGCCGCTCTTCTGCTCCTCTGGCCCCTCGCTGCCCGGGCGCAGGTGAACCTGAAGTCGGACGCGCGGCTGGACGCGAAGGTGACCCTCCAGCAGCCCCTGGGCCCGGTCAGCGCCGCGCTCGAGGCTCTGGCCAAGAGCTCCGGGGTCAGCCTAGCGGCCGGTAAGGATGAGGAGGACTGGCTCTCCCGGGAGCTGCCGGTCTGCGTGCTGCTCAAGGACACGCCTCTCCGAGACGCCATGGAGCGGCTGGCCGAGCTGACCGGTTTCCACTGGAGCGTGTCGGGCGAGGGCGATCAGCGCGCGTATCTCCTGTGGCAGGACCTCCAGGCACGCCAGCGCCAGGAGGAGGAGCGCGTGAAGCTCCTGGAGGAGAGGGAGCGTAAGCGCATCACCGACTGCGTGAAGGACCTGGAGACCCTGGGGGCCTATGCGAAGCTGTCGCCCAAGCAGGCTCAGGAGCTGGAGTCCAAGGACCCCATGGGCTACATGATGGCCACGCAGCCGGGGTTCACGAGCTTGACCCGGATCCTGGGCTCGCTCTCGCCGGAGCAGCGCCTCAAGGTCACCACGGCCGAGGGGCTGCGGCTACCGATCAGCAGGATGCCTCCGGCGCTCAAGGAGGAGGTGGTCTCCTGCCTCACGGGCTTTGTTCAGCTCTACGGCCGCATGATGCCCCGGTCCCACGCCTCCAGCGCGGACGAGGGCGCCGGCGATGCCCCCGGGGAAGGCCCTGGAGGGGAGTTGGACCTGACGGCGGATGCCCTGAAGCCCGAGGCCATTCTGCGAGAGTTGAGTGGCGCCGTGGTCTCCATACAAGCGGGCAGCCGGCTAATGGACGGCATGGACGAGGACGAGGGGCCCGAGGGCATGAGGATGGTCGCCGGCAGCTTCAATATTGTGGGGGCTGGCGGGTCCTCGGGATTCCCGGGCTTCCCCATCTTCGCGCCAGGGTCGCCAGTTGCCGGCGCCATCGCCAAGATGTTCACCGCGATGCAGGAGGGCGCGCCCGAAGCCAATATGAACGTGATAATGGACAACGAGGCTCGGAAGCTGGTAGAGAACGCCTTTGGGCAGATGCCGCCGCCGCCCGGCGACCCTGAGCTTCTGAGGAAGGTCGCCCTCAAGTTCCCGCCGGAGAAGCCGGCGACCCCTGAGACAGGCGCGGACGAGAACGTGTCGGCCCAGCAGGTGCTGACCGCGCTTCACGAGGCCACGGGGAGCTCCATCCTGGCGGAGGTGCTGCCCTCGTCCGCTGGCGCGGGAGGTGGGATGCCCGTAGCCGCCGGCCTGAAGCAGGAGGCCCCGCTGTACCAGGTCCTGGCCCGGATCCGGATGCTGTATGGTCTGCGGTCGGAGCGGAAGGGGGGGCTCCTGGCCTTCAGCGATACGCGCTCCCCCATCAAGCGCGCGTGGCTGGTGCCTCGCAAGCTCATCGCCCGCTGGCGCCAGAAGTACGAGTCACCCGCGGGCATGTCGGTCGGGGACCTGCTCCAGATGAGCGAGCTGACTCCGGACCAACTGAACCACGGATTCGAGGGGGCCGAACTGGGCTACACCGCCTCCCTGGTGGCAGGGCAGTACACCGCCCTACGTTTCCTCGCCTCGCTGACCGCGCCCCAAATGGCTGGCCTGCGGAACGGGCAGCCCCTGCCCATCCGGGCCCTGTCGCCCGATCAGCTTGCTCTCGTAACTCAGGCCCTGTCGGACGACCCTGATCCTGCCCTCGGACCGATGCCGGTGCCGGTACGGGCTGGTACGCAGGCGCCGCCCCGTCCGATCCAGGGTGCCCTGAAGCTGCGCGAGGCGGCGACGAGCCCCGACAAGGGCAAGCCCCTCTTCGAACGCGTCTCACTGGACCTGGTGTTGGTGGAGCCTACCCCCGTCTCCCAGGAGGAGGAAAGGTCTCTCTCCGTGCAAGCACCCAGCAAGCACCAGGACGAGCCGGATGAGAAGGAGGCCGAGGCCGCAATGAAGGCCGCGGAATCCGGGCAATCCAAGAACCCCGAGGACGTGGGAGAGGGCGATCTATCGGGAACCGAGGGGCCCTCCAAAGCGACCGACGGGGACCCAAGTGATGGCTCCACGAAGCCCGGCAAGGCACCGGACACGCCGAAGTAGCAGAGCCCGCGGGGCCGGCGGCCAACTGCCTTACCACAGAGACACAGAGGCACAGAGAAGGGCATGAGGGGGTGAGGGGGCCTCGGAGGGTGGGGGTTGGTCCTTCGGGGTGAAGCCTGGTGCCCGGCGGCGGTCCGCCCGGCGGTGAATCGCCGGGCTCCGAGGCTCAATCCTCCTAAAGGAGGGTTCTGACCCAAAGGTGCACCTGAGCGTCCTTGTCATGGTCCGTACCGACACGAGGGTTCTGGCCCCAGGGTGCAGCTTTGGTTCAGAACCCCGGTTCAGCGGGATTGAGCCTCGGAGCCCGGCGATTCACCGCCGGACGGACCGCCACCGGGCACCAATGCCCGACCGTGCCGACGCGCCGTCCTCAAGGCCCCTATCGTCGGACAGGTCCGACCGGTCCGACAAGACCTCAGTCACCCACGCCATCCGAGGCGCTGCCCCAACGACCCAGTGCTGACCAGCTACTTCCCTCCGTAGACGGAATCCAGGAACTTGTGCCTCGCTCCATAGGGATCCGTCTCGGCGCGAGAGTTCACACCCAGGCGCATGAAGCGGACCTCGCTGCCCTGGTTGGCGGCGGGCCAGGCCGGGAGCCCAGGGCCGTTGGGGTCGCCGGTCTTGATGAAGTTGGCGAAGTACCTCTCCATGGTAGCCGAGACCTTCCGGTCGTCGTCCGTCCAGGCGTAGACCTTGTTCAGCGGCAGGTTGCCCAGGGCGTACTCGATCTCAACGGCGTGGTAGGCGCCGGTCTGTCCGGGCCTCGGCTGGGTGAACAGGTAGCGGTAGACCGGCTTGCCCCCCGTCTTGCCATGGAGGTCAGCC
>DASXUI010000570.1:0-2742 GCA_036504955.1 Armatimonadota bacterium
CAACCTGGAAGTGCGATCGGCCACGATCCGCAACGAGTTGGCAGAGCTAACCGAGTTGGGGCTGCTCCGACAGCCGCACACCTCGGCGGGCAGAGTGCCCTCCGATCGGGGATACCGCTTTTACGTCGACCGGCTGATGGACCCCATCCCTCCCGCGGAGGAGCTTCACGATCGAGCCTCGGTTCTGCGGCGCTTCGTGAACGAGGAGATGGACGAGATCCTTCGCCAGACTTGCCGGCTGCTCAGCGGCCTCACGCAGTACGCCTCCGTGGCCACTACCCCGGAGCTCGACGCCGCGGCGGTGGGTCAGGTGCACCTAACCTCCCTGGACCGGCGTCGCGTGCTGGTGGTGCTCATTCCCTCCACGGGGGAGGTGAAGCACCGAATCCTTGAGACCCCCCACCCAGTGGCGCCCACGCGGCTCTCGGAGGTCGGGGCCCGGGTCGGGCTGCTGCTGGCCGGGAAAACCGGCGAGCAGCTCCGACGCTTCGCTCCCGCCGCTCCGGATGACCTGCCGGAGGGCACCGCGTCCCTCTTCAACCGGGTAGTTCAGGCGCTTAGGGATATGATGGAGCCCAAGGCAGAGGGTGAAGTGGTGGTGGAGGGCGCCAACCAGATGCTGCGACAGCCGGAGTTCCAGAACCTGGAACGTCTGGAAGGCCTGCTTTCGGCGCTCGAGGAGCGGCAGGAGCTGATGGCCGCGCTCCGCGACAGCACCCACGTCAGCGTGACGTCCATCCGCATCGGCGGCGAGAACCAGCAACAGGGCATGCAGGAGTGTAGCGTGGTGGCCTCGCGCTACTGGATGGGTCCCGGTGCCCACGGCAGCATTGGCGTCATCGGGCCCACGCGGATGGACTACGGGCGCGCCATCGCGGCCGTCAGAACGATGGCGGATTGCCTGAGCGAGCTGTTCGGCTATCTGGGCGAGGGGGCCGAGCCTCAGTAGCTCGCGCTCGCCCTGGGTAAGAAGGGCTTGTCGCATGCGGGCCCCGTGGTCGCGCCGGGGTGTTCGTCGTCATGCGTCGTATCCGACCGATCTCAGGGCGCTTCAAGATCCTGTGGCTCGACGCACCCCATGCCTCGCTTCGCCGCTTGGCGCGGGGCGCCGGGTAGCCCATACTTCGCTTGATAGAGGTGAAAGCCAATTGATGAGGGGCCGGAAGATCCCAGTGAACAACGACACCAGCTCAGTCGAGCGCAACGGGGAGGACGGCGCTTCCTCGGCCCCCCTCACCGGAGAGGCCGTGGAGTCGACTCAAGCAGCTTCAGCGGGCCCGCAGGCATCCCAGGGCTCCGCCGAGACGCAGAGGCTTCAGACTGAGCTTGAGGCGCAGCAGAGGCTGACGGCGGAGAAGCAGGATCTGTACCTCCGCGCCTTGGCCGACCTGGAGAACATCCGACGACGGGCCCGGCTGGATCAGGAGGACGCGCGCAAGTTCGGGACTCAGGCGCTCATCCTCAAGCTGCTGCCCGTTCTAGACAACTTCGAGCGCGCGCTCAGTGCCGCGTCCGGCACCGATAACTCCGGCTCGCTCGTTGACGGTGTGAGCCTGATCCTGCGGCAGTTCCAGGACGCGCTCAAGAGCGAGGGAGTGGAGCCCATCGACGCCGTGGGCAAGCCCTTCGATCCCCAGTTCCACGAGGCGGTGGCGCAGGTTCCCGCCACTCCGGAGCACCCGGACAACACGGTGGTCCAGGAGGCCCAGCGCGGCTACACCCTCAACGGTCGGGTGATCCGACCCAGCATGGTTCAGGTGGCAATGGGTTAGCCTGGATTACTCACGAGAGCGTGTGGAAGCCCGCATAGTGCACGACGCGCGGGCGCCTCGTGCACTATGCGGGTTAGGACCTCGCGCAATCCTGTCGAGAGTCAGTGGGGGCTGAAGCCTGCTTCAGCCCCTTTCCTGCGTCTGGGGTCCGCTACTCGTCCAGGGGCGTCAGAATGCCCTCGGGGGAGACCTTGTAGCGACTCCCACGCCACGCTACGCGCTTGCCCCATAGCCCGGCGGCCCAGATCCCCGCGCTCAACAGGTCGGCCACGGGCAGCAGCCAGAGCCGAGCCAGGACCCCCCGCTCTCCCAGGGCGAAGAGGCTGACGTACAGGGACGTTGCCACCCGGCAGGCCCAGGCGCCGCCGAAGACTCCCCACCCAAGGGATGTCCCTCCCGACGCCACCAGCCCCAGCAGCGCCAGAGTCGTCCCGTGTGTCATGAACGCCCCCCGGTACCCGGCGGGCGCCGACAGGCGCACCGTTCGCGCCCACCGCACCCGCCTTGCCAGCATCGCCTTCAGCCCCTCGCCAGGCAGGACATCCTCCAGCACCAGGTCCGCCAGGGCTACACGCTTGCCCATCCCCCACACCCGCTGACCCATCTGGTAGTCATCGGCCAGGTGATGTGCCAGCCCCCTGAAGCCGCCAATCTGCCTCAGCGTGTCCCGGTGCAGCGCGATGGCGGAGCCCAGGGCGAAGTCGACGGGTCGGAGGAGCGCGGAAACCAGCACGCTGGGGATGAAGTCCGTGCCGATGCCCAGGGCCTCAATCCGGTCGGCCAGGGTCTTGGGCGCGACCCCCTTGTAGAGGCAGGTCACAAGGCCGACCTCCGGCTGTCTCAGGGGGGCCGTCACCCGGCGCAGGAAGTCCGGCTCGGCGCGCATGTCGCTGTCGCACAGCACCAGGATCGGGTGCCTGGCCTCGGCCTCGAGGCCCGCCAGGTTGCATACCTTGAGGTTGGGGCCGAG
>DASXUI010000571.1:0-4556 GCA_036504955.1 Armatimonadota bacterium
TGAGCAGCGTGGAGGCGAGGGCTCGGAGGATGCCGCTGACCTCCACGAAGGCGTCGGTGTTCTGGGTAGCATCCACCAGGTTCTCGGCTCTTGCCAAACCCAGCCCCGTCGCCTCACGCAGCAGCTCAGTGGCACGGAAGACGAACCGGCGTGGGGCGCCCAGCCCGGTGCCGATGGCGGTGCCGCCCAGGTTGACGACCCGGAGGCGCTCCTCGCACTTGTAGATGCGCCACCGGTCGCGCCCCAGGGGCTCCGCGAAGGCGGACATAGTTCGGCCCAGAGTGGTCAGCGCCGCGTCCTGAAGCTGGGTGCGAGCGACCTTTACAACGTGGGCTAGTTCGCATTCCTTGGCCTGGAAGGCCTCCTGAAGCGATACGACCTCACGCTCCAGCCGGCGGAGCTCCCGGATGGCCGCCACTCGGAGCGCCGTGGGGTAGGTGTCGTTGGTCGATTGGTGCCGGTTCACGTCCTCAAGAGGGTGGAGTGTGTCATAGCTACCCAAGGGCAACCCCAGGAGCTGAAGGGCCCGGTTCGCCAGCACCTCGTTCACGTTCATGTTGGTGGATGTGCCCGCCCCGCCCTGGAGGGCATCCACCACGATATGCGAGTCCAGGCGCCCCTCCGACATCTCGCCGCAGGCGGCCTCCAGCGCCCCGAACAGCTCCGGGCTCCACGCGCCCAGCTCCTGGTTCGCGCGGGCGCAAGCCAGTTTGACGGATCCATAGGCATGCACCAGCGGCGCCCGCACCGGCCTCCCAGCCAGTCGAAAGTTGCTCTGCGCCCTCGCCGTGTGGACGCCATACAGCGCCTCCGCCGGCACCCTCATCTCTCCCAGCAAGTCCGACTCCAACCGGCAGTCCATCATGCGGTCCTCAGGGGATCAGGGGGCTGAAGGGGCTGAGGGGCTTAGGGGAGCACACAGGGGGTCCATCTGAGGCTTCTCCCCTAAGCCCCCTCAGCCCCCTGATCCCCTTCAGCCCCCTAACCCTACTGGTAGACGTCTCGGGTGTTGGTCTCGCGGATCAGCCGGAGACTCTCGCGTATCTTCTCGCGGGTGCCGTTCGCGCCGTAGTGGGAGAGCTCTCGGTCAAGCAGCTTCTGGCCCACGGCGCGAGTCTCTGGGGAGGCGTAGTCCACCAGGTACTCCTGCAGGGTTGTCAGAGCGTTCGGGGTGCAGCACTTCTCGATGAAGCCAGGGATGGCATACTCCATGAAGACCTCGCCCGTACGCCCAAGGCGGTAGCAGGCGGTGCAGAAGCTGGGCAGGTGCCCCTCCTCCATCAGCTCTCGGGCTACTTCGTCCAGGGAGCGGGTGTCGCCCAGCGCGAACTGCTCACGAGACAGGGCCTGCTGGTCGCCGGAGGTCCGCTCCGTGTAGCCCCCGAGCTCCAGCCGGGTACCGGCGTCGATCTGGCTTACCCCGAAGCTCATCGCGGCTCGCCGCATCTCGGCGCTCTCCCGGCAGGTCATGATCATGCCGGTATAGGGGACGGAAAGTCGCAGAATGGCGACCAGCCGCTTGAAGTCGTCGTCGCTGACGCTCCAGCGGGGATCGAGCGTAACGCCGCTGGCGGGCTGCAGGCGCGGGAAGCTGATGGTGTGCGGCCCCACGCCATAGGTCTCCTTCAGGAACCGAGCGTGGGTTACCAGGCCCAGAGCGTCGAAGCGCCAGTCGCACAGCCCGAAGAGCGCGCCGATGCCCACGTCGTCGATGCCGGCCTCCATGGCACGGCTCAGGGCGTCCAGCCGCCAGAGGTAGTCGGCCTTGCGAGTGCCTTGGGGGTGCTGCCCGCAGTAGGCGCCGTGGTGGTAGGTCTCCTGGAAGACCTGATAGGTACCGATCCCGGCGGCCTTGACCGTCTTGTACTCCTCGTAGGTGAGGGGAGCGGCGTTGATGTTGACCCGGCGGATCTCCCCGTGGCCCTTGCGGGTTCCGTAGGTCAGTCGCACGGCCTCCGCGATGAACTCGGCGCTGTAGGTGCGGTGCTCGCCGAAGACAAGGATGAGGCGCTTGTGGCCCGCGTCTTCGAGAGCCTCCACCTGTGCCTGAAGCTCCGAAGGCGTCAGGGTCCTGCGGACGGCATCCCTGTTGGAGCGTCGGAAGCCGCAGTAACCGCAGTCATTGATACAGAGGTTGCCCACGTAGAGGGGAGCGAAGAGCACGATTCGGTTGCCGTAGACGCGCTGCTTCAGCTCCCTGGCCGCCTCGAAGATGCGCTCCACCTGATCGGGGGCCGAGGCGTTGATGAGGACGGCGCACTCCTCCGCGGTGAGGGGCTCCTTCGCGAGGCTCTTGGCGATCACCTCGTCGAAACGTCCTCGGTCCACGCTTCCGCCGAGTAGACTGCTGATCTGGGAGTCATCGATGAAGTCCTGGGCGTGCTGGCTAAGGCTCATTTGAGTAGGCACCTCTGAGTATGGCTCGGGGAGTCCCCCCGGCCCTGACCGACCGTGCGGCCGATGGATCGGATGCGGTGGCTCAAGCAGCCGTGGCAGCTCGCGGCGTCCTCCATCAGGCACGCTTTGCCGGGGTAGATCTGGTAGTGCTTGCGGTAGTCGATGGGAGTGATGTTAGGCATGACAACGTTGGCCCCGCGCTGGAGTCCGAGCTCCCGCCCCTGAGCCCGGTTCACGGTTGCGAGGGCGGTGGTGCTGGGGATGTTCGCCTTTGGGCAGACCAGCCGGGTGAGGGCGACGACCTTGTAGGTCATAAGCTCTGTGTTGGGCACCTGACCTTCGGTTGCCGATGCGAGAGCGGCCGCGTCCTGGCCCAGGGGAGTGCTGGGGTGGGCGAGGTAGGGGCCGACCCCGACCATGTCCAGTCCGAGCTCCTCGAAGGTCGCAAGGTCGCGGGCCAGGTCGGCGTAGGTCTGACCGGGGATGCCTACCATAACCCCGCTTCCGACTTCGTAACCCAGCTCACGGAGTCGGCGGAGCTGCACGATGCGGTCGGAGGCCCGGCCGGGAAGGGCAGGATGGATCGCGCGGTAGAGCTTGGGGTTCGAGGTCTCGAAGCGTAGGAGATAGCGGTCGGCGCCGGCCTGGCGCCAGAGGGCGAGCTCTTCGTCGGTCCTCTCGCCCAGGCTGAGGGTGACAGCGAGAGGCGTCTCGTCCTTCACGCGCCGCACGATGCCGGCGACGTCAGCAGCGGTGAAGCCGTAGTCCTCGCCGGACTGGAGCACCAGTGTGCCGTAGCCGAACCCAACGGCGGCGTGGGCGCAGCCAAGGATCTCATCCTCCGTCATCCGGTAACGGTGGACCCCGAGGGCTCCGGCCCGGAGGCCGCAGTAGGCGCATTGCCGGACGCAGTGGTTGGAGAACTCCACTAGGCCGCGAAGGTGGACCTCGCCGCCGACGTTCTGCCTGCGCGCGTCATCGGCAAGCTGCCAGAGCGACCGGAGCAGCTCCTCGTCCGTCTCCCTAAGCCAGGCTTCCAGTTCATCGAGGGTCATGGTGGCTCTTCTTGGGGGGAAGGCCTGCAGAGCAGTCAGCCCTCCCGCCGGGCGGCCCGAATCCCGCTGAGCCGCCGAGGTCCTGCACGGGGCAAGCTCTCAAGAGGCTAGGGAGCGACGGGAGGCGACCGATTCCGCCGTTGGAGGCGGCCCATACGCCATGCCGGGCCCGGGGTGCAAGCTAGCCTAAATCGTTAATCCCCTAACGATTCGATTGTAGCACGCCCCTCGGCCCGCGTAAAGATGACGTTGTATTGTGAACTGGTTAACGATTGACAGCCCTCAAGCCACACTCTAGCATGGTGGTGGGGGTGTGGCGGCCGAACAGCCTCTGCCGCCTGCTTCCAAAGCACGTCCTAACTGGCGCTAGACTCACGCTGAGAGGAACCTGCGACCTTGAGAGACCCGGAGAGCCTCTACCTCTGCATGGGGTCCGCCTGCCACCTTCTGGGAGTAGACGAGATCCTGCCTAAGCTCCAGGCCCTTCTTGATACTCACGGCCTTTCGCAGCGCATCGTGATGAAGGGCCACTTCTGTCTGAACCACTGCACCGAGGGCGTCGTCGCGCGCTACGGCGACCAGGTCTTCCGCCATCTCCGGCCGGAGACGGTGGAGCGGATCTTCCACGAGGAGATGCTCCCCAGCCTACGGGATTCGGTGGTGTGCGCCTAACGTCCGTGCTCCCCAGTGGGACGCGTACGGGTGTCTCCGGGCAGCTGCCGCCATGCCCGGCCCCGACTGACGAGCACCCATGGCCTCTCGCTCGGCGTGGCGAGGGAACTGAGGAGCGGCACCACGGCGCGGCTCGACTGGGTCTGCCTCAACACTCCGGAGACGGCGATGGGGGACTTGAGTCAGTGATGGGTGGGGTACACCGGTGACCAACCTGGAGCTGAAGGTACGCTGCCCTGATCTTGGCCTGGTGGTGGACCGGGCGCTGGCGTTGGGGGCATCCGACGAGGGGTCGCTCGAACAACGCGACCTCTACTTCGTCGTACTGAGGGGCCGTCTGAAGCTCCGTCTGGAGGGTGAGCGGGCCTGGCTGATACAGTATCAGCGTCCCGATGAGGCCGGCGTGAGAGCTAGCAGCTACTCGCTCGTGCC
>DASXUI010000572.1:0-1927 GCA_036504955.1 Armatimonadota bacterium
TTGGCCAATCGTTCGGCCACTTCCTTTAGTGGCACCCCCAGGCCATGGAGCGTGACCGGCACCTCCCACCGCCCGTCCTGGCTGAGTCTTGGGTCTGACACTGCCGGCCCGGCAACCCCAGGGGTTCCCGGTGGGGCCGAGGCCCCCTGCGTGCCCCGGGCCAGAAGAGCACACAAGGCGAATACAACTGTCGGCACCACCATGACATGGCCACGCAGCAGCAAGCTTGGGCAGAACCATCCCTCCGGTATGGCTCGCTTTCCCCGGCCCATCCAGCCGCATAGATTGCTCACTGCTCCCAACCGCGCATCATCCAGTCCCGCACAGCTCCTCCGGGCTGCTTCTAACCTTCGGTCCATGGCTACCTACTGTACCCTCTCCCGGCTGTCAATGCCCTGCTGGGCCACCCGATGGCACGGTGCTCTTGGGCTCATGTGGGCATGTCGTGATCCAGTCCACGGGCTGCGGAGCATCGCGCTCGTTGGTACCCGGCACTTTGGGCCAGACGATTGGAGTGACTTGAACCTTAAGGTCTGGGAGTCCATTCCCTCGGTAGGTCAGGACCACTCTACCATCGGCCTCCTCAGCGTGAATCTGGCCCGGGCTGCCCACACTGATGGGCCAGATGGCGGCCATGAGGTCCTTCTGGGTTGCATTGACCCATTCAGTGGGCAGTCCGCTGCTGGCGGCCGCACTAGCCTGTTCGCTGCTTAGTGCTGCAAGTAGGCGGAGTGCTGCCCGGCGCTCTGCTGGCAACTGAGATGGTTGCAGGCCAGGAAGCAGACCATAGTTCAGTGTGCGGTTGATAGAGACATCAGACAGCTGACAGAGCTCGGTAAGCACTGGGATGGTATAGCTCCCTATCCTCTCAGCCGCTGCCCGCCAACCGCGCAGACGGTCTGCGGGCACCTCAATTGCGTCATCCGCGTACCAACGGCGGTCACGGAGAGTGTGAATCCCCTCGATCAGGCGCCAACTGGCAGCGAAGGCTACCTGGCACCAGTCAATGGCGTCACCGAGGGTAGCCCCGCGGGCTTGGCCAAAGGGAGCGCCGCATCGGGCATGGAAGTCGGCGACGATCGGGGCTGGAGCCGCCCTGTGGATGGCCCGAAGCACCTCCGGAAGCTTGCAGCCGTCGTCTGGGCCAGCCCCGATGCTGCTGGCCAGTAGGTCCAGCATCGTGTCCTGGGGCGGGCTCGTTTGAACCCCGAGCGACTGGCGCTCATTCCTTCGAGCCTCCAGATCCTTGTAGGACACGACACCGCCTCCGCACTCCCCCTCACTTCCCCGACCACCGAAGGTGTACCTGACCGTGTAGGGTGAGCCAACGCCCACACCAAGCGGCTGAGCATCGGCCAAGGAGCTGAGATCGATGCCTGCCAAGCACACGTCGATCGACCTGTCTGCATCGGCAAGCTCCGGTTCGGACGAGATTCTGAACCACGCATTCCTTAGTGCTTCCCGAGGTAGGGGCGCCTGCGATGCCGGGTCAGACGGCCCGGCACCCCGACGCAGCCGACGCCCTAGGTCCGCGCAGAGATGGTCCTGCAGAAGACCTCTTGGCCCTGGCCGTATATCCTGAAGTGACCGTGTCACCTGGCCGCCTCGCACGAACAGCGACCACTGCTCCGGCGTCATGTCGGAGAGGAAAAGGCCCAGCCGAGGGAAATACCCGGAGGTGTTCGCCGTTAGCCCCGAGACGTCACGCGTCAGTTCAGGATGCGCCTTGTAAAAAGCGCTGGTACGCTCTTCGTCAAGAAGCCCCCACTCCACCCAGGCCTCCGACCGCTTGCGAAACTCAGCGAGGTCGGCGAGGGCGAGCCGGGCTTGCTCCTCGCGGCTCGCCTGTGGGCGCACAATCCGATAGCTGGGGTCTGTGCCCTTCCCATCGGTGGGGTCTGTCACCCGTAGTGCATAGCCGAACAAG
>DASXUI010000573.1:0-17652 GCA_036504955.1 Armatimonadota bacterium
GTCGGCGCGTTCGGCAGCGGCTGCCGCCTTGGCTCTCAACCTAAGCCGGTCTACCACGTCCTCCCACCTGCCGGCTGCCTCATCCAAGGCCAGCAGCCGCTCCAGTGCGTCCGCGGCCCAACTCGCCTTGGGATACTCATCAAGGAAGGCCTGGTAGGGGGAGGCCACGGGCTCGCCTTGCCCCAGAGAGTGCCGTGAGGCCGGGAGGGTCGTCAGGCTCGTCGCTACGTCGTCGAACCAGGCAGCGCCAACGTTCCCCTGAGAGCAGAGCCCCACGCGGCCTTCGGTGGCGCCGGCCGCCGGAAGGGCCGCCAGCCGCACTCTCGCCCAGTCCGCCGTGCCGTGCGGCAGGGGGGCGGTGCGCCCTTCTCCGATCTCCTGTCCATCGCGCCACCAGGAGATCCGTAGATAGGTAAGGCCGCTCGTACGCTCCGTCTTCACCCAGGCCGAGACAACTACCCAGGGATACTCGGTCGCGTAGGACCCATCAACCTTGAAGGGTGAGCTGGACCACTCCGCGTCGACGTCGCTGTAGCGGATCTTCAGCGAGCGCTGGCCGTCGTGAGCGGCCTCGCCCCCCCAGGCGAAGGTGGCTTTGCCCCGAGAGGTCCACCCCTCCGGTTGGGCGGCCCCGACCTCCGCCGACGGGTTGGGCACCATGTCGCCGTCGGCGGACTGGGCGGCCACCGGCCCCTGCCCTGGTACAACCGCCAACGCACCAAGAAGAACCCACCAGGTCATCCTCGTTGCCATGCCTACCTCCTTGCCCAGACACAATGGAAGCGCACCAGCCGGCGGGGACTGGCTATCCCAGCAACGGCAGGGGACCCTAGATATGCTCCATACTTTAGCTCGTACGGTATAGACGATAAGGTAGTGCTATGTATAAGTAATCGATGGCTCTAAGATCTCCTTCTTATGAACTAGAGGTAAATATTCCAGACATACTACAGACCGTATGCCCCTGCGGCCTAGGGACGGAGAGGCCCGTGGAGCGGCTGGTAGGCAGACGGCATACGCTGGGGTGGAGTGCGAGCGTTAGGCGGATGGAGGGCGCAGAGGCACGCGCCGAGGGAGGGTGGCTCACACTCGGGGGACGCAAGGTAGCTGCCGAGGTTGGTGGAGCTCCGCTGGCGGGGTTGTCCTGCACAGGCTCGGCGTTGGGCCGAGGATGTGGGGAGCTTAGGAGGTTGTGTCGGGGGACGGCGCGGTCGCGGGAAGGCTGAGCTCAGGGAGGGCTACCGAGGATGGAGACGGTACTGGCTAGAGGCGGCAGAAGATCCGCCGCCACCCCTTTCCCTGATTCAGGCGCTCAGGCTCCTGCAACTCGGGGCTGGTCCACGGTGCGCCCCGCGCAGCGCTGGGGCCGCGATCCCCTTGGGCTCCTCAGCGCCATTCCGCCGCCATCCTAGAGACGCGCCTGCTGCTCCTTGGTGGCTTGGTGGAACGTGCCGTCTGCGCCCATCATCCACTGCCGGCGGTCACCTGCTCGCAAGGGGGATGGGCCCAGCCCCTAGCCCGCCGTCGCCGTCGCCAGGGCGTTGGTGCAGCTCGAGACAGCCTGGTCGTGCCGCCGTCCTAGCCAGCCCCTGTTAGGCACGGGTGCAGTGGGGATCAAGTAAGCTGGCTCTATCTAGGGCGTGCCGTATCAGCGTAGGGTGGGTGGAATCCGGCAGCCGGAACAGGGATCGCCTTGTTCCTACTAGAAGGCTTTCCTTGGCTGGTCGGTGCCGGCTGGTGTGCTTGCGTGCTCTTGCAAGGTGGTGTGATGGCAGACCCAACCCCAGTCCGGCGTGTGGCCCGGGCAGCTCTCTGTTTCGCTCTCCTCGCCGCAGCCCTCTGGGACCCAGCACCCAGCATGGCGACGGACCTGCTGGTGGGTGGGCCGGGCGGCATCCGCCGGATCGACATGGAGACCGGGGCGGAGGGCGCCCGGGTGCTGTCCGACGTCGGGACCGTCCATGGCATGGCCTGGGGGCCCGAGGGGAAGCTCTATGTCTCCCTGGGTGGCCGAATCGTGGTGGTTGATCCCGGAGGCAGGGGTATCCTGCGAACCTTCGCTACGCTGCCGACAGAGCTGACCGGGTATGCGCAAAGGCTGGCCTTCGGGTCCGAAGGGGACCTCTACGGCAACGCGGACCAGGGGGCCTTCCACTTCGATGGTGCGACCGGGAGGTATTTGGGTCTTCTGCCCTCCCCGCCGGACGCCCAGAGCTGGACCTCTTGGGGCTTCGCAGTAGGTCCCGGAGGGTTCCTGTTCGCCAACGATCCCGCTCGCAGGGCGGTCCGCCGGTACCGGCCCACGAGCTGCGAGTACTTTGGCGATCTCATGGCCCTACCGAGAGAGTCCCCCCGGCTGTTCGCGATCGCGTGGGGACCAGATGGCGACCTATATGCTATCGACGAGATCGGCCGGGTGCTGCGCTACGAAGGGTCCACCGGAGCCTCAAAGGGTGTGCTGCCGGACCCTGTGAGGGTTGGGGACGGCCTGTCCGTCGGACTGCGCTTCGCCCCGAACAACCAGATCATCGCTTGGAGTACCCCCGAGTCCCAGATCCTGCGCTTCACACCTGGCACTGGGCAGTTGCCGAAGGTCATCGACCTCGGGGTCGCGATGCCCCAGAACCCCTACGACGTGCTGGTTGACCCAAGCCCACTGCCGCCAACGCGCCATCCAAGCGGGCTGGTGAGCCCAACCGCCTCCTCCGTTGAGGTGACTCCTGCGGCGGGCGTGCCCGCGGACGGCGCTTCGTCCGCCACGGTCACGATCACCCTGAGGGATAGAGAGGGGAAGCCGGTACCCGGCGTTCCCGTCCTGTTCCGTTCCTCCCTGGGGACCGCCACTCAGCCGCCGGCGCCCACCAACTCCGAGGGTGTCGCGGTTGGGAAGCTGACGGGGACAGCCGTGGGCACCGGAGTCCTTTCCGCCTATGCCAATCCCGGACCAGGGTATACCGGGCTCTCGAGCCACCCCACCGTTACCTTCACAGGCGCCCCGACTACTAAGGTGCGGTTCCTTACGCAGCCTGAGACCCTCGTGGTGGGGCGGCCCATGCAGATGCCCCTTCAGGTGAGGCTGCTTGACGCCGAGGGGAACCTGGTGACGACCTCCGGCGTGCCGGTGACCCTGGCGCTGGCCCCTGGCTTCCCCGATGCGAAGCTGTCAGGCGACCTGTCGGCCGTCACCAGCGGAGGCGTCGCGATCTTCGAGCGCCTCACGGTAGATAGGCCGGGGAGGAGCCTGGTTCTCCAGGCTTCAGCGGAAGGTCTTGAGTCAGGATGGAGCAACTCCTTCGACGTGGTGGCGGTACCCACGGACCTGCTGCTCCAGACGGGCTCCGACACCTTGAGGTACGAGCTAGGTACCGGCAGACAGGTAGGTAGTATGCCTGATGGTTCCCTTCGGTCCTTGACCTACGGCCCAGATGGAAGCCTGTACGGCCTGATGAACTCGTACATCGAGCGGATTGATGGGCTCAGCGGAGGCAGCCTCCCCAGCCCCTACATGCTTGCCAAAGGGCAGTTCGGTGATCCCTACCGCGTCTTCTACGGGCCGGACGGCAACCTCTACGCCCTGGCCTATGACCTAAGCCTCCACCGATTCCACGGCACAACCGGCGCCTACATGGGGAAGGTGGTTGAGTGCAACTGGGAGACCGGTGAGGAGTTCCTGAACCCAGTTTTCGGGCCCGATGGGGAGCTTTACGGCTCGGCATGCGGCGGCGACATCGAGCGCCGGAGCCGCGTGACCGGTGAGCTTCTGGGGGTCTTCGCCAAGAACCCCACGGGTACCGGGGACGTCAGTGCCCTCTGCTTTGGTCCGGATGGCAACCTGTACGTGACGGACGGGTACGGCCCCATCAGGAGGGTGAACGGCGAGACTGGGGACCTGCTGGGTGACTTCACCCAGGCAGGAGGCAGCCCGGACCGTATCCTGGCCATGGTGTTCGGGGCAGACGGCGACCTCTACGCCTACTCGACTCGGCCAGCCCTCTCACACTTTGACGGGAAGACAGGAACCCTCAAGGGCACCGCGCCGGCTCCCCCGCTTGGCTGGTTACAGGACTCCGCCACGCTGCTTTCGATGGGCGCTCCACTGCCCCCCTTCCCCCCAACGCACCCTTTTGACCGGGCCAAGTCAACGTGGAGTTTTGAGCCCGAGGGCATCTCGCCTCACGCCGACGGCCTGGAGCCACTGATCGTGAAGGTATCCCTCAAAGATGCCGGTGGGTGGCCCCTGGCAGGGCAGCCGGTGGGGTTGGTGTCCAGCGGCACAGCCAATAGTTTCCAGCCCGCCATAGCGATCACGGACGACCAGGGGCAGGCGCGGCTCCGCATGACGTCCACGGTCGCGGAGCGGAAGACACTCAACGCTGTATGGAACCCCGGGCCCGGGCAGGTCTACCTGGACGAGCCCAAGTGGACCATCCTCGAGAAGCCAGCGCCAGGGCCGGCCGTCAGGCTGGTGGTGGAAGTGTCATCGGAGACCGCCACCGCTGGCGTTGTCGGCTCCTTCCGTCCCACCGTCAGGGTCACGGATTCGCAGGGCCGTTCGGCGGATACGGCGAGAGTGCCGGTTAAGCTGTCTCTCGCCGGGGGGCCGGCGGGCGCGGTTCTCGGCGGATTCACCCTTCGCCTGATGGGTGACGAGTACCCGTCAGGCGAGGCGGTCTACTCAGATATGTCGCTGGACAGGGCAGGAGAGGGGTACCGGTTCCGGGCGGAGATGGCCGGCTTCCCGCCGGCCGAGAGCGCCCCATTCAACGTGCGCCCTCGCGCCCCTTGGGATCTTGTGTACATCGACTCATATAGGCTCCGACGCTTCGATGGGGTCACTGGTGCTCGCGTGGGTGAGTACTCCCCCTCGGACATCAATGACTGTGCGGTGGGACCCGGCGGCGACCTCTTCCTGGCTACTGGGAGTGGCTCGGTACTTCGCCAGGACGTCACCGGCCGGCGCAGTGCCTTCGTGCCGATGGGCGCCGGGCGTATGGGCGTGCCCCGCAGCCTCGCCTTCGGCCCGGACGGCAACCTGTACGTAGGCTGCTATGGACCCGCTTCAGCCGGCTCCCCGGCCCCCATCTCCATCAGACGTTTCAGCGGGCGCACGGGCGCCTACCTGGGCGACCTGGTCCCCTCCGTCCCAGGCGCTCAGGGCATAGTGCCCCGCATCGCCTTCGGGCCCGACGGGCTGCTGTACGTGGCCCTTCCCGGCAAGGTCGGCCGGTTCCAGCCCGGCAGTGGGTTGTACCTCGGGGACGTGGTCACCTGGGCCGGCTCCTCCAGCCACTCAAGCCCAGACCTGGCCTTTGGCCCTGAGGGCGACCTGTACGTGTCGGGGAGCCCCCGCGCTCTTGTGGGCCGATTCAGTCCCTCTACCGGCGCATACCTCGGCGCCGCGCTTCCCGCGCTTGTCCTGCGCGGCGGAACGCTTCACAGCTTCGCGGTCGGGCCCGATGGCGATCTCTACCTATCGATGAATGGTCTGTTCAGACTGTCGCCCGGTACGGGGCAGATGCGACAGATTGGCACGGAGACGTCCACGGGCTTCGTCCGGATAGCTGGGCCGCGACTTCCGGCGGCGCCCCCGGAGCGACAGCCCAGCTCCGCCCTGTCGCGCCTCACCGCATACCCCCTCCTGGACGTACGCGCCGACGGGGCCGACTTCTCGACAGTGACCGCTCGCGTGGTTGGCCCGGACGGCAGCCCGCTGGCGGGCACGAAAGTGACTCTCGTGGCCTCCGGAGCCGGTGCCACGATCCTGCAGCCCACTACCCTCACGGACGCGTCTGGCGGGGTATCGGCGAAGCTCATCTCAACCGTGGCCGGCCAGAAGGAAGTAACGGCCGTCATAGGCGAGGGCGCTGCCGGGGTCACTCTTCCCACCTCCGTAACCGTTGCCTTCACCTCCGCCGCGCCGCCGGCCGACGGCGTCTACCGGGCCGTGTTCCGGGACCCCACCCGGTCACTGGCGCTGACAACAGGCGCAGGCGCTGATAAGCTTGCCTCCTATCTCCGATTCGCCGGGTACCGTCAGGTGAACAGCGCGGAGCTTGCGGCTTTCCTGGCGGATCGCGTCGCGGACCGCAAGCCCAGCGTTCTGGTGATGGCCAACGACATCGCTCCGGACACGGTGATGCCGGCCACCGATGCCGGAACACCGGCCGGCGGCGGGCTGCTGATGGACTACCTCCGCCTGGCTGGAGGGAAGGTGGTATGGCCGGGCGGCACGCCTGGACACCGGCAGGCCCCGGCAGGTGGCGGCACGCTGGCCTGGGGTGCCGACGGCGCTTTGGGCGCGCTGGGCGTGTGGCTGGGACAGGCCTTCCCCTGTTCTGCCGCCACGGTGACCATCACCGATGCCGGGAAGGCCTGGGGACTGACCGAGAGTTGGGGCAGCGGTGACCTTGCCGAGCCGGCGGAATCGGTGCAGGTGCTCGCGACGGCGCCCTCCGCCGGATCCCTTCCCGCGCGTCCTGCGGCGTGGGTGCTCGGCTACGCCCTGGGCAGGGAGGGGGCCGGGCTGGTGCGCGTCTACGACCGTGCCCTCGATTTACAGATCACCAGCACAACCATGAGCCAGATACTTCGGGTGGCGGAGCACCTCCCCTCCCCGGCCCCCCTTGAGGTTCTGACCGTGACAGCGCGGGATTCCGGGGGATTGCCCGTCGAGGGCCAGAAGGTCGTCGTCACCGGAGCCGGCGGCAGAGTGGTCCTTAGAACGAGCGCGGACGGCAGGGCTTCGCTGGCCGTTGCTCCCGCTGAGTACCTAGTAGAAACGCCCGATGGCTCCGGCGCCGCTCCCAAAAGCGTGGTCGTGGCGCTGGGCTCGTCCGCCGAGGTTGACAGTACAGTGCGCCGCTGGGACCTGGTGGCGAGCGTCAAGGGAGGCACCAGCCTCCAGCGGTACTCGGCGGCCACGGGCCAACGCTGGGGCGACATGCTGCCGGCGGGCCTGGTGCTTCCACAAGCCGGCTACCAGGCCATCGCCGCGGCGCCAGAAGGAGCCCTCTACGGGGCGGGACCGTCGGGCCTTCTCCGTCTGGACGCGTCGGATGGGTCCCTCGGCCAGTTCCCGCCGGTCTTTGCCGGCGCCGATGGGCTACAGGTGGGTCTCGACGGCAAGCTCCTGGTGGGTGGCAAGGTCCAGGGCGTGATCGGTCGCCTGGACCCTACCAACGGCTCCCGCCTCGCCGACTTCGCGAAGGTGGATGCCGGCGGCACCCTGCGCCTGGACTCCGTGGCACCCGATGGCTCGGTCTACGTCTGGCGCTCCGGCCATGCCCAACGACTGGACGGCGCAAGCGGCGCGGTTCTCGAGGAGTTGGGCGTTACCGATGACACAGGGAAGGCGCTGGAGGGGAGACTCCTTCAGGGGCCCGAGCAGTCGCTTCTCGTCCTCGCTTCCGATGGGGTCCGGCAGAGCCATGGTGTGACCAGTACGGTGGCCGATCTCAAGGTTCCCGGCGGCTTCCTAGGCGCCAAGGGCGTCTGGTCTGTGGGGCCGGATGGGGACCTGTACCTTTGCGAGCCTCTGGGCTCCGCGACCTCGGTTGTCCACCGGATCCTGCGCTTTGACGGCGTCACGCTGGCCGGAAGGGGTGTCCTCGTCCAACTTGGTCAAGGCGACTCCTTCCAGCCGCGGTCGCTCGCCTTCGTGCCCGGGAGCAGCCTGCCGCCCCTGGTGGCAAGCGGCGACAAGTCCACGGTTGAGGTGAGCGCCCCTGGCTACGGCATCGCGGGCGGGCCCCCCATCCTAGTTACCGTCTGGGTCCGGAACGAGCTGGGGCTGCCGGTCCGGGGGGCGACGGTGAAGCTTCTGCTGCCCGGTGGCGACGATGTGGTGGTCCAGCCTGCCCCACCCACCGGCAGCGACGGCAAGGCGGTCACCGCCCTGTCCTGCGGCAGGGCGCGGGACCTCACCATCGGGGTCATTATCAACCCTGGCCCTCGGCAAGTGTCCCTGGCGCCATCGGTCTGGACTCGGTGGACAGTCGGTCCCGCGGTACGCCTGAGCTTCTTGCAGTCGCCCATCAGCCGCACCTCCGACAGGCCCCTGTCACCGGTGCGGGTGGCCGCCCTCGATGCCTACGGCAACATCAGCTCGATGCCCTCCGTGGTTGAGCTCCGCCTCGGCGACAACCCCACAGGAGCCATTCTGGACGGTGGTCCGTACTTCGAGGCAGCCAGCCTCGAGT
Organism: Armatimonadota bacterium; assembly: GCA_036504955.1. GTDB lineage: Bacteria > Armatimonadota > DTGP01 > DTGP01 > DASXUI01 > DASXUI01. Next base: position 8,199 of record DASXUI010000573.1, read on the forward strand.
ACCTAAGCGCCAAGATGCGACTGGACAGGCCCGGGATCGGGTACACGCTTGTGGTGTCCGCCGAGGGCCTGGCCTCCGGTGAGAGCAAGCCCTTTGACGTGCTTGCCGCTCCCGGATTCGAGCTTCTTGTCTTCGACGGATACTCGGCGGAGGCCATCAACGCGACAAGCGGCGTTTCCTCGGGCCGAGCCCTGCTGGGGCCCACCACCGACGCCGCCGTACCCATGGCTCTCGGGTCTGACGGCCTATGCTACGTCGCGCATCGGTCACCTCAGGAGGTCGTTTGCTACAGCCCCAGCACTGGCACCAGCCACGGCGCCTTCATACCCGAGGGCGCTCACGAGCTGGGTATCCCTCTTGCCCTGGCCTTTGGCCCGGAAGGCGACCTGTACGTGGCAAGCTACCGCGGCGAGGCGGGTGGACTGGATGCCTCTCGTCCGGAGGAGAAGGGCATCATAGTCAAGCGGTTCGATGGCCGGACCGGCGCGAAGGTGAGAGACGTCCTCACTCTCGCTCAGAGCGACCAGATGGACGACCTGGGCCTTGCCTTCGGTCCCGAAGGTAGGCTGTACGTCGCCCGTCCCTCCCTGCGGCGGGTGGAATGTTACGGCCTCACTACCGGCGTTCTGGTGAGCACCCCCCTAGACGGGCAGGACTCGACCAAACCCGCGCCACGCCGGTTGTGTTTGGGCCTAGACGGCAGTCTGCTGGCGATTGCGGCCGATGGGCGCGATGTGTACCGCTACGATGCCACGACTCTTGAGCTGCTGGGTACCTTCGTGCCTCAGTGGAGCGGCGGTCTGGCCATCCCTCAGGCCCTGACCCTTGGACCGGATGGGCTGCTCTACGTGTTCGACGGTGGCGCCGACCTGGTTACGCCCAGGCCTGGCATGGAGCCGGACTTCCTGAAGAAGTTCCCCGCCATCCGCCGTTACGACGGCATCACCGGACAGCCGGTCGACACGTTGGTGAGCATATTCGGGCGGGTCGGCCTCCTTGCCTTCGCGGAGACTCCATCGGAAGCGCCGGGCCAGGATACCTCGCTGTTGGCTGTCGGCCGGAAGGTCTACGTGAGACCGGGAGGCCCGAGAGGGCTGCGTTTGGAGGGATGGAACCGGAGTGGCATGCCCATGGCCTTCGAGGTGCTGACTGGGCCCTCCCATGGCACCCTGACCGGGTCCGCCCCCTACCTGACCTACACTCCTGAGACCGGCTACTCGGGCGCCGATGAGCTCACCTTCCGCGTGGCCCAGGGCGGCGCTCCGAGCGAACCAGCTACCGTTCGTTTCGAGACGGTTCAGGACGAGCCGCTGTTCACCATCGGCAATGCTACGGTCCGCTCAGGAGAGGTGGCTTCCTCGTCGTTCCTTCCCACGAACCCCCTCTTCGCGCCCGGCTCCGAGGTTGGCCTCCGGTTCCGGGTGGACCCCGTGTCCGGTGTCGTGCCGGACCTGAAGCCGAGATTCACCCTCGGCGGCCAGCCCCTGAGTACCTGCGCGATCACTCTGGCCTCGGACCCGTGGTCCCTCAGGACCGAGTTCGACGGACAGTGCATGGGCTACGACCGGCCTCTGGAGATCAGGCTCGACCCGGCTGGGGCGAAGGGCGCGGGGAAGGTGCTCCTCAGCATTGCGATCCTCAGGCTCTACGGCCGCGAGGGCCACGGGTACTTCGATCCGAAGCGGGTGCGGCCCGGAACCATCGAGTTCACATCCGATACCCGCGGCGACGTTACGGGAGACGGGAAGCTGAATGTGGCGGATGTGGTGATGGCGCTGCGGATCCTGGTGGGCGTGGCCGGCACTCCCACGCCCGAGACCCTCTCCTTCGCGGATGTGGACTGTGACGGCGCGGTCACCATCCGAGACATCGTCCTGATCCTGCGTGCCTGCATCCTCGGCGAGCCCCTGAAGGCGTGCTGAGCCGCAGCCGCTCGGTCGCGTATCCCTCGGCCGAGAGGGCGACGAAGGAGGGGTGTGCGCACCACCGGGACGGGTGGTCGGCGGACCCAAGCACTGCTCCGTGCGCGCGCCGATACCGTCCGAACGCCGCCGTGCGGGGCGCACGCTTCCAGGGACCGCCAAGGGCAACACGAGCCGGCCTCAGAGTACCGCAGATGCCTGCGGTACCCTGAGGCCGGAGCGACCTCTCGTTATCGGCTGCCGACGGTTACCTGCTCGCGCGGGGGACGGGCCTCGCCGGGGCCGGAGGAGCCGGGAGCCTTGAGGCTCCAGCCCGTCTTCAGGCCGATGACGAACCACGCCATCGCCAGCATCCCCAGGGCGAAGATGGTGTCGCCCACGATTCGCAGCCAGCGCAGCTCCCGAATCACATTCTGCTGCAGGAACTCCGGGGAGCGCGCGTACCAGTAGCCGTCGTTCACGCTGGCCCAGGTCTGCATCAGGCCGACGGGCAGCAGGCTCAGCAGCACCATCAGCGCCAGGCCGACGTTGATGGCCCAGAAGGAGAAACTGAGCGCCTTGGTCTTCCACACGCGCTCCACCCCCAGACCCTTGAGGCAGAAGAGCATCAGCCCAAGCCCCAGCATGCCATAGACTCCGAAGAGCGCCGTGTGGCCGTGGACCGGCGTGGTGTTGAGCCCCTGCATATAGTAGAGCGCGATGGGCGGGTTGATGAGGAAGCCGAAGAGCCCGGCGCCCACCAGATTCCAGAAGGCGACGGAGACGAAGAAGTAGATGGGCCAGCGGTAGGCCCGCACCCAGGGCTTGCTCTGGGAGAGCGTCAGGTTCTCGTAGGCCTCGAAGCCGATGAGCACCAGCGGCACTACCTCCAGGGCGCTGAAGGTGGCCCCCAGGGCCAGCACCATCACGGGAGTTCCGGTGAAGTAGAGGTGGTGGAAGGTCCCCACGATGCCGCCCGTGAGGAAGATGATGGTGGAGAACAGCACCGAGACCGTGGCGGTGGCGGTCCGCAGCAATCCCATTCGGGTGAAGAGGAAGGCGATGACCACGGTCGCGAAGACCTCGAAGAAGCCCTCTACCCACAGGTGGACCACCCACCAGCGCCAGTACTCCGCGATGGCCAGGTTCGTCTGGCGGCCGTAGAAGAGGCCGGAGGCATAGAAGAGCGGGATCGCCACGGAGGCCAGGAAGAAGAGCGCCAGCAGCGAGCGGTCCTGGCCCCTGCGCTGCAGAGCCGGCCACAGCGCCCGTCCCATCAGCCCCAGCCACAGCACCAGGCCGACCAGCAGGAACGCCTGCCAGAAGCGTCCCAGGTCGATGTACTCGTAGCCCTGGTGGCCGAAGAGGAAGTTGGCCTCGAAGCCCAGCTTCTGCATCACGCCCATCCACTGACCCACCATGGATCCGGCGACGATGATGAGCAGACACACGAAGAGGAAGTTGACGCCCAGCTTCTGCCCCTTGGGCTCGTGTCCGGAGACCGCCGGGGCCATGAAGAGGCCGGTCGCCAGCCAGGCCGTGGCGATCCAGAAGATGCCGATCTGAAGGTGCCAGGTGCGCGCCACGGAGTAGGGCAGCCACTTGGAGAGCGGGATGCCGTAGAAGCCGGAGCCCTCCACGCCGTAGTGCGCGGCCAGGATGCCCATGGAGATCTGGACCAGTATCAGGGCGCCCACCACCCAGAAGTACTTCAGGGTGGCCTGCATGGACGGGGTAGGCTTCAGCGCCAGCAGGGGATCGGCCTCCGGCAGTACGTGGTTCTCCTCCGCGGAGCGCCGGTTCTGCACCGCGAAGTACCACGCCAGAGCACCGATGCCGGCTAACAGGAGTACGAAGCTGATGACGGACCATACGATGATGGCCCCGGTGGGCTGGTTGCCGACCAGGGTCTCGGAGGGCCAGTTATTGGTGTAGGTGACCTGGGAGCCGGGACGCTCCGTGGTACACGCCCAGGCTGTCCAGAAGAAGAAGGCGCTGAGGTCCCGCTGACGGGCTGGATCGATCAGGCTGTTGGCCGGTAGTGCGTAGTCGTCACGAAGCTTATTGAGCGCGGGGTCGTTGCCGAAGAGCGAGGTGTAGTGGGTGCTCAGGGCGGCGATGGCCCGAGCCCTGGCCGGGGAGATCACCAGATCGCCCGTCGCAGGGTCGTAGGTGTTGGCCCGCATTTCCTGTTGGAGCCGGGCGCGCAGTGCGGCCTGCTGCTCCGCGGTGAGTCCAGCGTAGGATCCACCCTGAGCGTGGGCCCAGTCGCCTAGCCTCCAGCTCGCCTCCCGGTGCAGCCAGTCGGCGGACCAATCGGGCGCCACGTAGGCGCCGTGGCCCCACACACTGCCCACCTCCTGCCCGCCCAGCGACTGCCATACGTTCTGGCCGTCCTTGATCTGCTGCTCCGTGAAGACTACCTCGCCGGTGCTGGTGACCACTCGTTTGGGGACGGGGGGTGCCAGCCGGTAGATCTCGCTGCCCCCGTATCCCAGGATGGCGAACGATACCACGATGACCGCCGCCAGCCCAAGCCACAGACCCTTGTACTGCATATCTTATCCCTCCCAGGCAACGCCCCCACGCCAGTGTAGGGTGCGGGGCGGGGTCAGGTATCCCCGCCCATCCTGCCTCCTGCTCCTTCCACGGTCGCCTGCCTCAGCGGTGAGCCAGCCCGAAGGTCCGGTAGCGGTGGAGGAAGCCGTACGGCCGGAGCTCGATAGCATGCCCGTATGCCTCTTACCCACGCCGGGCTTGCGCGGACCAAGCAATCTTGCTCCTCTTAGCATCTAGCCCGTCCGCGTGGGTTCGGGCAAACCTGACAGCCTGGCGCAGGGATGGCCTTCTTCCTACTAGAAGGCTCCCCTTGGCAGGGGCCAATGTCAGCCAGGAATCCCGCGTGAACTCCTGTGCGTGGTGCGTTCCCGGGCGGCCCGGGTCGCTCTCTCGGGGTTCCACTGCCCACCCTGACCCTCCAGCCCGGCACGCGGCATGGTCCGTCGAGAGGCGTGCGGCTGGCGCCCATTTGGTCAACCGCCTCCCCTGGGAGCAAGATGGCTGCGAACCCTCACTCTCCGGCGGCCGGGAGGCGGTTTCCGCAGTGCCTTCCGCCCCCTACCCGACACCCAGCAGCCAATACCCATCCCTAAGCGAGGCAAGCGCATGACACTGAACGCCCTACTGGCTGTACTAGGATTGGCGGCCGTGCTGGTGACGGCGGCGCCGGAGAGTGTCTCCCTGCTGGCCGTCGAGCCCCTTGGCGATGGGCTCACGGGGTGGGAGCGGAGGGGTGACGCTGAGTTTGCTCTCGACGCTGGGGTGAGTCGGGAGGGGCGCCCTTCGGCGCGGATTCGCGTGGCGGCGGGCACGCCGCCGGCCTACCAGCAGCTCGCCCGAGGCTTCGAAGGGGTCCGTCCCGGCGATGAGCTGGAGGCCGTGGCATGGGCGCGTTCTGAAGGGCTGGACCAGGACCCAGGGGCCTACCTGGCCCTGGAGTTCCTGGATGCCCGTGGCGAGCGGGTGGGCATCGCCCATAGCGCCACGGGTCGGGCGCAAACGGGCGCCGCGCAATGGGCACGGCTTCGCGCTTCCGGTATCGCGCCGGGGGGCACCCGGGCCGCGCGCCTGAGCCTGATCCTGCATGCTCACGGCACCGCCTGGTTCGTCGATCCCACGCTCACCCGCACCGGCCGGCAGGAGGAGTGGCCGGACCTGGGAAGCTCTCGGCGGTCCATCGTGGTGAGGGCCGACGAGCCAATCCGAACCGGCTTCGGCGGGGTGGGATTCCACGCCTTCCACCACACCTTTCCGGCAACCCCCGCGGAGATGGACGAGGTCATCTACAAGCGCTGGCGGGAGCTGCGGCCCTCCTTCGCGCGGCTCAACAACAACTGGGACTGGGATCACGCCAAGTTGGACCAAGTGGCCGAGCATATCCTCCGGATGAAGCAGGCCGGCACGCAGGTGTATCTCACCACCTGGAACCCGCCGGACGTGAAGAGCGACGAGGAGCTCTCCCACTGGGCAACCAAGGTCGCCGACGACCTGGACTACCTGATCCGCAAGAAGGGCTGCACCAACGTTCGCTACTACTGCATGACCAACGAGCTGTCCCTGACCGAGTGGGGCAGCCTCGTCCACGACCTGCCGCGCTTCAAGCGCTACCACTCCGCTCTATACCAGGAGCTAAAGAAGCGGCGGATCCCAGTGGGCCTCCTGGCAACGGACGCCTCGCCCATCGACCTCTGGGGAACGATCGAGTGGGCCACCCAGAACATGGATGAGGTCACCGCCATCTACGGCGGGCACCACTACATCAACGATTGGGCACCGGAGGATGAGCGCTTCTACCCCTGGTTCCACTCCAAGTTGGAGTGGGCGACGGGCCTTGCCAGAGGCAAGGGCAAGGACTTCATCCTGGGTGAGTTCGGCGCGAAGCAGGACGGCCGAACCCTGAACGGCGTCAAGATGGACGTCTGCGTCTACTACGGGACGCCCCAGGAGCCGGTGGTGGGGCTTCAGCTTGCCGACGCCGCCCTCGCGGCCCTGAACGCGGGGGTGTACGCTCTGGGCTACTGGACCTTCATGGACCTGCCCGATGACTTCGCCCCGGGGTACCTCAACAAGTGGGGACTTACCAAGTGCAGCGGCACAGACCGAGGTACTCGCGACCCCTACTACGCCTACGGCCTGCTGACGCACTTCCTTCGCGGCCCCTCGGACGTGCTGCCGGTGGAGTGCGCGGACCCTCGTCTGCGGGCCGCCGCGGTTCGCCCCAAGGGGAGCCAGCGCTGGTCCCTTGCGCTGCTCAACCGGAACCAGGGGATGACCCCCATCGACCTCACGCTGTCCGGTCTGCCCGCTAGCGCCCGAGTTCGCCGGTACACCTACGACGCCAGACAGGTGCCCCAGAACCGCTTCGGCGACCTCCAGGGGCCGTCCGGCAATCTCCCCCTCTCAGACGGCCATATCCAGGACACCTTGAGCCCCAACACCCTGACCGTCTACACCACCGACTTCGACTCCCAGCCTCCCAGAGCAGTGTTGGAGCCGAGGGCCAAAGGCGAGGCGGGAGCGACCAGTCTGTCCTGGAAGCCCAACCCTGAGGCCGACCTCTGCTACTACCGGGTTTACGCCGGCGAGACCCGTGACTTCCTGCCCTCCCCGGAGACACAGGTGGGGTCCACCATCGCCACGCACCTGAGCCTGGCGAACACCGGGAAGCCCCGCTGGATTCGCGTCCTCGCCGTCGACAGCTCCGGGAACGCCGGCCCAGCCTCGGAGCCTATCCAGGCCGAGGGGCTAAGGGGCTGAGGGGCTAAGGGGTTGAGGGGCTGAGGGGTTGAGGGGCTGAGGGGACTCAGGGGACTGAGGGGGAGGGCCTCAGCCGAGCGCCTGGGGCCCTTCCTCCTAGCCCCTTCAGTCCCCTCAGCCCCCTCAGTCCCCTAGAGATGGCTAGCGCCGGTGCCAGAAGATCCGTTCTAGGCCATGGATGTACCAGCAGGCATTGGGAGGGAGGTGGCGAAAAGAGGCGATTGGCGGTGTACAGTCGGGGACAGGCCGGTTGGGTAGGTGTCACTGACCCATACTGCCAGGGGGCGACGTTTCGAAGCTCTCGCCGCGCAAGTGGCCAAGGCGCATCGCGGGCTGCCGGTTGGTCTCGGCGAGGCTTCTGGGCCAGAAGGCTCCACACATCTCTGCCCCCCGTCAGACTTATGTCAGAGTTTGAAGACGCGCCTGAGCTACACTTGCCTCAGTGGGCTTCGGTAAGTATAACTAGAGACCCCCCAAGCGAGCCGCTGGGGGATCTGGCCCAACGTGCCAATAGTGATATGGGATTACTAACGCTGTATGCAGTTGGGGCTCAGGCAAGCCCGGGAGGGTAAGGTGAGCAGGCGGAACACAGGCCCACCCCTAGTAGGAAGAGTTCTCCTAACGGTGCTCGCCGTCGGTTTGGCGTTCCTCGCGCTTCCCCGCGAGGGGACCACTGCTGGCGCGCGACGCGCCGAACGCAGGGCCGCGCAACGCAGGGTCGCGGTCGCGCCGCGGGCCTCCGCAACTCGTGCCCGGCAGGCGGCGGTGAAGGCTCACACGCTCTACCGCGCAACCTTCTACCTACACGCGGATACGGCGCTCGTGTCGCTCACTCTGCGCGGCCGCCGGTTCCAGCGCCATCCCGGCTCCTTCCGCGTCGCCTGGGTCTCCAAGGCGCCCCCCGGCTTGGCGCGCCCTTCGGAAGCCTACTGCATCGATCCTGAGTATCGCAACGGTCGCGCGGCTACCTACAACGTGTGGGTCTCCAACACGGGCAGCCTGCAACGTGCCGCCTGGCTCTACAGCACCTACGCCCAGGAGGCTTCCACCAGCCCCGAGAAGCGCGCCGCCCTGCAGCTTGCCCTTTGGGACGTGATGGCCGGCAGCCCGGACGACGACGTGACCACCGGATCCGACGGAGCCCTGCGGGTCTACCAGGCCCCGAAGGCGATGGTCAGCCTCGCCAACTCCTTCCTCGCCGCTTCGCGAGGGCAGTCCGACAGCGCCATCTGGCTCCACGCGGAGCACGTAGGCAACCGTTTCCAGGACATGATTATGGTCCCCTCGCCCGGCGTCCCAGTGGCTTCCCGGCCTCCCATTGCCCCTCGGCCCGCTCCTGCTCCCAAGCCGGAGGCCCCCGAGACGCCCGTGGCGCCGGAGCAGCCCAAGGAGACGCCGGTTCAGCCGACGCCCGAGGTGCCCGTGGTGCCGGAGCAGCCCGTGGTGCCGTCTCCTCCGACCGAGGAGACCGAGACCGGCCGGGTGATCCCCACCCCGCCGCCCATGACTCCGGACCTGCCTCCGCCTACGGAGGTGGCATCGCTCCCAATTAAGCCGCCCTTCGAGCCCATCAACATCTCGCCGGCACTGCCAGCCGTGGGGTACCTCATACCGGCGTCTTTCGCCCCCGCAGTGGCTCCCGCCGTCGCGACCGGCGGCTTCATGGTACCGACAGTCGTGGGCCTCTCTACCGCGGTGGCGGGGACCCTGGACCGGCATACGAAGGATTACACCTCCGGCGGCCACTCCACTCCGGAGCCCGCTACGCTGGCCCTCGGCCTGCTGAGCCTGAGCCCCCTGCTCCTGCTCCGCCGTCGGCCCAACCGCAAGGACTAGACCAACCCCCGGGGTGGCCCCAACGTCGGGCCACCCCGCTCCCCTGATGCCTCCAGGTTACCCGTGCCCCCTCACTGGCCGGCTACCACGACCTGTTCGCCTCGTTCGTACGTTCCAGCCGCCGCCAAGCCGCCTCACCGCGCCCGCTCGCCAGGAGTTGCGCCGGCTCGGACCGAAGACTCCCCCGGAGGCGCCAGCAACCGGAGGACTCGTCCCATCCGAGGGGCGCCCACCCTTCACTCACTGACCCACTCCTAAGGAGACCTGCCCATGAAGTGGCTTACTGCCTCCCTACTGGCGTTGTCGGCCCTCTCGGCCTCCACGGTATTGCTCGCGCAGACCACACCCGTCCGTCCCTTCCTTAGCCCCCTCTTTACCAGCAACATGGTGCTCCAGCGAGG
>DASXUI010000574.1:0-1529 GCA_036504955.1 Armatimonadota bacterium
CGCGTGGAACTAAGGGGTGTGGAGAGGAGACGGACGTGGGGCCGGGCAGACCGGTGGTACGGAGGCCTCCGTCCATAGGAGATACCTAATGGCCGATTCCCTGAATCGAAGAGAGTTTCTGAAGCGGTCCGCCCTGGCGGGGGCTGCCACGGTGATCCCCACGGTGTGGACGGGTGTCGCGGCGTCGGCAACCTCGAAGTCGCCCAACGAGAAGCTGAACATCGCCAAGATCGCGGTGGGCGGCATGGGCGGTGGTGACCTGAACTCCGTCAGCAGCGAGAACATCGTCGCTCTGTGCGACGTGGATGAGAACACCCTCGCCGGCGCGGCTGCCAAGTTCACCAAGGCGACCAAGTACGTCGACTTCCGCAAGATGCTCGACAAGGAAGAGAAGAACATCGACGCGGTGGTGGTGAGCACGCCTGACCATACCCACACTTGCGCCAGCGTGTGGGCGATGCGCCAGGGCAAGCACGTCTACTGCCAGAAGCCCCTCACGCACTCCGTCTACGAGGCGCGCCTCATGATGGAGACGGCTCGGAAGCACAAGGTCGCCACCCAGATGGGCACGCAAGCCCACGCGGACGCGAACCTGATCCGGCTGGTGGAGCTGGTGCAGTCCGGCATCATCGGACCGGTCCGAGAGGTCCACTGCTGGACGGACCGCCCGGCGGGCTGGTGGCCCCAGGGCATCCAGGCGCCGAAGGAGACCCCGCCGGTGCCCAGCAACCTACACTGGGACCTGTGGCTGGGTCCCGCCAAGTTCCGGCCCTACAACCCCGCCTACCTGCCCTTCGTGTGGCGCGGTTGGTGGGACTTCGGTACCGGCTCCCTGGGCGACATGGGCTGCCACATCATGGATGCAGCCTTCTGGTCGCTGAAGCTGAAGTACCCGGTGGCCGTCGCGGCGGAGGGGGATCCCCGGCTTCCGGACAGCGGGCCGAACTGGTGCATCATGCACTACGAGTTCCCAAAGCGCAGTGCCTCCCTGCCGGCGATCAAGCTTCACTGGTACGATGGCGGCCGGTGGCCCTCCAACGAGGTGCTGGAAGGCATCAAGCTGGCGAAGGGCTCCAACGGCTCCGTCTTCGTGGGGGACAAGGGGAAGATCTTCGCGGAGCACCAGGGCACGCCCCGGCTGCTGCCGAAGGAGAAGTTCAAGGACGCCCAGCTTCCTCCGCAGACCATTGCCCGCCCCGAGGGCGGCACGCAGGGCCACTACAACCAGTGGATCCAGGCCTGCAAGACGGGCGGCTACACGGGCAGCAACTTCGACTACGCCTCCCCGATGACCGAAACTCTGCTCCTGGGCAACATCGCCTTCCGGCTGAACAAGCGGCTGGAGTACGATGCCAAGCAGATGAAGGCCACGAACGCACCCGAGGCCACCCCCTACATCAAGCCGACCTTCCGGCCGGGGTGGGGGATCTAGCGCCGTGAAGGGGCGGGTCGTTGGGTCGTTGGGGAAGGGCCTCAGAGCGTGTCCTTGGGTCCCTTACGTCGCTTATGTCTCTGAGGTCCCTTCAGCC
>DASXUI010000575.1:0-2323 GCA_036504955.1 Armatimonadota bacterium
AAGGAGATCGCCGAGGGGCGTCCGTTGGCCGAGGTGAAGGGAATCAGTTACCCCACCGCCGGCGGCATCGTTCACAACCCCGACCGCGAGCTGATCCGGAATATGGACGCCCTTCCGTCTGTCATCGACGTCTACAAGCGCGATCTGACGGTGGACAACTACGCCATCGGGTACCTGAAGCAGCCGTACATGTCTCTCTACACCGGTCGGGGCTGCCCGGCGCGCTGCACCTTCTGCCTGTGGCCCCAGACCATCGGTGGGCACGACTACCGGGTGCGGTCGCCCCAAAGCGTGTACGAAGAGATGAAGCGAGCCAAGGAGCTGTTCCCCCAGGTGAAGGAGTTCTTCTTCGACGACGACACCTTCACGGCCGATCTGCCCCGGGCCCGCGCCATCGCGGAGAAGCTGGGCACCCTCGGAATCACCTGGAGCTGCAACTCCCGGGCGAACGTCCCCTTCGAGACGCTGAAGATCATGAAGCAGAACGGCCTGCGACTGCTGCTGGTGGGCTATGAGTCGGGCAACGACCAGATCCTTCGCAACATCAAGAAGGGCGTTAAGACGGAGCGCGCGCGCCAGTTCACCCGAGACTGCAAGAAGCTTGGCATCATCATCCACGGTACCTTCATCCTGGGGCTTCCCGTGGAGACGCCTGAGACCATCGAGCAGACCATCCGCTACGCGTGCGAGCTTGACCCGGACACCATCCAGGTCTCTCTGGCAGCCCCCTACCCCGGCACCGAACTGTACGAGCGTGCCCTGGCGGAGGGATGGATGGACAAGGCGAGCCTTGTCAGCAATGCCGGCATCCAGGATTGTGCCCTGGAGTATCCCAGCGCCTCCCGACAGGAGATCTTCGACGCGGTCGAGCGCATGTACCGCCGTTTCTACTTCCGCCCCCGCGCCGTGGTCCGTATCCTTCGCACCATGATGTGGGACAGCGAGGTCCGCAAGCGCCGGCTGCGCGAGGGCGCCGAGTTCTTCCGCTTTATGAACGAGCGCAAGTCCCCCTCGGAGTCAGCCGCAGCCTAAGAAGGACCGAAGGGGCTGAGGGGGCTTAAGGGACTGTGGGGGCTCAGGGGAAAACCCAAGGTGCACGTCTGAGGCAGTTCCCCTGAGCCCCTTCAGTCCCCTCAGCCCCCTAAGACGGGGACCGAGCGGCTCCGGGTGCGTCTATGTTGTTGGGCGCGCGGCGGGGTGAGGCCGCGAGGCCTCACCGGCTAGTGATGAACGCGACTCCCCCGCTCGCCCCAGCGCTCTCCGAGCGACTTCAGGAGGGTCCTGTCTGGTGTCTCCCCTCTCCCCCTGCCGAGCCCTCCTCCCGCTTCTGCTTGCCTGTGCCTGCGCTTCCGCCGCGTGGCCGGCAGGGGCCCCAGCGTCGATGACCATCAGGCCCTCTCACCCAGTCGTGGCGCCGGGGACGGCCATCGTGCTGGAGGCCGTGGCCCGTGACGACGCGGGCGCTGTGGTAGCCGACACGCCGATCACCTGGACCAGCGCCAGCCCGAGGGTGCTGCTGACGGGTGACGGGAAGGTGACGGGCCTTCTGGAAGGCGACTTCCAAGTCACCGCCAACCTCGAGGCACTCTCCACTAGCGTGATGGGCACGGTGGTCCCATCAGCCTCGGACCTTTCCATCACCGCGTCCATCGCCGACTGTGCTTCCGGCGGCACGGCTACCCTGGCCTTGAGTGCCTTCGCCGTGAAACCGCTCAGGAGGCTGGACCTGGGCATCAGCTTCGAGGGCCTCGACGGCTCACCAGTCCCCTCACCCCAGCTCGGCGCCCCTGTATCGGCTCCGGGCCTCGTGTGCGAGGTGCTTGGGTCGGCTCCAGGCGCCCTCAGGGTCCGCCTCACCGGCTCCGCCGATGTCAGCGGAAGCAGCGCCCTTCTCTCGCTCCCCGTTCGGGCGCCCGCGACCACCCAGGATGTCGTCTACCGCATACGGCTATCCCGGCTCGACCGTAGTACCAGTGACCCGGCTCGGGTGAGCTTCAGGCACGGCACCCAGCGCATCCAGGGCACCTCCCTCGGGAGTGCCGCTCGGATCGTGCTGTCGCGAAGCGCCGTCGAGATCCGGGTGGGCGATATCTACCCCCTGGCCGGTGCCGTCGTGGACGCCAGCGGGTCCCTTCTGGCCCAGTTCCCCCTGACGTGGAAGGTCGCCTCGGGGGCTGACCTTCTCGCGGTAGACGATGGGGGACGCGTGACCGGTCTGGCTCCCGGCCGGGGCTCAGTGGTCGCCATGGCAGCGGGGCAGATGGCCACCGCCACCATCGACGTGGTGGCGGCATCAGTGGCGGCCGCGGATGCCCCGCAGGTG
>DASXUI010000576.1:0-3776 GCA_036504955.1 Armatimonadota bacterium
GGCGATCACCACCAGTAGCTCCACGAGGGTGAAGCCGTCCGCCGGCCCGCCGCGTCGCGCAGCGCGAACCGCCCGGGCACGGGGTGACCCGTGGGGACGAGGTTGATCGCTCTCCACCATGGCAGGCCTCCTGAGGCGGCAACGCCACGGCGTGCCGTCGGAGGGCCGCATCGCGCGGAGGCGGACGCCTCGCGCATCAGCGGTCTGGGCTGGGGACACAGCGCGTCACGACCACCGGGCCCCCTGACCCTAGAAGCTAGTCACCGTTCACTCCTACCCCTCTATGACGGCCCGGATTCCCTGTTTGTTCCCAGGGCGAGCGGGTACCCGATCGGCGACACGGCACAGGATGGTCACCGAGCGGCGCGGCGGCGTGGCCCTTGGTCCGGGCAGCGAGGGCGCTCAGAAGTGGGTGGAGGCGCCTATGGGGACCGGCCGGACCACGTACCCTCCCTCCTTAGGTTGGAAGGTGTACTGGTAGACCTTCACGCCGCCCGAGGGAATAACAACGACGAATGCCTGGTTGCTATCCGTCACGCCGGAGAGCGCCACCACGCTGTAGGCCGCTGCGCTGTCCCCCTGAGCCTGGCTGGGCCGGCAGCAAAGCCAGACGGCCACTCCGTTGACGAAGGCTAGGGTAAGCGCTGCCCCCAGAAACTTGCTCCTGGTCCGCATCTTACTCTTCCTTCATAGACAGAGCGGCCGCAATGCCTTGTGACGCCCCGATTCTGCTCTGCCTACGTCCGAATGTCCGCTGGGCCGGCAATAGGGCCGGCAGTGCTGTTGCTAGCACGAGGCGCGCCGCCGCGGGCGACGATGCTAGTGCCGATGCCCAGCTCTCCGGCGGGGGTCCAGCCCTTGCCCGCCACCCAGAAGGGGTGCTCCGGCGTGGTAGTGAGCGTCTGCCCGCCGTATCCGAGTCCTCCACCGCAGCGCTTGTGCGCAACCCTGTCATCTGGTAGGCGTCCGAAGCGAGGGCGAGTTCCGCGATTCGTGTGCAGTCGTGCTGGGCACCCTCGTTGCCCCGGCCTGAGGCGCCAAGGCGTCCTCACTCGGGAGCGTTGGATGTGAGTCGGTCCACTCAAGGTCCGGCGCCAACAGCGTCGGTTGCTTAGGACCAGCAGGGAACGGGGGCTCCATAAAACCACGCTGCAGTCCTTCTGGAGTTCCATCTGGAAAGATGAACAGCACACCGGCAGCTCGCTGTTGTACCCGGAGTCGCCCCTTCCATCCTGGGGCAATCTGGGCCCCCTCCTCCATGATGGCCCGCTGATCATCGGTAAGGCTGCCCATATCAAGCCCTGGTCCGGTGGCTGCTGCCCTCTGCTCCTCCGTCAGGGAGCCCCATAGCCGCATCACCACCGAGAGATCAGTGTCAGGGTACCAAGGGAACCCTGGCAGTAAGCCATAGCTGGCTAGAGCGCAGAGCTGCGCGCTGGAGAGCTGCGCGATTGCGCCGCAGACATCAGTCGGGTACAAGCTGGTCGCCCTGGCCGTAGCTAACCACTCTCGCAGGGTCCGGGCCGGCACCTCGAGCGCTGCGCCGCAGCCGGCGCCCCTCTGTGCGGCTGCCACACTTGGAGGCTAAGGGGTACTGCCGCCACCAGGGGGTTTCTTGAGTTTCTAAAGCCCCTTACGCGCGGGTGGACGTAGTGCTGGAGCGGCGCGCCCGTAGATCGAGCGCTTCACCAGTTTGAGCCGGTTGACTTGGCCCTCCACCGGCCCGTGGCTCCAAAACGACCTCACCGCAGCTTGCACGGCGGCAAGGTCTTGCTAGAGTCCACGCACGAAGGTGGCTAGCTCAGGGATCTGGCTCTGCAAGGCCCGGCTCATCCAGCCTGCCAGGTCGTCCGCCCTCCGTCCACCGACCAGCCTCTCGAACTCCAGCACCAACTCTCGGGCCCGCGAGACGGTCTCACTGCTCGCCAGGAGCACTCTCAGGAAGCCAGTCTCCTGGTGAGTCGGGTGGACCTTGTCCAGCAACGGTACGACCACTGCGCGGGAAGGCTGGGGCTGCGTCGCGGGTCACTAGCCATCAGTCCGAGAGTGCCGCGGGAGGGCCCAGAGCGGGGAGCCTAGGGACCGGGCCAGGTAGCGACGGGGCAGTGCGGAAGCCCGTGAAGCCTTGGCACTGCAGCTCGCGCCAGAGGTCGGGGGGACTGCGGCAGCCCTCCCTCTACTTCCCCTCCCCACGCGGCGCACCGGGCACACGCTGGACTACAGCTGTCCGAGTTGCCGGCAGCTGTTCCTGGCCGCGGAGAGACGAGACGGCCCGGTGAACTGCAGATGGCGGGTGTCACCTCAGAGCTCGGGGGCATCCCTCCACCCATCCCAGGTCGGTTGGCGCGCCAGGCCGCCCGTGCGCACCTCCACTCCAGGGCATGGAGCGGATAGACACAGTCAGGGGGTGGCTCTGCGGGTTGAGGTAGCGGAAGTCTAGGCCCTCCGCAAGCTGCTGAACACTCAGCCTGTTCTGCTGCGTCCAGTCGATATCGGGGGCATCATCCAGCGCCTCGGCCTGAGCCACCGACATGGCTGCCATTGGAAGCCCACCGTTGAGCGCTCGCGCCCTTTGCTTCGGATCGAGACTGCACCACAGCCGCAGAGTAGGCAATAGGTTGGGCTCGTGAATGAGGCGTTCTGTCCCCGGTAGCAGCCCAGCCTCGATGGGACGCAGCAACTGGAGACGGCCTAGCTGGCTCAGTTGCTCTAGGGTCTTGACGCTGTACCCTCCCTGTCTTGCCGCATCGCTCCTCCAGGACCGTAACCGCGCTGCCGGCAACTCGAGGGCGTCCTCCCCAAACCAGCGGCGGTCACGGAATGTGCTTACTCCCTCGACAGGGCGCCAATGACAGGTGAACGCCGCCTGATAGTAATCGATAGCGTCCCCCAAGGTGTCTCCGAAGGTCTGACGAAACGGGCACCCCAGCCGGGCATGATAGTCAGCAACTACGGGTGCCCCTGAACGTGCGTGGATGGCCCAGAGGACCCAGGGAGGTCTCCTGGCCTGGGCGCCTGGAAGTAGCGTCAGAACGCCACCAATGCGGCTGGTCAGGCTCAGCCTTAGTGCGCCCACTTGTGCTTGCCGTTGGGACCGAAGCTCACAGATGACACCGGGCCCGACAGCCTCCTCGCCTGCCACGGCATACCTTCCGCGCCCCCCGTACGTGTAGCGGACCGGATGCCCATGGGGCAGAGGAACGGCTCTCGCGAGAGCTCCGCCAGACACCCGTACATGCATCGCCCGGTCAAGACCAACCAGGTCCGCATCGGCCCAGTACTCGAGACTGGACTCCAGCAACGCCTTCCTGATGCGGGCCTTCGACGACTCGTCCTGAGACCCATGCGAGCCCCTTGGCGCGAAACGAGACACTAGGTCGTCCTGAAGGAAGCCTACCAGTGCTCGTCTGTCCTCAGCACCCAGCATTGGGAGCGTGGTCGCGAATCTGCCTCCCAGGATCGCTTTCGCATACACGTCCGGAGAAGCGTCAGTCGACAGGACCCCCAG
This sequence comes from Armatimonadota bacterium, assembly GCA_036504955.1. GTDB lineage: Bacteria > Armatimonadota > DTGP01 > DTGP01 > DASXUI01 > DASXUI01. Next base: position 3,509 of record DASXUI010000576.1, read on the forward strand.
CGCAGCCGCACGACGGTTTCGCCGTAGGTCTGGAAGCGCGGGGTCGGTCAGAAGCACCGGATGGGAGAGTGCGAAGGCTGTCGATGCCCACTCAGGCACTCGGGCCCATTCCCGCCAGACCATGACTCGCTTGCGAAACTCAGCGAGGTCGGCGAGGGCGAGCCGGGCTTGCTCCTCGCGGCTCGCCTGTGGGCGCACAATCCGATAGCTGGGGTCTGTGCCCTTCCCATCGGTGGGGTCTGTCACCCGTAGTGCATAGCCGAACAAG
>DASXUI010000577.1:0-2998 GCA_036504955.1 Armatimonadota bacterium
CGTTGCCCGAGGAGGGGGGAGCTGCTGCGGCGCGGGCGAGCCCGGCAGCGGCCTCGGAGGGCAGGCCAAGACCAACTGGAAGCAGTCCTCCGGCCTGGGCTACTCCCAGGAGGAGCTGGAAGCCCTCCCCGAGGGAGCGGATCTGGGCCTGGGGTGCGGCAGCCCCGTGGGCAAGGCGGACCCACAGCCCGGCGAGGTGGTACTGGACCTGGGCTCCGGAGCGGGCATCGACTGCTTCCTGGCTGCCAAGCGCGTGGGACCCACGGGGATGGCCCTGGGGGTCGACATGACCCCGGAGATGCTTGCACGGGCCAGAGAGAACGCGCGCAAGACGGGCACGGCCAACGTGGAGTTCCGGCTGGGTGAGATCGAGCATCTGCCGGTCGAGACGGCATCCGTCGACGTGGTGATCTCCAACTGCGTGCTGAACCTGGTGCCGAGCAAGGCCCAGGCTTTCTCGGAGATCGCCCGCGTTCTGAAGCCCGGCGGGCGCATGGTGGTCAGCGATGTAGTGAAGCTGCGGGACCTGCCGTCGCACCTGACGATGGACCCCGCCCTGTACTGCGCCTGCCTGGGTGGGGCCATCGGAAAGGAGGAGTATCTCTCCCTTCTGGCGGAAGCAGGTCTGGAGCAGGTCGAAGTGCTCTCCGAGCAAGACGCCACGGAGCTCTTCCTTGACACCCCCGGGCCGGTCAGCGACTGGCTTCGCGGGCTGTCGAAGGAGGACACCCAGGGTCTCGCGGCCAGCATCACCGTTAGGGCGGTGAGGCGGGGAGCCGCAGCCTGCCATAGAGGGGATACCTGCTGTGACTGATAACAGCCAGACGCCGGAGGAGCGCGCGGTGCAGCTCTACGACCGCGGCTTGCAGTGCTCCGAGGCGCTGCTGAAGACCTACAATGAACGGTTGGAACTCGGCCTGGGCTCCACCGCTCTCCGAATGGCCTCCGGATTCGCCCACGGGTACGGCGGCGCGGGGTTAAGCTGCGGCTGCCTCACCTCCGCCATCATGGTTCTGGGCGCGCTCTACGGCCGCACCAAACCGGATGAGCCCGAGGAGCGGGTCCAGACCCTGGCCTCTGAGATGGAGAGGCGCTTCCACGATCGTTTCGGTACGGACTACTGCGCGGACCTGACCCTGGGTCTCCGCTGGGGCGGCGAGGAGCAGCGCCGGCACTGCACCCAGGTCGTGCGTGAGTCTGTCCGGATCCTCGAGGACATCCTTCGAGAGGCCGGTCTCCCCGCTGCGGGGGATCGGCCTCCCTCCCCCCACGGCACCGCCGCGCATTGACCCCCCCCGAACGACGCGCCAGTTCCAACCAACATCGCAAGCCTGCCACCGGTGCTCGGCCGGGAGGGCCGCGCCGCCAGTGGTCCGGCACCGGCATTTTTGCGACTACTCGGGTCCGCCGCCCGTGTGCCAGCCGCGCGGCGGGTCGTAGGTAGCCGGCCGCCGGCCTCTGGCCCACGCCGCGAGTTGGCTTGGCGGTCCGACCCCTTCTCCACGCCCACTACTCCCCTCGCGAAGCCGCTCCCGGCGGCCCGCGTCTCCGGAGCCTGCCGACGCGGCGCCCCCCTACCTGGAGCCAACCCGCAGCTTCCGAGGCCCTCCGGCGCCTGCCCGTCACCCCTCTCGCCCTGACGCTCACCCCTCCCTTGCGAAACCCCGCCAAATCTAGGGCACATGAATGCACCGGAACTGGTTCCGACTTGCGCTGTTCTGCGGAATAACTGCCCGTAAGTCCAGCCAGGGAGCCAGTGCCCTTTCCACCCGACGGTGTTCAGGAGACACCCCTGGCGGCAGCCAAGCAGCAGGGGTACCCCATGTACTCAAGTTCGACAGCCGCTTGGTCGATGTAGTAAACGCAGTCGCGTCCTCACGGGATCACGAGGATTGGACCGCCAGGCGTCTTGAATCGCAGAGGTTACGGAGCGAGGAGAGTACGTGGGCCTGGCGAGGCCCCGGCTGTGAAGCTCTGAAGCGTCCGAGGTCCGGAGCAGTCCGCCGCCATGTTGGGGCATCCGGTCCAGCGCCGCCCACCTCTGGCGGCCCCCAGGCTCTTCGGGTAGCACGCGGAACATGGACCCCCTGAGGTACTTCCGCTCCGAGCCATTCGCAGCCAGGGCGGGGCCGGCAGAGGGCCATGCTCCTGGGTATGGGTCGCCAGTTCACCGCCGCCAGCCCGGCAAGGCTCGCGGCGAGAACACGACGCTTTGTTGTAACTCCCAAAGGAAAGCTGAGGGTCCGTACAAACCTCCAGCACTCGAGGGAGCTGGCATCGAGTCTTCCATGAAACCAGGCAGAGAGGCGGTTACGTATCCGCGGCATCCGTGGCATGAACACACAAGATTGCGGATGGATGCTAACCCAGCCCAGCTTGGCAATCCCATGACAGAGGAACATACGAGGAGGTCCACTTCCGTGAGAACACTGAAGAGCAAGAAGGGCTTTACCCTGATCGAGTTGCTGATCGTCATCGCGGTCATCGCCATCCTGGCTGCCATCGCGATCCCGAACCTGCTGAGCTCCAAGAAGGGCGCGAACGAGAGCAACGCGATCTCGACGCTGAAGACGATGTCCACCAGCGAAGAGACCTACAAGAGCCGCAACCTGAGCGGGTCCAACACCTACGGCACCATCGCTCAGCTCGTCACCAGCCAGATCATGACCTTCGCCAGCGGCGCCACCGCTCCGTTCAAGAACTCGGGCTACACCTACTCGGACGTGGGCACTCCCAGCAACACCCAGTACGCGATGAAGGCCGAGCCCAACGACAGCTCCGCGGGCACCCGCTCCTTTGCCATCACTGAGGATGGGTTCGTTCGTGAGAAGGCGACTTCCGCCATCAGCGAGACCCACGACCAGATGCAGGCCAGCCTCTCGGTCATCAGCGGCTAAGCGGCCGGTACCTTCCTCATCAGCCTGAAGGGGCGGGGACCTCCAACTGGAGGCCCCCGCCCGTTCTGCGTTTGTCCCCCACGGCCGCTTCCACTCACCCC
>DASXUI010000578.1:0-13236 GCA_036504955.1 Armatimonadota bacterium
CATACCGGCTCGGCCGCGAGCGTGGCCGGCGAGCGCTTCCAGTCCCAGGTTGCCAGTCACCCAGTCCTGGGCGCCAAGGGTGTGACTTCACACTACGGCGTCTGTGTCTACCCAGAGGACTCCAACACCGCTGACGGCCTCCTGAAGGGCGCTCTTGCCCAGGCCCTCGGCGAGGAGCCTGAAGCCGACGCCTCAAGGCTCGTAGCCGGACTGGCCTCATAGCAATCACCGTCTAGGATCCCGGCGCGGGCGTCTATGCCCCCAAGGGAACGGGTGCCTCCTGACGCATCCAAACTGGGTCTCACGCCGACAGACCACGTCTGGCCGGTGTAGCCTGAGGCGGCACGGCCCCATCCCCAGGCGATCCACATTACTCGCGGTGAGGGCAGCAGCGGGTGGCCTACAGGGGCTTGGCCCACACCGGGCGTAGTTCGGGTCCGCAGTTCCCTTCGTTCCGGCCACTCCCCACGTCCCCACGAGTCACCGCACTCGGCGCTTCGCGGCTACTTCGACCCGTTGGGGCGTACCCCAAACCCAAAGAGGCTCCGAACCGATCCAGCAATCCGGTCCGGAGCCTCTTGGCGAGAGAGGGAGTCACATTCTTTGACGCTCCTCCTCCGCGTGAGTTGCGTACAATCCACGGTGTTTGCGGACGGAGTTCCGCGGCGCCCATTCCAACCATTGCCCACTTGGCGTGGTTGCGTCTGCGGTGGACGTCGCGCAGCCCTTGGATGGGGCCCGGTGATAGAGAGGGACCGACTTCCGTCCTTCCGAAGAGCTGGATACAGGGCCCCCCGTGTGCCGCAGGTACCAGGAACGTGATGCAGCGGGCCCCGCTGGGTGCTAGACTGATGGAGTCGTCGAGAAGTTAGCTTCGTGGCCGCGCGGTCACGGACCATATGCTTGGGCGCCGCAAGGTCTGCCCTGTCCCCACTTAACTCTGCTTCTGTTTCGGGTTAGCTGCCCTAGAGGAAGGAGTACCCAATGGATACACTCACCGCTAAGGGCTCCCTAGATCACTGGACCCACCAGCTCGATGAGCTCTTCAACAGGTTTTCGACGGCATCCGAAGACGGCGGATGGTCCGCAGATCGCGGGAAGACCGAGATCCTGGAGGAGCCCTACGGGTTGGGGGTGCCCCTAAGCTACGAGGCGCCGGTGCTTGTCCTGCGTCGCCCCAGCCCCCGTGACCGTAGCGAACAGCGGATCACCTTCGAGCCCCAGGCCCGATTCGTCATTGGGGCAGCGGGCCGGGTTGACGTCTACTCCTATCCGCAGTTCAGGGAGGTGATGCTTCTGCGGGTTGTTGACAGGGGCAGCATTCCGCCAGCTGAGGAGATGACACCAGAAGCCGCCGAGATACTCGCCGCCAGTGCGCCCTGGAAGGCTTTCTCACAGGAGCGACTGCCGCTGCAGATGGATCTTTCAGACGATGCTGGTTTCCTTGCCTTCCTGGAGGATCTAGTTGCTCATGTCGGGCCCGGGCCGGCCTAATGAACGCCTACACCCGCCTGGCCAATGACTTCAAGCTTCTTGACTGCGTCGTGCGCCAGCGAGACGCGCTTGGGCGTTGCGGGCGGCTGTCGGGACGTACAGCCGGCAGGGATCCTGGGGCTGATGCTCGTAACCTCCTGTTTGGCCTGCTGCTGGTGTGTGTGGTGGCGCAACTCGAGCATGACCTTGACCTGCTTGATGGAGTTCCCGGTCTCCGTGGTGCCGGCAGCCTAAGCGCCCGGCTCCGTCTGCTCCGAGACCACTTCCAGATCAGCCACAGGAAGTTCAGTCAGCTTGACAAGATCAGGGACGCTCGCAACAGCTTCGTTCATTCCGGCGCCGAGAGGGTGAGTCTGGGTCTCACTCGAGCAGAGGTGCCGGGCTGTGTGGTCGAGTTCCTGCAATGCTGCGAGCACCCAAGCTACCCCTAACGCTTCGGCGCCCAAACTCGCGCGGATGGTTCTGTCTCAACTAGAGCCGGTAGTCCGCGCTGCTCTGTCTCAGCACGGCTGCAGCTCTGTCCAGCAGGTCGTCGCCGCCGTCAACGGCGAGCTCGGCGTTGAGGCGGTGGAGGGGGAGGGGCCACCGTCGGCGGGAGAACTCCCGAATCTTCACGGCATCCTTATCGCTGACGACGATGGCCTGGGCTCCGTGGGTGATGGCCTGGGCCACCACCAGGGCGACCTCGTCTTCAGTATAGAGATGGTGGTCGGGGAACCGGGCGGCGTGGACGAGGGTGGCACCGCAGGCCTGAACGGTTGCCTCGAAGCTGGCGGGGTTTCCGAGCGAAGAGAGCGTGGCAACCGGAAGGCCCCTCAGATGATCGAGAGGGAGCTCCTCCGAACTCTCGGACAGAGAGGTGAGGGACCGGGGGGCGTAGCTGGAACGCCAGGTAGGTGCTGATGGGTTCGCCCGGGCCAGACGGTGGGTGATCCCTTCAACTGCCTCGGGTGCCTCGACCTGGTCGCAGCGTGTGAGGAGGAAGCCATCCGCGCGAGCCAGGGCGCCCATCGGCTCGCGGAGGAGACCCCTCGGCAGCGGTTGGTCGTAGCCGAAGGGGTTGGTGGCGTCGATCAGCACCAGGTCCAGGTCGCGGTGAAGGCGCCAGTACTGGAAGCCATCGTCCAGCAGAAGCACTTGCGGTGCCTGGTCCGGCGGCCAGGGATGGGAGCAGACCATCCGGCCGGAGTCGGCCCGGCGGCTTCCCACCACGACGGGCACCCCTGGCAGTGAGTCGGCCAGCAGGGCGGCCTCGTCACCGCATTCGGCGGGGGACAGCAGTCGCTCCCGGCCCTGCGAGACCCAACGTGGCTCGCCCAGCCCCCCGCCGTGGTAGCCGTAACTTAGCACGGCCGGACGCAGGCCACGCTGCTGAAGACCCCGGGCAAGGAACCGGACCGCAGCCGTCTTTCCTGTCCCACCAACGGTAATGTTGCCCACGCTCACGACGGGGCAGGGGAGCTTCACGCGGCGGAGTAGTCCGAAGCGGTACAAAGCCCAGTATCCCGCGACGCCCAGCCCGTAGAGCTGGCTTGCGGGGCCGAGCGCCAACCGCAAAGCCCCGGCCGTGAAGGACTTGTCCTCTCCGGAGAGCACCCGGACCGCCCACTGCGTGTTCATCAGACGCGCCTCAGAGGCTGGCCGGCCGGGCCGACGCCTTGCTCAAGCGCCCTGTGCGCTCCCGGTGGTCATCCATGAGCCGGAGGATCTCGGCAGCGTAGCGACTGCTGGCGCCGCGATTCTCCTCAAGGGTTTCGAGACAGCGTCCCCTTAGGGCCGGTAGCTCGTCGGGGCTTGATAGCAGACGACCCGCCACTTGCGCGATCTCACCGGCGTCCTTCACGCGGATGCCCACTCCCTTCTGGAGGAGTAGGGCGGTCACGTCGCGGCTGTTCTCGGTGTGCGGACCGAAGAGGACGGGCACTCCCTGGGCGACTGGCTGGAGGAGGTTGTGCCCTCCGATGGGGACCAGAGATCCCCCCACGAAGCTCAGCGTGGCCGCGGCGTAGAGTCGGGCGAGCTCCCCCATGGTGTCAAGAACCAGGACGCTGTCAGGGCCGAGCGGCTCCTCAACCGCGCCTTTGCTCCTGAGAACGGGGCGGAAGCCGGCGGACTCTACGAGGGATTGAACCTCCGATGTACGCTCCAGGTGGCGGGGGGCCAGGGCCAGGCGGACCGTCGAGTGCCTGCGGCGCAGCAGGGAGTAGGCTTCGAGCAGCGCCTTCTCCTCGCCGGGGCGGGTGCTACCGGCCAGCAGAAGATCGATCTCGGGGGTCAGCCCAAGGCTCTCCCGGAGGGCGAGCACCTCCTCCACCGGCAGTGGCCCCGATTCCTCATCGAACTTGGTGTTCCCCAGCACGTGAACGTACTTGGGTCGCGCGCCCAGCCGGAGAGCCCGCTCCGCGTCCGCTTTCGTCTGCATCCCCAGGAAGGAGAGCAGCGTCAGTGCCCACTCCATCCAGGGACGGACGCGGACGGCTCGCCGGATTCCCCGGTCCGATATGCGCCCGCTGATGAGCATCACGGGGATGCCCCGGCGCCTCGCGGCCTCGATGAAGTTGGGCCAGATCTCCAGCTCAACCAGCACCACTACGTCCGGCTGGCTGCGGCTAAGGCTAGGCTCCACGCAGAAGCCCCAGTCCACCGGATAGGCCTGCAGTTGCGTGCCCTCGGGCGCCAGGCGCTGGGCCATCTCCCAGCCGGCGGAGGTGGTGGTGGAGACCAGAAGCTCGACCTCCGGACGCTGCTGCTTGAGGGCCCGAAGGACCGGCGACGCAGCCGCCGCCTCGCCAGCGGAGACCGAGTGGACCCACACTCGGCCCCCAGGCGCTGGGCCTCGTGCCTTCACGCGGCCGAAGCGCTCGGCCAGGCTAAGCTCCTTCTTCTGGACGAGGGCGCGCCAGGTGAGGTAGGTCAGGACCCCGGGCGAGGTAGCCAGGACACCGAGGCTGTAGATGGCTCTGACGAGTGGCAGCGTCATCCACTCACCGCCGTCTTGCCGACATCAAACTGGATCTGATGCAGCCTGGAGTAGAGGCCCGCCGTGGCAATGAGCTGATCGTGGGAGCCTTCCTCCGCCAGCCGGCCCTTCTCCAGGACCAGAATGCGGTCCGCGCCGCGGATGGTGGACAATCGGTGGGCGATCACCAGCGTCGTGCGGCCGCGCATCAGGACCTCCATGGCCTGCTGCACAAGCTGCTCCGACTCCGTGTCCAGGGAGGAGGTGGCCTCGTCCAGGATCAGGATCCGTGGGTTCCGCAGCACGGCGCGGGCGATCGCCAGGCGCTGGCGCTGTCCGCCTGAGAGCTTCGCCCCTCGCTCGCCCACGAGCGTATCGTAGCCCTCGGGCAGAGCAGTGATGAAGTCGTGGGCGTAGGCCACCCGCGCCGCGCGCTCCACTTCCTCGCGGCTGGCACCAGGGCTCCCGTACGCGATGTTGTCATAGACTGAGCCGCTGAAGAGCAAGGTTTCCTGAGGCACGATGCCGATCTGCTGCCGCAGGCTCTTCATGGTGACTTCACGCAGATCCAGCCCATCCGCCCGAATGGCGCCGCGCGTGGGGTCGTAGAACCTGGGGACCAGGTTCACAAGCGTCGTTTTGCCCGCTCCCGAGAGGCCCACCAGGGCCACGCACTCCCCGGGCCGCACCTGGAAGCTGATGTCCCGCAGTACCGGCGTCTCATCGTCGTAACAGAAGGTGACGTGGTCGAACTCCAGGTTCCCGTGTATGGGGGGAATGGCGACGGCATCGGGCCTGTCCTGCACCTCCGGCACCTCATCGAGGAGGGTGAAGGCATGGCTGGCCGAGGTCAGTGTGGCGTTGTACGTCATCACGATGTCGCCGATCCGCTGCCACGAGGTACGGACCCTATCGATCCACATCACCAGCAGCAGGAGCAGCCCCATGCTCATGGTACCGTTGGCGATCCACGTCAGGCTCACGCCCAGGATCAGAAGGAACCCCACGGCAGATACGACCTCCACCATGGGCTGAAGCGTACTGGTGACCCGAACGCTCCTCATGACGGAGCCGAAGACGTGTTTGCTCAGCTTCTCAAAGCGGGCGATCTCCTCGTCCTCCATGGCGAAGGACTTGACGACCCGGACGCCGCTGATGGTTTCCTCCAGCACCTGGGCCAGGTCCGCGTTGGCGGCATTGATCTGCCCAGTTGCTCGCTTCATGCGCAGGCCGGCCTTGCGGATGAGGCTGTTGATCATGGGGATGCAGAGGAGGAGAAGCAGCGCCAGCAGAGGGCTCTTCCAGGTGATGTAGGAGATGCCCAGCACGATCTGGAGCGGCGCGTCCACCGCTCGACTCACGTTGGTAACCAGCCCCTGCTGGAGCACGCCCATGTCAGCCGTCATCCGGGAGATGAGCTGTCCGGTGGGGCGGGACTCAAAGTAGCTCAGGGACAGGCGCTGCACCCGCTCATAGACGGCGTTGCGCAGGTCCGTAACAGTCCGCAGTCCGCTCCAGGCCACAAGCGTGCTCTGGGCCCACACGAACACTCCCCGCACGGCCATGATCGCAAGAATGGCGATCAAGAGCTCCCAGGCAAAGCGGGGGTGAGCGGTCGGCACCACGGTAGGCGTGGCACCACCCAACTGGGGCCTAGTGGGGCTGGCGGCATCCAGGGCCCTGTTCAGCAGCTCCGTGTAGGCGAGCATGAGCAGGCTGGAGAGAACGCCGCACAGGATGCCCAGAGCATAGCGCTTCCGGTAGGGCTTAACGAACTGCCAGAGCCTTAGCCGGAGCTCCCTATTGCTCTGTGAAGGGGTGTCCATCAGAAGTGCATCGCGATACGCAGTATGAACAGCAGCGCCAGCACGGCGATGGGGAGGACGGAACGGTACTCCTCATTGCCCATCACCTGCGCCCACTGGAATCGTCCCGAGGACTTGGGGTAGGGGCGCAGCCGGGGAAGCACTCGGGGCACTGCCGCACAGTACTCGGCATAGGTCTCGCCCAGGCGCGGCGCCAGGAACCTCTCCTCTGAGAGTATTGCCAGGTAGTAGAAAAACACGAACTCAAAGCCGGTCACGGGCCACGCCCACCACCGGTTGGTCCACAGCGCGATGCCCAGGCAGATCACGAAGCTGCCCAGGTAAAGGGGGTTGCGCATGAAGGCGTAGGGACCGCCAGTGGCGACCGCCTGGTCCTTGTGGATGTACCCGGACGCCCAGATGCGGATGGCCTGGCCCACGAAGACGAAGCCTAACCCCATCCCGAAGCTGCGCCAGTCGGGCTTCGCGGAGGCCCAGAGCAGAAGCGGTATGGCTACGATGAAGAAGGTTCGGCGCCGGCGCGCGAACTCCATCACACTGTTGATCTGCGTCCTCCTCAACCTAACCCTGGTACACCGGAGGCCCGCGTAGGGCCGCATACCGGGCAGCCGGCGCGCTCCCACTCGGTGTCGCGAGCTGAGTCATCGACCTTACCGCTGGCACCCTTGCGAGGCTTCGCGGGCCATCCCCTTGCGCCTACTGTGAGGCCGGCGTCCCGCGGGCTCCACGCATGAGCGCCACGATCTGCTCCGCTGCTCGCAGGGAGCCGCCTGGTTTTCCAAGCAGACTCCGAAGCTCCGTGAAGTCCCGAATCATCTGTTCCCGCCGAGCCTGGTTCCGCAAGAGGTCGAGCCCCTCGCTCGCAAGTCGCTCGGGATTCACTTCCGTCTGAATGAGCTCAGGGCAGATCCGTCTGCCCGCGATCAGGTTAGGCAGGCCAATAGTGCGGAAGGAGTGGCGGCGCAGAAGCCCCTCCAGGATAGCGGGCCCCTGTACCCTATAGAACAGGGCCAGTGGCTTCCCCATCAGTGCCGCCTCCAGGGTGGCGGTTCCCGAGCAACTCAGAACCACGTCCGCAGCGGCCAGGCACTGGCTCGTGGCACCTGGCACCAGGGCACACTGGTGCCCCCCAGACAGCGGCAGAGCCTCACGGCCCCCAACCAGTGGCACCGAGGGACGCCCGCTAAGCCGCGCCACCATCTCCGGGGTGACGTTCGGGGCCATCGCCAGGAGGAAGTGCGCTTCCGGTTCCTGTTCAAGGATGCGATCGGCCGCGCCCAGCAGAGGCGGCAGCAGCGCCTTCAGCTCCTGCCTTCGACTCCCGGGCAGTAGCGCGAAGACCGGGCCTCCCGAGGCCATTCCAAGCTGCTTGAGCAGTTCCTCCCCTGCCTCCGGCGGGGCCAAGGTATCCAGCAGTGGATGGCCCAGAAAGATAGCGTTGGCCCCGGCCGCCCTCAGGCTGTCCCCCGACCAGGGGAAGGGAGTGATGACCAGATCCGTCAGCGCGGCGAACTCCGGCGACGCCGGCCGGCGCTTCCAGGATCCAGGTGGGAAGTAGTACACGATTCGCCTGGGCAGTCCGCGAACCGTCCGCGCGAGCCGGAAGTTGAAGGCGCCGAAGTCCACCAGGACCAACAAGTCGGGCGCATCGGCGCGGAAGCGTTGAGCCACGGCGGCCTTCACCCGCAGCAGCCGAGGAACCAGCTTTAGGGACTCCCAGATGCCGATGGTGCCCCAGGCGCTGCTGTCATAGAGGGTCCTCACCCCAGCCTGCCTCATCCGGGAGCCCCCCACCCCCTCGAAGGACCAGGTAGGCTCAAGAGCGCATAGGTGCCGCACAAGCACCGCGGCCTGAGCGTCGCCCGAAGCCTCGCCGGCCACCACGAAGACGCGAAGAGAAGCGGGGAGTGCTGATGTTCGGCTGGCATCTGGCATGGGTGCGTTCCGGGCGAGGCCAGGCTCTCTAGGCCGGGCCCCGTCCACGGGGCGGCCTAACCGCCCTGCTCCCCCCTGCTCTTCGCCCGGCTGGGGTCGTTCTGCCTGCCACCAAAGCCCACCCGAACGTTGTTGAGGAAGTTCAGCAGGTAGTCACGCTCCGGCGATACCTCGATCTCGTTTTCAATTGCCTCGATGGCCTGGGAGAGGTTCATGTCGGAGCGGTAGAGGAACTTGTAGGCCTGTTTGAGGCCGGCGCGAACGGATGAAGCCAACCCATGGCGCCGCAGGCCGAGGATATTGAGGCCGTAGACCCTGCCGGGACGGCCGTCGGCCATCATGTAGGGAGGCACGTCCTGCACGATTTTGGAGAAGCCGCCCACCATCGCCAACGTCCCGATCCGGACGTACTGATGCACCCCCACCATGCCGCCAAAGACGACCTTGTCCTCGATCACCACGTGGCCGCTTACGCCTACCTGGTTAGCCATCATGATGCCGCTGCCAAGCTGGCAGTTGTGACCAATGTGGCAGTAGGCCATGATGAGGTTGTCATCGCCAATGAAAGTGGTGTTATCCTCGCCGGTGGCCCGATGGATGGTCACGAACTCACGGATGGTATTGCGGTCGCCGATGATGAGAAGGCTCCGCTCGCCCCGGAACTTGTGGTCCTGGGGCGGACCGCCCAGTACAGCGCCGGTGCGGATGGAGCACTCCCGCCCAATACGCGTGCCGGGCTCGACAACCACGTGGGGTTCAATGCAGGTTCCGTCGCCAATCACTACGTCCCGACCGATTACGGCGCCTGGGCCCACCGTTACGTTCTCCCCAAGCTCCGCCGCGGGATCTACTACTGCGGTCACGTGTATGCTCATAAGTGGATTCCTGGACTGAAGCTCTCGCCTGGTCCCCCGACGTCCGTGCCCCACCACCAGGGCGGTTTGGGGGTTGGGAGCCGGCCTGGGCCAACTCTCTCCGGCCGGAGTCTGCCACAGTCCTTAGGACGAAGGTTCTATGTTCAGTGAACGAATGCTATGGCCTTTGGGGGTGCTACTCGGCCAGAGTGAGAGGCAGGCTGTTGCCTTCCTGATCGGTGGGCTTGTCCACCAGGGCGAACATGAACTCGCCCTCGGCCACGATCTGCCCGTCTACGCGGGCCACGGCGGAAGCCTTACCAATAGAGCCCCTCAGCCTCAGGATCTCCACATCAGTGATGAGAACGTCGCCTGGCGTGACCGGACGTCGGAACTTAGTGCGGTCGATGCCCGCGAAGACGGCCAGCTTTCCAGCGTGCTGCGGGACGCTGAGGAGCATCACTCCCGCCACTTGAGCCATGGCCTCAACGATAAGAACGCCCGGCATGATGGCGTACCCGGGGAAGTGCCCGGCAAAGAACTCCTCGTTCACCGTGACGTTCTTGATGCCGGTGGCGTGCTGACCGGGAACCAGGTCATGGATCCTGTCTACCAGGAGGAAAGGGTACCTATGCGGCAGTATCTCGCGTATACCCTCTATGTCTAGGGTCTGGGACTCCTGATTCTTCATTCGGAACTCCTCCTCACGCTCTCCAGCGTTCCCGACCCGTCGCCACCAGGGCCCGAGCAGCGGTCATCGCCCCGATCCGGAGCGCCCTCGGCCAACTCCACCAGGCGCCTTGCGAACTCTACGTTGAGCCGATGGCTAGTGCCGCGGCCATAGATGGATCCGACCAGGCGGGCTCCGGCCAAGGCCAAGTCTCCCACCATGTCCAGCACTTTGTGCCGCGCCGGTTCATGGGCGACCCTGAGCTGGCTGGAGTAGTGGTCAGGATACACCACCAACGCATTGTCCAGGGAGCCGCCCAGGGCGTGCCCCCCGCTAAGCAGCGCAGCTACCTCCTCGATGAGACCAAAGGTGCGGCTCGGGGCTATCTGCGCCAGAAAGCGATCAGGCTCCAGCAGGCTCCAAGCGCGCTGCCCTTCAAGCATCGGGTGGTGCAGCGTGATCCGGGCGGAGATCCTTAGCCCGCCGCCAAGTCCTTCGGCACCGGGCCCTCGCCAGGGTCGGCCCTCGATCCGCGAGCCATTCCCGTCGGTGATGGTCACTGGGCCCCGAAGTACGAGGGTCCTTCTGGGGACATCAGTGGCTCGCCGAGACACAGAGCGAAGCCCCTCCACGAAGGGCTGGGAGCTCCCGTCGAGCACGGGGATCTCCGGACCCGCGACCTCAATCTCGGCGCTGTCTATCTCCTCGGCGTGGAGAGCAGCCAGTAGGTGCTCCACGGTGGATACGCGCGCGTTGCCCAGCCCCAGTGTTGTGCACCGCCGGGTGTCTACGACATAGCACGCATGGGCGCAGAACCGCTGTCCCCCGCCGCGGAACCAGAGGCCTCCCGCATCGGAGGGATGGACGGTCACGATCCCCTCACGGCCGCTGTGGAGACCAATTCCCTGGAAGGTCACGGGAGCGCCAAGGGTCTGTTGACGTTCCGGACCTACCCGTAGGGAAACCGGATGCACCAGGCTACGCCTCGGCCTGATCGGAAGCGGGGGAGGCGCCCGTGCCCGCCTCGGCCTCCAGTGCAGCCACTCGACGGGCAAGCTCCAGGACGGTCTTCCGCAGCTCCGGAAGCCGGCTTGTAACGGCCTGTATCTTGGCCTGGATTCGGTGGTCCCTGGCTGGGAAGCCGGACACCGCGGCGCCGGCCTCGACGTCGCTGATGGCTCCGCCTCGGCCCAGGACCATGGCCCCATCCCCCACCTTGACGTGAGGGCCTACCCCAGCCTCTGCCGCCAGGATCACGTGGTCGCCCATGGTGGCCGACCCCGCGGCGGCGGAGCACCCGGCCATCAGGCAGTGAGCCCCGATGCGGACATTGTGTGCGACCTGAACCAGGTTATCTATCTTTGTGCCCTTGCCGATGAAGGTTGAGCCCGTCTTGGCTCGATCTACCGTGGAGTTGGCGCCAATCTCCACGTCATCATCCAATACCACGTTTCCCAGGTGAGGGACCTTGAGGTGGTGGCCGTCCACCGTCTCGTAACCGAACCCATCGCTTCCGATGGACGCTCCGGAGTGGACAACTACTCGGCATCCAATCTTGGTGCGGGAATACACGCTCACGTTAGGGTGCAGCACGGTACCGGCACCTACCTCCACGTCGTCACCCAGCGCGACGAGGGGGCCGATCACTGCTCCGGGACCGACGGCACATCGCTCACCCAAGACAACGTGAGCAGCCACCGTCGCGGAAGCGTCCACCACGCAGGAGGAGGGAACCACGGCCGTGGGGTGAATGCCCGGCGCCGGAGGGGTTTCCTCCGAGAAGGCCGACAGGACCTTGAGGAAGGCCAGGCGGGGCCTCTCCACCACGAGATGGGGCTTGTCCTTGGGCCTGAACCCATCGGGCACGATGAGGGCCGCGGCGGCAGACGCCTCGGCAGGGCCGAGCCACTTCGTCGACTCGACGAAGACGATATCCCCCGGCCCTGCCGACTCCACGAAGGCGACCCCGCTCACGCTGACATCTTCGCCCCTAAGTTGGGCGCCTAGTGAACTGGCCAGTTCCGAGAGCTTCCAGGTCATGGGCGGCGGCTACTTGTTCAGTTTCGCGATTACCGCGTCGGTGATGTCCTTCTCTTTGGATCCGTGGAGCACGGCCTCTTTGTCGATGACCACATCCACGCCCTGGTCAGCGGCCACTGAGTCAATGGCCGCCTGGATATCCGTTCTGACCTGGTTGTCAAGCTCCTGCTGCTTGGCGGCATACTGCTTGCTCAGGCGATCGTTCAGGGTGGCCGCCTTGGTGTTCTGGTCATTCATGCGGTTGATGAACTCGGTCTTCTTGCGGGTCTCCTCCGCCGTGGGGTTGGGCAGGGCCTCCAGGCGACGAAGCTCCGTCTCGTTGTTTTGGTTCTGGGTCTGAAGAGCGGTAAGCTTCTGCTCCTCGGCCGCGCTGCGCTGCGGCTTCGCCAGCAAGGTCTTGAGGTCGTTGCGCTGCCCCTCGTCCAGCAGCATGCCGGACTCGAGCTCCGTGAGTGGCTTCTGCAGCTCGGCGCGGAAGGTCTCGAGGGACTTAGCGTAGTCAGCGGCCTTCTTGTACTCGTTGATCGTGCGCTTCACGTCCACGAAGCCTAGTGGGGTGTTGGCGGCTGACACGAAGGTGGCGCCCCTCACCGCGCAGAGGGCAAGTAGGAGGGTGCCGCCCACGAGCCAGGGGGCGCCCAGGCGGGAAGTGCGAACCATGGAAGAACTCCTTTGCCGTGGGGCTCCGAGGGAGCTGACGGCGACCGTGCTTCATTATATCATAGGGTCTATTGGCCCACACCAAGCACGTGCTGGCAACGAGCCGTTCCAACAGGACGGCCCAGCCGCACGTGCCAAGCGCGTGCTGGCGATGGGTAGACCTGTTTGCAGGGCGCCGCAACGCGCAAGAAGCGGACCGTCACTGCCCTGCCTCAGTAGGCAGAGGCCAGCCTTGCCGGGTGATCTTGGGAACTGGGGCGACGCATGGGGAACGTGTCCTCGGCCCTCATGACGGCTAAGGGGGCTCTGCCCGGCGATAGGCCGGGGTGTCTGGCCGGGCTAGCGGCGGCGCGGGGCCCGGTAGCCCGCCGGAAGCCCCCAGTGGGAGCGGCCGGAGTCCCTGCTTCGCGTGCCCCACGGGCTCTGCCCACAGAGTGGCGAGTAGCTCTGGCGCTCCACAGGACGTGGAATCCGTGCGCCGCGGCCGCGGGCCAACCCGGCACCACGCCAGACGCGGGAGCCGCATGCGTACCGGGGATTAGACGCCACCGGGGCTTACCTCGGCCGTGCTCCTGCCCGCCGAGGCCGCCATGAGCGTGCCGAGTCTTGCGACCACTGGGGGGGGTGGGGGAGGGGCAGTCAGGCGGAACGACGGGTCCCGGTAGGGGGCCTCTTGGCCGGCCATCCAGGGCCCTCGGCCGGGCCTGGCCGGCCGGAAGCAGGCTATCCCCCTAGCGTCTCCTTCCTCTTGTTCAGGAAGCCCGTCTCGGGTGGGGGAGCGCCAACGCTCTCACCGTT
>DASXUI010000579.1:0-3175 GCA_036504955.1 Armatimonadota bacterium
AGCTCTGTGACGGTCTCGTTCGACCCAGACACTCACGGCCTACCGCCTACCTCTTCTCCTGTTGTCGCTGGCTCCCGCTCTCCCCTCGTCAGGGGCTAGCGGGGCCCTCATCCAAGATACAAGACACAGAGGGCACAGAGGGACACAGAGAGGGGATCTGCTAAGGTCCCCTTGGTGTCTTGGTGTGCTGTACGCCAGCGCACGACTATCGCGTGCTCGCACGCGACTCTTGGTGGTGAAGCAGTTTTCGGCCGCTAGCTTAGTGAAGCCAGGAGGATAGGATCTGCGCCAGCACTCGCTCCCGGCGGGAGATCATGGCGGGGAAGCGCTGGGAGCCGTAGTCCAGGGAGCTCTGCCCGAAGCGCTCCTTCAGCACCTCAAAGACCTGCTCCAGGCTCTTGCGACGCTCCTGGCAGCCATACTGGAAGAGATCCCTCTGGTGTCCGGCCAGCGGCTGAAGGTCGGCGGCCCGAACCTGTAACTCCTCCACGGCGGCCTTCGCCTCGCATTTGAGGAAGGCCCTCCAGAGCGCGGCCCGAAGCTCCTCGAAGTCGTAGTAGGCGCGGGAGAGGGTGACCGAGCCCTCCAGCTCCGACCCTCCCGCCAGGCGCAGCTTCAGGTCCAGCCGCCGGCAGCCCTCCTGCCTCCAGCGAAGCTGCTGGGAGATCCGCTGCGTGAGGCGGTCCAGGCAGAAGCGGAGGGCGCCCTCATCGGAGAGCCCCTCGTCCAGAGTCAGGCTCTCCACCAGATCCGGCGGGGGATAGAGCGCCAGCACTCGGGAACTGTCCTTGCCGAAGGCGTACCTGCGCAGGCGGTCCGCCTCCGGGTAGCCGAACTGGCGGACCAGGTCCCTCTCCGGAACGCGCTGGAGGTCCCGAACGAGCTTCAGCCCCAGGTGGCGCAGCCGCTCCTGCGCCTGGGGGGAAAGGGGCCAGAGGAAGCTGAGGGGCAGCTCCCGGAAGAACTCCATCTCCTCCTCAGGAACATCGAAGGTCTTTCGCTCCACCCAGGAGGCGGCGGAGCCAAAGGAGTGGCGGCGCTCCAGCATCCGCGAGACCGCCTTGGCGACCAGCTTGCAGGACGCCACCGTGACCACCGCGTGGCGCCGAGACATCTCCAGCCGCTCCACCAGCTCCGAGGTGACCGCCACGGGGTCCGGGCACCCGGAGAGATCCGCGAAGACCTCATGGGCATGAAGGGGCTGAAGGATGAGCGTGTAGTCCACCAAAAGGTCCCACACCTGGTGAGCGAAGGGCTGATAGCGCTCCTCGGCGAAGTCCACCCACGTCGCGTCGGGCACTATCTGCCGGGCGTGAGGGCGGGCCATGCCGGGACAGACGCCTTTCACGCGCGCCTCCGGCGACGCGTCCATCACCCAGCGCCTCCCGGCGACGATCACCGGCCTGCCCTCCAGCTCCGGATCGATGCGCTGCTCCACCCCCGCGTAGAAGCCGGGCATTATCAGATGAAGAATGCTTCTCACGATGCCCTCCCCGCCGCCCACATAGCCCGCTCTATTCACGAGGGCGTATGGAAGCCCGCGCCATGCACGACGCGCCAGCGCCTCGTGCATTATGCGGCTTATATCGAACTTATGTTCGTTCTCATTGTAAGGATTGGCGGAATCGGGGGTCAACGTTCAGCGGTGCCAAAGGGTGTCACTGCTAGCGGGAAACAAGGTGGGTTCGCATGGTCGGATTCAGAGTAGAGGACACGCCTACTACTCACGGAATCAGTCAGCAGGAGGTGAGAAGCCATGCTCAGGGACACGGAGAAGCTGCGGATTGGTGTGGTGGGCGCCGGATGGTTCGCCTCTCGACGCCACTTGCCGGAGTTGACGAGTGCCCCCGACGCCGAGGTGGTGGCCCTCTGCCGGCGCGACCCCGAGCGCCTCGCCCAGATGGCCGCCCACTTCCAGGTGCCCCACACCTACCGGAGCTTCGAGGAGATGCTCGACCGCGAGCCCCTCGACGGCCTCCTAATCGCGACCCCCCACAACCTCCACTACTCCCAGGCCAAAGCCGCACTGGAGCGAGGGATCCCCGTCCTGCTGGAGAAGCCGATGGCCCTAACAGGCGCGGAGGCCACGGAGCTGAAGGAGCTGGCCCAGAAGCGCGAGCTGCCCCTGGTGATCGCGCTCAATCCGCCCTACTGGCCCTACGCCAACCTGGTGCGCGCGGTGTTGGCCTCGGAGCGAGCCGGCAAGCTAGAGGCCATCACCCTCTCCTGGCAGGGCAACGGAGAGTTCGTCTTCGGCCGCGCCCCGCTGCCGGACTCGCTGCCCGGCGTGGTTCCCCCTACCCTCTTCCGCGCGGACCCGGTCGCCAACGGCGGGGGATACTTCATGGACGGGGGCCACCACCTCATCAGCGAGGTGCTCTGGACCTCCGGACTGCGCTGCCGGCGCGTGCAGGCGATGATGGACAGCGCGCCCGACGACATGGCAGCCGCCGTGAGCCTGGAGCTGGAGGGCGGCGTGCTGGCCAGCATCACCACCCGAGCGGACAGCGCCCACCCGGAGCGCCGCATCCACAGCCACTACTTCTGCTCCGGCCTCACCCTGCACGTTGCCGGCGTGCCCATGACCCTCACGGAGCGCTCCCACGGCATCGTCCCAGAGGTAGTGACCCAGGAGCCGGAGATGCCGCCGGTCACCACGCCGGTCCGCAACTTCCTAGACAGCATCCACGGCACCGCCCAGCCCCTTTCCAACGCCGACCACGGCCTGCAGGTAACCCGTGTAGTGGAAGCCGTGTACCGGTCCGCGATCAGCGGCCGAACCGTCGAGCTGTGAGGGGGTGAGGTGAGTGGGTGAGCGGGTGAGGGGGTGAAGGAGCCTCAAAGGGAGGTAAGCTGGCTGCACTTGGCGCCGGCAAGGCTACTCCCGGCCGAACTTGGCATGCCCCAACGGGGCGCCAAGCCGCCTGCAGATCCACGAGGTCGTGATGCCCCAGCCCGCCTCAGCCCTGCACGGGCATTTCCGCGTCCGCCGGCAACGCCATTCTAGGCGCCAAGTGCAGCCAGCTTGGCCCCCCATGAGGCTCCTTCACCCCCTCACCCGCTCACCCACTCACCCCCTCACGTCTCCTCCCCTCACCCCCTCCCCTCACCTCCCCCTCAGCGTGCTTGACGGCCGTTTGGGGAGGGCCCTAGAATGGCAATGTCGGCGTGGGCC
>DASXUI010000580.1:0-2840 GCA_036504955.1 Armatimonadota bacterium
ATGGCAAAAGCAAAGTTCGAGAGGACGAAGCCGCACGTCAACGTGGGAACGATCGGCCACGTAGACCACGGGAAGACGACGCTCACCAGCGCCATCACCCAGTACCTGGCGACCAAGGGCGGAGCGGAGTTCAAGAAGTACGAGGAGATCGACGCGGCGCCCGAAGAGCGGGCCCGTGGCATCACCATCTCCACCTTCCACGTAGAGTATCAGACCGACACGCGCCACTACGCGCACGTCGACTGCCCCGGCCACGCCGACTACATCAAGAACATGATCACCGGAGCCGCCCAGATGGATGGCGCCATCCTGGTGGTCAGCGCGGCGGACGGCCCCATGCCCCAGACTCGCGAGCACATCCTGCTGGCCCGCCAGGTGGGCGTCCCCTACATCGTGGTCTACATGAACAAGACCGACCAGGTGGACGACCCCGAGCTCCTCGAGCTGGTGGAGCTGGAGATCCGGGAGCTCCTGAGCAAGTACGAGTTCCCCGGCGACGATATCCCCGTGATCAAGGGCTCCGCCATGAAGGCGCTGGAGGGCTCCGAGGCCGACATCCAGAGCATCCAGGAGCTGATGGACGCGGTGGATAGCTACGTGCCCACCCCCGAGCGCGCGGTGGACCGGCCCTTCCTGATGCCGGTGGAGGACGTCTTCACCATCACGGGTCGTGGCACGGTGGCGACGGGACGCGTGGAGCGCGGCGTGGTCAAGACCGGCGAGCCGGTGGAGATCGTGGGCATCAAGGCGACCCGCAGCACGGTCTGCACGGGCGTGGAGATGTTCCGCAAGATCCTGGACCAGGGGCAGGCGGGCGACAACGTCGGCCTGCTGCTGCGCGGGGTGGAGCGCAAGGAGATCGAGCGCGGACAGGTCGTGGCGAAGCCGGGCAGCATCAAGCCCCACACCAAGTTCACGGGCGAGGTCTACATCCTGAGCAAGGAAGAAGGCGGACGCCATACTCCCTTCTTCAAGGGCTACCGACCCCAGTTCTACTTCCGAACGACGGACGTGACGGGGACGGTGGAGCTGCCCGAGGGCGTGGAGATGGTGATGCCCGGGGACAACGTGACGATCGTGGGCGAGCTGCTGCAGCCCATCGCCATGGAGGAAGGGCTCCGCTTCGCGATCCGCGAGGGCGGCCACACCGTCGGTGCCGGCGTCGTCGCCAAGATCATCCAATAAGCGGATTCCCGCGGGAGGTAACGGATGGCCAAGCAGGAAGTCCGCATCATCATCACGCTCGCCTGCAATGAGTGTAAGTCGCGCAACTACGCGACCACCAAGAACAAGCGCAACGACCCGGACCGGCTGGAGATCAAGAAGTACTGCCGGAAGTGCGACAAGCGGACGCCGCACCGGGAGCAGCGCTAGCGGCCGGGCCCCAACAGGCCCGCCGCCAGGCAGCACAAGACCGCGCCACCGCCTGGGCGCAGGACCCCATCCCCTCACGGGGTACCGTCCGGCATCCAGGCACCGCGAGCAAGCCATGAGCCCCAACAGGGGCCCGTGTATTGCCCACGGCCGGCGCGAATGATACAATGATTCGGCGGTTCCGCCGCCGGACATAGGGGCGTAGCTCAGCTGGTAGAGCGGCGGTCTCCAAAACCGTAGGTCGCGGGTTCGAACCCTGTCGCCCCTGTAGCACAGAGGCCCAACCACATACCCTGTGGTTGGGCCTCTTCTGTTTGGGTCCCTTCAGTGCAGCCCACTGAAGCGGCGCGATGGGCGGGGAGCACCCAGCGTATCGCCTCTCGCCTACACGCCGCAAAGCTGCTCAGTCAGCATACTCGAACCGCTGGTCACGGTCGCGGAGGAGGACGCTGGAGGTCTCTTCAGCGGTGGTGACCTCCAGCGTGCCGCCCTCCTCGTAGTCCATCTGGAGCAGAGTTCCCCTCTGCCGAACGGCCTTCACCGTTCCCGTTGGGGTTGGGTCCGCGAGAGGGGCCCCTGTTCGGATCACCATTCGGGAGCCATCGCCAAAGGTCACGGTCGCCTGCCCCTCCACCTGCTCGACACTCTCGACCTTCCGCCCCCGAATCACGGCTGTCAGCTTCTGGTTCCGTGCCAAGACCCACCCCCTAGCCCGCATGGTGCCACGAGCGCTTCTGCGTGGTGTACGGCGCGGGCATCCGCGCGATCACGTAGGCACTGCATGCTAGTTCCTCGCGGCCGTATAGTGCTGCCGCAGCGCCTGCGCCTCGGTCATGTACTGGCCCACCTTGGTCTTCCCGTAGTACCGGGAGCCGGGACGGAAGTACTTGCCCGACTGCGTGTTGACCCATACCATTCCGGCTACGGGTGCGCGGAGAGTTACCCGAGGCGCGGGGCCGGTCCCCCGGACTCGAACGCCCTTGGCGCTCCGCCCCTTGGGGAGGTCAGTGCCAAAGTACTTCTTGTACGCCGCGACCCAGTCGGTGGCGATCTCCCGCTGGGCCGTGCCCAAGTCCACTTTCCCCTCGCACACCAGCTTGTGAAGCCGGTTCTCCAGCCCATCCTTCACGGTCGCGTTCCAGGGCTGCGTCTTGTAGGACTGCGGCCACAGGTTGCGGATGGAGTTGCTCCCCCCCAGCTCCAGACTGATGAGGTGGTCCACCTCGTACTCCCTGGGGCCGTGGGAGGTGATGCCATAGAGAGCATAGGCCTTCTGCTTTACCGACTCGGGGACGTTTCGAACCTTGCCGCTGTAGCCCGGCACACAGATGTCGGCCGCCGTCACCGGCAGCACGTCCCCCGGCGTGAGCTTGGGGTCAGGTAGGATGGGGGACAGGTCGCGGCCGTGACCTGGAACGTCGGAACTTAGGATCAGGGCCACGAACACCAGGGCCCTAGCTAGCGCC
>DASXUI010000581.1:0-25008 GCA_036504955.1 Armatimonadota bacterium
GGAGCCGTCGCAGGTGGTGCCCAGGTACTCCATCACTGAGCGCAGGCAGGAGGAGAAGCAGGAGACCTCCGGGCTCCAGCCGGGGAGCAGGTTGTGAAGGTTGAAGCTGATCAACGGCACGCCCTCGAGGGCCTGCCGAACGCGATGAGCAAACCCCTCGCCGGGAGCGTGCTGCTTCAGGGCGTCTTCCACCAGAGGGACCATCCTTTCGCGCAGGCGCGCCCGCGCGGAATGGAGGCGGCGCTTCACGGTGCCCACCGGCACCTCCAGGAAGCCGCTCACCTCGTCCAGTGAGTACCCGTTGATGTAGAAGAGGGCGGTCGCCGTGCGCTCCTTCTCCGAGAGCGCCTCGACGGCGTCCAGGACCTGAGCCTCGGTCTCCTGCCGCGCAAGGGCGTCCAGGGGGCCCGCTCCGGCATCGGCTACCTCGGTCGCCTCCTGCAGGGGCACCACCGGCAGGCGCTTCCCGCGGGTGATGCGGTCACAGTGCTTGAACACGAGGCGCCGAAGCCAGGCCGGGAAGGCGGCCGGCTCACGCAGGGACGGGAGGTCACGGAAGGCCTGCAGGAAGGCCTCCTGCGCCGCGTCCTCCGCCAGGTGGAAGTCCTTGAGCAGGGAGTAGGCGTACCCAACGGCCATGTCCTGGAAGCGACGGACGATGGCGTCGAAAGCGGATAGGTCGCCTCCCCGTGCACTGATCACCCTCAGCTCCCAGTCGCCCACGCTCCCCACCCCTCTCAACGGGTGCTCCATAGGGAAGGCCCCACCCTCCCAGCCAAAGGTTCGGTTCGGGCGCGGCACGTCCTCAGCGCCGGGCCCGCGGAGCCGAAGGACGCCTTGGGGATCGCTGCCGCTACCAAGTATGTATGGATGTACTAGTTACCGATAGGAAGCAGATAGGAGCACCCTATCAGGGATGTGTCAGCTTAGGGTACACCAAGGGAGCCTAGACTTGGGCAGGGGGGCCTCGGGGCGGCGCTGCCTCCGGAGCTCAGCCCCCCAAGAACAGGAGACAGTACGATGCAGTTCCAGGTACCGCGTGGCTTGGCCACGCTGCTGGTGGCGCTGGCGTGCATGGCGGTTCTGCCGGCCGAGGCGCAGGTGTCACTGGTGACTGACCGCCCTCTGCTGGGCGCCACTGATCAGGTGGACTGGGCCCAGCTTGGGGCGGGGTTTGAGGTCTTGGTGCCGCCCTACGCCACAGCCTACTTCGACGGCGGGCTCGCTGTTTCCATCGAGACAGGCTATCCCTTCATGCAGCGGCTAGACACTTCCCCATACAACCTGCCCGGCGTGTACCCCGATGGTGAAGCGCTTATCTGCGTAGGACCCTCCGATCCGTATCTCCCCGGCTTGGGCATGACAGGGCCGATGGAGATCACCTTGGCGGCGCCCGTAAGCGGTGTTGGGACCCAAATCCAGAGCGCGGACTTCGCGCTCGCTTACGCGGCCATCTACGCCTACGACAGCACCGGTGGCCTGTTGGGCAGCTTCGTGATCCCCGCTCAGTCAGGCCCGGTTGGCCCTCCAGAGGCCGCCTACCTGGGCGTTACCTCCGCAACTGCCAACATCTCGAAGGTGGTGTTCGAGACCAGGCCGGGGCCAGCGCCCGACGGCTGGTCCACCAGCTTCGCGATTGGGCATCTGGACCTAGCCTGCAGCACCGTTCCCGAGCCTGCGTCGCTGGCTCTGGGACTCCTGGGCCTCGGCCCTCTAGCCCTTCTCCGCCGGCGACGCAGCTGATCCGCCGCTCTGAATATGGTGGCAGCATCAGGCGGCATCCCGCGGTCTGATGCTGCTCCTCGATCGCGCCCCTACTCCATCGCGACGGAGGCCGCTCCAGCCCTCTCGCGTGCTTGCAGGCCGGCAACTGCCACCCCTCCCTGAGCGCCTGCGTGCCGAGGCCGCCCCTTCGATAGGTGCCCGGCTGCTCTGGCCTGATGCGTTCCACTCCTCACACGCGGTGCCTCGCGGGATAGGCCACCCCACGCACAGGCATCTGCTCCCGGGCGCTGCCCTCTGTCAGGTTGCTGTCCGTGCCTTCCCCTGCTACACTGAGGGGCAGCATGCTAGGTCATCTGAAGGAGGAAGTATTGTCCCTGCAAGCAGCCAATCAGTTGTACCGAGACCTAAAGGCGGTAGCTCAGGTGGAGCCGAGGGCCCTTCCACTTCGGCCCACCACCGACACCTACAGCCGCCTACTGGCGGAGGCCAAGGCCAAGTACCCGGAGGACACCGCAATCTCGGAGCTCGAGCCGGCGGCATCGAATACCCACACCATGGCAGACCTAATGATAGTGGTGGGGCAGCTTGTGCAGCGCTGGGAGGAGCTGGAGTAGCCCCATCGGGCAGCCCGCAACGGTCCTGTGGCTGCTTGCTGTGGCTGCTTGCTGTGCACTCCCGCCAGCACGCCAGCCGGCGCCTAGCCACTGGACTGCCCTTTGGCAGCAGGGCCGAGCCTTCAGCCGACAGGGGCCGTTGCACGCGCTACCGGTCCCGGCATAGCTCCGGACAGCCCAGCGCGTCATTCCTGCCCAACCACAGGCCCGTGGCTTCGCGGGGGTCACCAGCGATCGCCACCCGCCACTAGCAGCGAGCGTGAGCTCTCGCCGCAGTGCAGAGGATAGGCCGCTCGGCCAGTCGTTGCGTCAAGTGAGAGGCCAGCGCATGCAGTGGCGAACCTATCCGTAATCCCGACCGCGAGAGCCCGAAATGACCTCCTTTCCCCCATGTACCCCGGATGTACCTGATGGAGGTGGGCCGCTCCCCGCCGAAAGGCCGTGCCACGTGAAGCTGCTCGAAGCTGTTGCCAAGGTGCTAAGCGATGCAATGAAGCCCCTGAGCGCTCCTGAGATCACCGAGCAGGTGCTGGGCCAGGGCCTGTGGACCAGCGGTGGAAAGACCCCCTCCCAGACCATTCACGCTCAGCTCGCAGTAGACATCAGGGACCAGGGCGAGGCCTCCCGATTCCAGCGCACGGCAAGGGGGCGCTTCGCTCTCAGGGACTGGGGTCTGCCCGAATTCGCACCGCGGCGTGCCACCACCTCATCCCTTGGCGAGCCCCCGCTGAGCGGATCGGTCGAGGGGGCGATCCTTGCTGGCCCTGAGGGGCCGGCGGCCGGGACCAGCACTCTGTCTTTCCTCAGCGCTGCCGAGCGAGTGCTCCGGCAGGAGGCCAGCGGAGCTCCGATGCACTACCGCCGGATAACTGAGGAGGCGCTTAGGCTAGGGCTCCTCCGTACGGCGGGGAAAACGCCCCAGGATACGATGTACGCCCAGATCCTCACCGAGATTGGCCGGAAAACCCTCCGCGGTGAGACCCCACGCTTCACCAAACATGGTAAGGGGATGGTGGGCCTGACGGAGTGGGTCGGCAGCGGGCTCGTCACTCAGATAGAGCAGCACAACGCCAAGGTGCGACAGCAGCTTCACACCAGGCTTCGGCGGATACCGCCCCCGGCCTTCGAGGATCTCATTGGGGCACTGTTGGTGAAACTGGGCTTCGAGAACGTGGCAGTCACGAGCCGTGGCAATGACGGTGGGATTGACGTGCGGGGCATCCTAGTCGTTGGCGATGTGGTGCGCCTAAGGATGGCTGTGCAGGTTAAGCGGTGGAAGCAGAACATTCAGGCGCCTACGGTCCAGCAGTTGCGTGGCGCGCTTGGCGCTCACGAACAGGGGCTCATCATCACCACGAGTGGCTTCAGCTCTGGTGCACGCCAGGAGGCAAAGCGCGCCGATGCCGTGCCGGTAGGCCTGATGGACGGAGACCAGCTCGTAGCGCTCATGGTCCAAAACGACCTAGGGATTCAGCGTGAGAGCCACGACCTGATAGAGCTCGACGGCAATGCTCAGTCATTATGTCCCCATGCGAGACCCACACTGCCAGTTGGTTCGCTGGTCCAGTTTCCCTTTGGAGGAACCCTCACTGAGGCTAGGGTTACAGAGGATCGCGGGCCCCTGGGTGCCAGGGGGCGCCGCATCTATGCAGTCACCCTGTGCGGCGACCCCGCCGACTCCCTCACCTTCGAGATGCCAGAGGATGAGCTTACTCCGGTTTCCGGGGGGATGGCGTCGCTGCAACGATAGGCCGCTCCATCGGCCGCTGAGCCGGACGTCCCCATACCTTCGGTCCCCGCAGCGCTCTCGCGTCAGCTCTTCAACAGGGCTTCGCTGATCTCCATCCTCAGCGCGATGCCATGACGGGCGGTGGGGGCGCGTAGAGACTCCGTCGGGAGCGCGACCAGGCACTCGGTGCCGTCGCGGCGCCACTGTAGGGGCTTCGGCCAGCCTAGCAGACGCACTTCAGTGCCTTCCGCGGGCTGGAGAGAGGGTAGGCGCAGCTCCTTCGGCAGGTCCGGCGCGGCGTCTGAACCTGCGGCGGGCAGGTAGATGGCATAGACGTGCTTCCCCTTGCGGGTGTAGGCGAAAGAGCCCTCGCGGTAGGGGGCGATGGGGCGGGTGCCGTAGATGGCCTCGCCGTTCACCTTCAGCCAGGCGCCCATTTCCCTCATGCGCTTCAGGGCCTCCTCGGGAAGCTGTCCGTCCGGCTGCGGGCCCACGTTCAGCAGCAGGTTGCCGCCCTTGGCGACGACGTCCACGAGCAAGTGGATGAGCTGGGAGGTGGACTTGTAGCGGTCGTTAGGCTTGAAGGACCACTGGTCGCCCATCGTGATGCAGGACTCCCAGGGGTAGGGCAAGGGCTTGTCGGGGACCTCCTGCTCGGGGGTGCGGTAGTTCTCGTACCTGCCGCCGACGGTCCTATCCACGATGAGCAGGTCCGGCTGGTGGCTCCGAGCCATGGCGGCTAGCCTGTCCATCTGAAGGTCCTGGTCCGGGGGGCGAACCTGCCCGGCGTCCAGCCACAGGATGTCCACCTTGCCGCAGCCCGTGACCAGCTCCTCGATCTGTCTGTGGACGAAGCTGACGAAGCGCGCCCACTTCTCCGGCTGGGCGTGGGTGTCGTAGTTGGGGTTCCGGGTGCGCGCGGGCGAGCCGGGGTCCCAGTAGTCGGGATGGTGCCAGTCCGCCTTGGAGTAGTAGGCGCCGATGCCAAGACCCTTGGCGCGGAAGGCCTCGAAGAGCTGCTTGGCGACGTTGGCGCGCGGATTGGTGCTGAAGGGACAGGAGGGGTCCGTCACGCGGTAGCTGGACTGCTTCGTATCAAACATGCTGAAGCCATCGTGGTGCTTCGTGGTGAAGACGAAGTAGCGCATCCCGGCGTCCTTGGCGGCCTGGGCCCATTCGGCAGGCTCGAAGTGCGCGGGGCTGAAGGTGCGGTTGAGGTCCCAGTAGTCCCGTTTGAACTGCTCCATGTCCCTGTCGCGGTCCACCCAGGGTTTGAGGTCGGCGGGCCGGGCCCACTTGTCCTCCTCGACCAGCGGCCAGGACTCGATGCAGCCCCACTGGCTGTAGACGCCCCAGTGCGTGAAGAAGCCGAGCTTCTGGTCCTGGAACCACTCCAGCCTGCGGGCGATGCGCGCATCCTCAGACTCAGCCATCCTCTTCCCCTCCGAAGCGGCGGCTGCCGCCGCCGTTCCCGCAGGCCCCCAGGGCGCGCCAGCCCAGAGCCAAGGAGCGGCGGCGCGAGCCAGGGCGACCCTGGTTGCCAACCGCAGCGCTTCCCTTCTTGTCGTCGATGCCATCCCAGCCCCCTCACTGACAACCGTGCAACCCCGCCCACTGCCTACAGGGGATCTGCTCCGCGCAGCGGCCGTTTCCCTCTAACCCGCATGGTGCATGAAGCGCCTGCGCGCAATGCATGGCGCGGGCTACCACATGCTCTCCTGAATAGAGCAGGCCAAGCTGGCGGAGACAGGAGATCACTGGTTCCCAAGAGCTCAGAGGGGCAGGCCTGAGCCTGCCTCAGATCCGATGGTTTCCTGCCCTTCTGAGCTTAGCGTGAGGGGTGGGGCGTGGGCATGGAGGCGGATGGCAGGCTCGTGAGGTCGTGGGGTCGAAGGGGAAGGGCCCAACCCGCGTCATGCACCACGCGCAAGCGCTTCGCGCATGATGCGGGTGAGGTGGGTGGAACCTGGTCGGGAGGCTGCTACGCCACTGGGGCTGGTGACGCAGCAGTGGACCCCCGCTACCCCGTGCTCTGCATCGCGGCGGCGACCCCCACGAGGCTCAGCAGCAGCGCGCGGCGCCAGGCGGCATACCCTGGGTCCTCTGGGCTCAGTCGCTCGGTCCGCTCCAGCAGGGCGACCTGAATTGCGTTGAGCGGCGCCACCGCGGGGTTGCGCAGCACCACGGTCGCTCTCACCGCCGGGGCCTTCTCCAGCAGCTCCCGCTGCTCCGTGACCTTCAGCACCCACTCCCTCGCCAGGCCGTACTCCTCCGCCAGCCGTGCGTGGATCCGCTGTCCCAGCTCCGCTGGGCGGACCCGGGCGGCGTAGCGCGCGGCGGTGGGCAGGTGGGCGCGGGTTAGCTCCAACTGGGCGTTGTCCAGCAGCGTTCGGAAGAAGGGCCACTCGCGGTAGAGCGCCTGCAGACGGGGGAGGCCCTCGTCGCTCTCCGAGGCGAAGGCGGCCAGCGCGCTGCCCAGTCCGTACCATCCCGGCGCCACGTAGCGGCTCTGGACCCAGGCGAAGTTCCAGGGGATGGCCCGCAGGCTCTCCAGGCCGACCGGCCCCCCGCCGCCCGGCCGGAAGGTGGGCCGAGAGGCGATGGGCAGCCGACTGATGTAGGCGATGGGCGTGGCCCGGGTGTAGAAGGTCCAGAAGTCGGGATCCTCGTGCACCAGCGCCCGGTAGACCTGCCGGGAGTGCTCCGCGAGCTGCGACATCTCCTCGGCCCACTCCGGCGGGGGCGCCGGGCGCCTGGGTAGCCGCGCCGCCACCAGCATCACCGCGCTCACGATCTGCTCCAGGTGCCGATGCGCCAGCGCGGGCAGCCCGTAGCGGAAAGAGATCACCTCCCCCTGCTCCGTGAAGCGGATCCGGCCGCCGAAGGCCTCCGGGTGCTGGGCGAGGATGGCGCGGTTCGCCCGGCCGCCTCCGCGGCCTACCGTGCCCCCGCGCCCGTGGAACACCCGCAGCTCGATTCCGTGGTCCCGGCACGCCTCCGCCAGGCGTGACTGCGTGCGGTAGAGCCACCAGTTGGCGGCCAGGTACCCGCCGTCTTTGCTGCTGTCTGAGTAACCCAGCATGATCTCCTGGAACCGCCCGCGGCTCTCCAGGTGCTGCCGGTAGAGCGGGTGGGCCAGCAACTCCCGGAGGAACCCGTCGGCGCGGGAGAGGTCGTCGATGGTCTCGAAGAGCGGCACCACGTCCAGGTCGCTCTCCATGACAGGCCCCTCCAACCCCGCCCGCCAGCGGACCAGGCCGGCCTCCTTCGCCAGCAGAAGCACCTCCAGCACGTCGCTCAACTGGTGGGTCATGCTGATCACGTAGGACTTGATGGCGTCCGGGGAGAGCTCCCGCTGGGCCTGGCGGATGAGGGCGAAGACGGGAAGGACGTGGGCGGTCTCCTCGGAGGGCCGCCAATCGGCGCCCACCAGGGGCCGACGGCTGCTGATCTCCTGGGTAAGGAGACGCTGCTTTTCCTCCTCGCGCAGGTCCTCATAGGGCCGCCCCGCGGGCAGCAGGCTGGCGGCGCTGAGGAGCTCGCCGACGGCACGGGCGTGCTCGTCGCTGTGCTGCCGCACATCCAGGGTGGCGAGGTGAAAGCCAAAGGCGCCGGCCTGCAACAGGAGCCAGTCCAGCGCCCCGGAGCCGGCCGGGTGGCCGCTCCCGCCCTCCAGCAGATTGCGCTGGAGAGCCTCGAGGTCGTGAAGGAAGCCCTGGGCAGAAGGGTAGGCCGGCGGCTGCGGGCCGAAGGAGCGCGAGCCCTCAGTGCTCCCCCGCTGCTCCTCCGCCTGGCGCAGTGTCTCCTCTAGCCTGAGGCGGACAAAGAGCAGCTTCTCGGCGAAGGGCTCGCCCTCCACCTGGCGGAGGTCGTCCAGGTCGGGGTGCAGGGCCGCTCGGTCGGCCTCCAGGGAAGCTTGGAGCTCCGGCGTGAGGGTGACCCGACGCGCGCTCTGGGTCAGCTCCGCCTGGAGTTCGCGGACCTGCTGCAGGTAGGCCCGCAGCACGCGCGCCCGCAACAGCAGGAGGGTCTGGCCGGTGACCTGCGGCGTGACGTTGGGGTTGCCGTCGCGGTCCCCGCCCACCCAGGAGCGGTAACGCAGGAAGGGCGGGATGTGGAACTCGTGCCCCGGGTAGTACTCCGCCAGGGCCCGGCGCAGGTCCCGGTGCAGCAGGGGGACGACCTGCAGGATGGTGCGCTCCAGGAAGTAGAGGGTGTTCTGAACCTCGTCGGTCACCTGGATCGGGTTGGCGGCCAGCTCGTCGGTCTGCCAGAGCAGGGTGAGGTAGTGCCGCAGGGTCTCCTCGGGGTGCTCCCAACCGTGGAGGGGCTCCTCCAGGCCGGCGTACTGCAGGGGCCGCTGGGCGAGGGCCAGGGTGCGGCCGATGGCGAGGAGCTTGTCCAGCACGGCGCGGCGGCGTGTCTCGGTGGGGTGGGCGGTGAGGGTGGGCTGGATGTCGAGGCGAAGGAGCAGCGCCTGCACTTCCTCGGCGCTGAGGCCGCCCTCCCGGATTCGGCAGAGCGCATCGCCCAGCGACTCAGGGTGGGGCGCGCCCCCTCCCTCAGCCTGCCGGGCCCGGTTAACCCGCACGATCTCCTTCTGCTCCAGCGTGTTCAGGAGCTGGAAGTATATGGTGAAGGCTCGGAGCAGCCCCGCCACGCACTCGGGTTCCTCCAGTTGGGGCGCGCCCTCCAGGAACGCCGAAGGGCTCTCGGTCTCGTGGCCCCCAGCAGATCGCTCGCGTAGCAGGGCTGCCAGGTGCAGCAGTTCCCCCTCCCCGTGCTCCTCCAGAACCTGCGTCCAGAGACGCTCCACCAGCTCGATGTCGCTGCTCAGCTCGGGGGAGAGCCCCACATCCCCCGGCAAGCAGGCCAGGAAGGTCTTGTCTGCCATGGCCCGTACCTTTCCCCAACCGTCAACCCCAGATGCTCCCTGCTCAAGATGTGCTGGGGGCCGGCGTGAAGGCAAGTGCGGCCTCCTGCACGGGGCGGGTCGTAAGGTTGCAGGGGAAGGACCTCACAGGGCGGAAGGCTGGGACCGGTCGGACTTGTCGGACCGGTCGGACGGTGAGGGCCTCGGGGTCGGGGTTGCTGCCAGGCGTGACATGAGTGCCCGGCGGCCGTCCGCCCGGCGGTGAATCGCCGGGCTTCGAGGCTCAATCCCGCTGAACCGGGGTTCCAAACACCGTGGCACCTTGGGGCCAGAACCCTCCTTTGGGAGGATCTGGCCCCTGGGCCCGGTGATTCGCCGCCGGGCGGTCGGCCTCCGGACACTCACTACCGCCGCTGCCACCCAGCCATCCCCCAAGGCCCTTACTGTCCGACAGGTCAGACCGGTCCGACAGGTCCCAACCATCCACCCTTCTCAGCCCCCCCTACGACCTTACGACCCGCATCTACTGCTGCGAGGTAGTCGTACCTCCGAGACCGAACTGAGCATCGATGGTCCTAGCCGGCCGTCACGGACCGTCGCTTCGCAGCTGTCTGCGCGCCTCGACCACTGCCTTCCCGCCGCGGCGAGACTGGCAACCCTCGCGGAGATGCGGAAGGACCAGAAAAGCTGGTGGAAGCACGGCAGCGGCATCGGTCATAGGGAGGGGCTTGGCAACCCGCCGGACACGTCGCAACTAGGGCGGAGGCGGGTCGCCTTCGCGGGGCCTTCGTGCCTTGGCTACAGGCGCCTTCGCCTGTAGCAGGACGCCGAAGGGCTCGAGGAAATGGGAAGTGGGTTCAGGCATACGGGGCCGCGGGTGGGAACGCTCTACTCTAGCGGTGCCTTGCAGAGCAATGGGTTGGTAGTGATGGGAAACGGAAGGCCGATGGAGGCCCTTCGGCGGGTCGGAACCGGCGGTCCGCTGCATCCTACCGCCCGGACATGAAAGGAGTCACTAGCATGTCGACGGGCTACACGCGACGAGGACTACTGAAGAAGGGCGCGGCTCTCGCGGGCGCCGCCGCCGCCACTGACCTTCTGAACATGCCTTACCTTATGGCTCAGCCCAAGTCCGCGGGCAAGCTGAACGTCGCCGTTATTGGCGCGGGCGGTATGGGCGGGTACAGCGTGGACAGCGCGCTGGAAGAGAACCTGGTCGCCCTCTGCGACATCGACGACAACACCCTCGCGTCGGTGCTGAAGGACAAGGTCAAGGACCGGCCTCAGCCCAAGGTCTACAACGACTTCCGTGAGATGCTGGCCAAGTCCGGCAAGGAGATCGACGTGGTGCTGATCGCCACGCCGGATCACTGCCACGCGCCGGCGGCCATCCGGGCCATCAACATGGGTAAGCACGTCTTCTGCCAGAAGCCCCTGGCCCACAACATCCACGAGTGTGACGCCCTGGCGAAGGCAGCCAAGCGCAAGAAGGTGCTCACTCAGATGGGCAACCAGGGCTACTGCAGCGAGACGATGCGCCGCGTGGCCGAGTACGTTCAGGCCGGAACCATTGGGAACGTGTTGGAGTCCCATACCATCCTGGGCCGCAACTTCGGCGGCAACGACGGGCGTCCTCCGACTAAGCCCGTGCCGAAGGGCGTGCATTGGGACACCTGGATCGGCCCCGCCCCCTACCGCGAGTACCACGACGGGCTCCATCCCTTCAGTTGGCGCGACTACAAGCAGTTCGGCACCGGCACCATCGGTGACATGGCCTGCCACCACGTGGCCGTGCCTTTCATGGCGCTGAAGCTCTGGGAGATCCCCAACTTCACCATCGAGTGCATCAACACCGCCAGCGGCAGCGACGAGAAGTACCAGCAGGACAACGTGGTCTGCTACCACATCCCCGCCCGGCCCGGCATCCCCGCCTTCAAGATGTTCGTGTACGACCACGAGGGCCTGAAGCCCGAGATCATGAAGGAGACGGAGAAGCAGGAGGAGCGGAAGTTCGGCGAGTTCACGCTCTTTGTGGGCGACAAGGGCAAGCTGGGCAGTGACGCCTTGCTGATCCCCTTCAGCCGCCACGAGCAGGTGCCCGCGCCTGCCAAGACGCTGCCGCGCGCCAAGAACGAGGGGCCCATCCAGGACCTCTTCGCCTGCATCAAGAACGGCGGCACCCCGGCCAGCAACTTCGCCAACGCCGCCGCCCCGCTCACCATCATCGCCCTCACCGGTCACCTGGCTCAGGCCGCCGGCAAGGGCGCCAAGGTGGATTGGGACATGAAGAAGATGCAGTGCACCAACATGCCGGAGCTGAACAAGCTGGTCAAGCGCAGCTACCGCAAGGGCTGGGAGGTCTAGCCTCTCACGCTACACGGAGCCGGCCAGTCGCAGATGCGCGCACACTAGTCGCATGAAGTACAAGCGGCGCCCCCCACGCCCCCGCGGGCACGGGAGGCGCCGCTGTCGTCTGAGGCGAACGACCGCGCGGCGCCGGCTGCCCAGTACCTGAGGTGTGTCGAGGCATCCGCCGCCTCAGCCGTTGTTAGGAAATCACGGCGCCGTGGGATGCCGCTGGTTTGGCTACGGAAGGACCTCGGCTGCCTCTGACCGAGAAGGCCGACGTATGGTCCGTAGGACAACCAAGGGGGCGCCCAATGGCACAGGGCCACCCCTAGAGGCCCCGGTGGCGCGGGCGTCTCGCCCGCGACTCGGCCGCAGGCCGGTCAGCCCCGATCGATCGCGGCGCTCTCTCGCACCTACACTCCAGCCCACGGTTGAGGCCGTTGGGGCGCAGGCGTCTCGCCTGCGCGGCCCTGCGCACGCTCCTCTCCCGCGGCTTCCCCGATGACCCAGCCCGGTCTGGATGGCCGGACGTTGGTCTCAGCGCCCGTTACTCCGCGCAGGCGAGACGCCTGCGCCCCAACGACCTCAGGCGCGGGCCGGCGGCGATGGCTTGGGCAGGAGCTGGACCTGGCGTGACGCGAACCTGCTCGGCCTGCGGCCGAGTCGCAAGCGGGACGCTCGCGCCGAGTGCGGGCCTCCGGCTCGCGCCACGGGGGATTGACTGGAGGCGGACCACTGCTTGGGGGCTGGACGGCGTCGCCCAGGCGAGACGCCTGCGCCCCAACTGCTGGCTTGCCAGCGGGGCTCCTCTGATTGCGAAGGCACCTAGTCGCGTTCGACATGCACCCGGGTCTCTGTGCCCTCCGTGTCTCTGCTCTGAAGATGACCCTGTTTTGGCCTCGCCGAGTCTCCGGGACGGAGGCTGCAACTGTGGTGGGGCTTTCCTCGCCCATCTTGGTGTCTTGGTGACTTGGTGGTGACGTTCCCCTGGCACCATGGAGGCCTGTAGCCGAACTACGCGCCGATCTCCTGGCGGCGGCCGGTCTCGCCGGCCTTGATGGCGCCGAAGGAGACCGCCAGGCTGTTGAGGTTGCGGCGGCCCGTGATCGTGGGTTCCTCTCGGCCCGCCAGGTAGGCGGCGAACTGCCGGAACACCTCCTGCTGCAGCTCGGGGAGCCGGGCGTTGAAGGCGGGCAGGTCCTCGGGCAGCGCAAGGACCTCGTCACCATTCACTCGCACCACTCCGTTGGTCAGCGTCGCCAGCCCCTTCGTGCCCTCGAGGCGCCAGTCGCAGAGCCAGCTATGGTGGTCGGACTGGGTAGGGACCGAGCGGTAGAGGACCCGGACGCCCGACTCCATCTCCACGGCGGCGTACCCGGCGCGTATGCCGTGGCCGGTGATCCAGCTTGGGTTCCAGTTCTCTGCCCACACACGGCGCGCGTCGCAGTCCAGCACCCAGCGAACCAGGTCAAAGTGGTGGATTGAGCCCTGGACTAGCAGGGGGTAGGGCTGGGCGTAGCTTCCCGCGTAGCCGTGCTTCGGGAAGAAGAAGTCTAGGTGCACGTACCCCACCTCGCCCAGTGTGCCGGACTGCACCAACTGGCGGAGCTTTAGGATGAGGGGATGCCAGCGCATCTGCTGGGCAACGACCAGCTTCCGCCCCCTGCGCTCCGCGTCCTCCACCATCTCGATGGCCGTCTCCAGGCGGTCGCTGAGCGGCTTCACCATCAACACGTGCTTGCCGGCCGCCAGGGCGCGCATCACATGCTGGTAGCGCACATTCTGCGGAGCGCTGTGGATAACGGCGTCCGCCTCCACCTCCTCCCAGGGCAGGTGGTCGCTGCTGAACCACCGGGTCGAGGGGATACCGAGGGCCTCTCCGGCCTCGCGCAGGTTGTCCCCGCTGATGTCGACGAGGGCGGCAACTTCGACGTCCGGGCTGGTGGTAAGGGCCAGTCGCCAGGACTTGCCGAACCCGCCCACTCCTACCTGGATCACGCGCATGGCCTGTCTCCTTCCTGTGTGGGCGCCGGCTCCCGGCACCGGTCCTTAGCTCGCGGCCACATACTGCCTCACCACTAAGAGTCGTGCGCGAGCACACGACTCCTGGTGGTAGGGCTCTTAGGTGCCGCTGACATTGGTCACGCGGTGACGAGAGCGGGCTCCTCGGGCGCGCGGTCGAGCTCACGGGCGTAGACCTCGAAGCGCTCCGCTTCCCGGTCCTCGGGGTCCAGGTACTTCAGCCATAGGGCGCTGTCCTTCCTTGCCCCGGCCAGTTGGCGCCTGCTGACATTGGTGGGGTGCGCGGGGCCGTGCCAGACGACCTCGCCGCCCTGTAGGAAGACGTACTCGTTCGGGTAGCGCGACATCAGCTCATCGCGATGGTCCGCGTAGTAGAGGCCCTGCTCGCAGGTGGTCCTGCGCCAGCTTGCCACCATCTCTGACGGGTCGGTGGCGTCGGAGTCGAAGGCTTCGGTGTGTGGGCCGACCTCCGAGTCGAAGTCGATCTCTCGCAGGTCGGTGGTGCCGAAGCCGCCCTCTGCGGCCACACGGAGCGTGTTCCGGTCGCGGCGGAAGGGCGGGGTGCCCCAGTCAGCCCCTGGGTCATGCCCCATGAGGGTGGCGGCGCAGGCATCGGTAGCGATGCACTGGTCGCCTGCCACCAGAAGGTCGGCCACGCGCGCGTCGCCGCCCCACTCGCGGCCGGTCTGGCCCACCAGGCCGTCGATCACGTTCAGGCATGGGTTCAGCGTTCGCCCGAGGTCCGCCAGCACGTAAGGCAGGCGAACCAGGTGGTGGAAGTACTGGCGGGGCCGGTTGGCCGGATGGACGGGGCAGAGCCCGAACAGGTTCTTCGTTGACAGCGTGACGCCCATGAAGGCGTGGCTCTTGAGCGTGGCGACCGAGACCATCGCGTCAGCTTCGCGGAAGCTGGGGTTGAGCTGGTAGCGACGGAAGAGGCGTCCGCCGCCGGGCACGTCGTACCACTCCAGGTCACGGTGCGTGCACTCGACGTAGCGCACTCCCAGCTCCTCCAGCAGAGGCAGGAAGTGGATGTCGTAGCTCGCCCTTGGCCCCTCGGGGTGGTAGGTGGAGTCCACCAGCGTGAGCTCCGCCCGGGTACGCTCTCGAAGCTGCTTCAGCAGGGCGCGGAGCACGGTGTCGTCCACCAGTTCCTGCCTGCGGCCGTCCACGCACCGGATGCGCTCCGGCTCCAGCACCACGTTCGCCTTGATGGCGATGCGCCGGGCGCCCTCCAGCCTGTCCCAGGAGCGGCTCAGTGGGGCCGTAGCACGCTGAAGGGCCGCCTCGACCTCGGCCTGCGAGGCCCGATGGTCGCACCGAACCGCGCGCACGGCTGGGCGGCTCGGGTGGCCTACGGCAAAGGGGGGCTCATGCATCTTGGGGCTCTCGCTCAAAGCCTGGCTCCTCGCCACGCGAACGGCACTCGGTATGGCACCGGGCGTCGCCGTGGAGGACGTGGGTGCGCCTCTCGTCACCTAGCACAATGATACTGATGCGGGACCGCGTGTCTAGCAAGCGGGCACGGGGCGGGCACGAGGGGCGCAGGCACGAGCGGCGGGTCAGGTGGAGGCACCAGCTGTGGTACGAGCGGCTGAACCCGCTCGCGGAGCGCCCTGATGGGCGCCCTCCCGCTGCGCGGCCTTCGGCCGGGCGCCCGCCTTCGCGGGCGCGGGCGGTGCCTCCGGGTCATCGGTGGCACGCCCGGCAGTTCGGCCCGCGTAGGCGGAGCGCTTGCTCTGGCGGAGAGCGGGATCAGCCGCTCGGGCCACCGCCGCCCGTCACACCTTGCGGTACAGAACGATGCACGCAGAGGGGCGGTCCGGGAGGTTGAGCGTGAGGCCCTCGTCCAGGAGCTTGGCCCCGCTCGCTTTCTGGGCGTCGCCGCCGTCGAGGTTGGCAATGCTGTAGGTCGCTTCGCGGTCCAGAGCGTGCAGGGGGTAGAGGGCCATCTGGTGGGGGCTGCCCTGGCGCCGGAAGGCCTGAACCATCCCCTCGTTCAGGTCCGAGCGATGGAACTGCCAGGCAATCCAGGCATCCGTGGCCTGGGAGTACTGGCTCAGGGGGTAGTAGTCGCCCAGGAAGTAGGGGTGGACCCGGCGGTACTCCTTGAGCTGCGCGCGCGCCTGGTCGAAGGGGAAGTCGCTGGGAGGCGGGCCGGGCTGGGGCGCGTCCCCCACCCCGAAAAGGCCGAAGCAGAGGCTGCTCGTATAGGCGCTGCGGACCGAGTAGCTGCCCTCTCGGCCCAAGGTGATGCCGCCGGTGCCGTTGAGGGGGACCCACTGGGACAGCCCGTAGGTGTGGCACTGCCTGCCGATGGGGCTGCCGGGGTAGTCGGTCCTCCAGAGCGGGATGCTGCGGGAGATGGACTCCAGGTCGATCCGCCGGCCGCCGCTGGCGCAGTTGTCGATGACCAGGCGCGGGTAGCGGTGCAGCAGCTCATCCCAGAAGGCGTAGAGGCCCTCGACCCACCGGATCTCGGTGATGCCCTGGCGGTCGGGCGCGTCGGCGGCGCGCCAGAACTCCAGTGGGGAGATGTTGGCGTCGTGGCGGAAGCAGTCTAGCCCGTACTCCTCGATGCGGGAGGAGACGAAGTCCGTCAGGAAGCGGCAGGCCTCGGGGATGGCGAGGTTGAACAGCCGGTCACCGTCGCGGATCTGGTTGCGGCGACTCTCCCAAGCGATCCAGTCCGGCTCCTGCTGAGAGGTGCCCCAGTTGTGGAAGCGCCGGCCTTCGGGAACCTCCAGCAGCCAGGCTGGGTGCTCCTTGGCCCACGGGGTGCCCTGGCAGACGCGCTCCGGCTCGAACCAGAGGAGCAGCTTCCGGCCGTCCTTGTGCAGAACGTCGCTGATGGGCCAGAAGCCGCCGGGGTATAGGTCGGCCTTCGGGCGCCAGTCGCCGGGGTTCATGAACCAGGGGCCGGTGCCGAACCACTCCGCGTCGATCCAGTAGTAGTCGGCCGGTAGATCGTGCTCCCGCAGGGCCGCGATGTTCTGGAGGTGGTGCTCCGTTGAGGTGCCACCCCAGTTGCCGTTCAGAGCCAGCGGCTCCAGGGGCTTGCCGTGGACCCTCGGCCGGTGGTGGGCCAGGAGGTGCTGCCTGAGGAGGTTCTGCCCGTTTCGCCAGCCGTCGCGGTAGAAGAGAAGCAGAATGCGCGGCGTGCGCATCTCCTCGCCTGGGTGCAGCTTGAGGTGAGTGAGCGCCATGCCGGCTCGAAGGCGCACCAGTCCTGGCTCCGGCCGGCTGACCTCCAGCGCCCACTCGCCGGACCAGCCGATGCCCAGC
This sequence comes from Armatimonadota bacterium, assembly GCA_036504955.1. Classification (GTDB taxonomy): domain Bacteria; phylum Armatimonadota; class DTGP01; order DTGP01; family DASXUI01; genus DASXUI01. Next base: position 16,598 of record DASXUI010000581.1, read on the forward strand.
ACCACGCCGGTCCCGTTGCCCAGTTCCAGGTTGGCGAAGGGCAGGAAGTCGCTCGACGACCGCCCTCCGCCGGGCTGCAGCCGCTGCTTGGCACCGACGTTCACGTACCGGGTCTCCGGGCGAAAGTCGTCGAGGGAGCAGACGGCCCCGCGGGCATAGTGCAGCACCGGGTCCCCCGCCGCGACCGGGAAGGCGACGTCCAGCGGCATCAGGTCGCTGACGATGGGGGTGTCAGCACTCCCGTCGCCGCGCAGGTGCAGCACCCACTCCAGCGCCGGGAAGTCGGCGAACTCGGTCACTTCAGAGCGAACGACGAGCCCGGAGCCGGCGTCCGAGTGGGTGACGGTGTGCTCCTTCTGGTCTCCCTCGCTCGGCCGTACCTCCCGCGCCGCCTTCCACGCCGCCAGCAGGTCGCCGGAGGGCCGTCCGCCCAAGCTGAAGGAGAAGGGCGGCGTTCCCCTCTCCAGCCAGTGGTCCGATAGGAATCGCTGTTGGTCGGCTCGCCGTTCAGAGGGCGATGGCATGGGGTTCACCTGCTCCGTACTCGTTGTGGGAGCCGACGCTCGGCTCGGTCTCTATGCCCTGTTGTGCGTTAGTGGTCTGGTGTTCCTCCACACGTGAACAGCCCCTCACCTCCTACCCCCTCTCCCGCGCGGCGGGCGAGGGGACTCAGCTGGGGGCAGTGGCAGGCCCTTCAGCGGTAAAGTGGCCCGATCCTACCGCCGGAGGCGCACCTCATACCCCTCGCCCGCCGCGCGGGCGAGGGGTATGAGGTGAGAGACTCTTCACCCGCGCACATCCTCAGCCGTGGTTGCCCTGCTCCACCACCTCCGGCGTGGCAAGCTCCTCAACGGCCGCGATGAGGCACAGAAGCTCCTGGCGCTGGTCGGTGTAGCGGGTGGACGAGGGGGGAGGGTAGAGGACGCGTCCGACGGCTTCCGCGAAGCCTGGTGGGACGATGCGGAAGCCGGCCAGGTAGCTCAGGTTGTGGCCGTCGCCGGAGTAGTAGGTCTCGTTGAGGGCGAAGAGGACCTGGATCAGGCTGTGGACCAGGTGCGCGGCCATGCTGGCGAGGAAAACGGGGTCGCCGCGTTTGGCCTTGTTCTCGTAGTGGTAGTCGTCCCTCCAGTAGCGCAGGATCTCGAGGTGCTTGCGCAGCACCGCCTGCTTCAGCGCCGGGGGGTACACCGCCAGGCGCGCGTGCCAGCCGGCGATTATGCCGTAGGGGTCCTCGATCACGTACTGGTTAGCGAGGTCCGTGGGCAGGTAGTAGCCCCAGAGGGTCCAGAGGATGGGCTCCGGCTCCGCGTTGCCCCCGAGCCAGGCATCTAGCTTCTCGTTCATCTCCGCAATGTTTCGCACCCAACATCCGTCGATCATGCGGCCGCGCGCCGCCCAGCGTGCGATGGCGTCCCGAAGCGCCTGCCACTCCCCGGGCCCCTCGGAGTAGGGGACCGTCTCGTCGCAGAAGAGACGGAAGTCGATGTCGGAGAGCTCATCGAAGCGCCGCTTGCCGTGGGAGCCACCGATGGAGATGGCGTACCGGCCGATAGGCAGCGCCCGGATAATGGGCACCAGCTCCTCGATGATCGCGTCCACCTCGGACTGGTAGGAGCCGGAAGGGGCATCCTCCATCAGATTCCTCCGTGGCCCTATCCCCACGGCCCTGCCCCGGCCATGGGTGGCGTTCCCATCGTTAGCTGGTCCGTGAGCGCTTCCCTCAGCGGCCGACCGCGTCCAGCACCAGGACCCAGTCGTGGCCGCGGCCCATGCTGGGAGGGGTGAACTCCCTCTCGCCGGTGGCCTGATAGCTGCCGATCCGCTTGGTGACGCCGGTCCGGGGGTCGTACCAGGACGCGGAGGCCTCTTTGCCGGAGATCCGGCTCATGTGGACCTTCACCGGCCTCCCCAGCGGGAGGTAGACGAAGGCGTAGGAGCCATCCGAGGCTCGCGTCGCCTGAACGTGCTCGCCCTCGGTGCCAGCATCGGAGGCCAGCAGGGCCTGGTCCGGCACCCGCCTCAGCATGGGGCGGGACTCGATCAGCTTCCTGACGAACTGCATCTGCTTGCTGCCAGGGTGGTCGATGGCCTCGTACCAGTAGTTGAGCGGGCCGTTGATGCCTCCGCCGTGGCTGGGGGCGTGCATCTGCCAGATGGAGTGGTTGCCATAGGTGTGCCCGCAGGCGCCGGCAAAGACGTCCCAGTAGGCGAACTTGCGGACCTCGTAGGCGTCGGAGTAGCCCCGCTCCTTCGCGTCGAAGCAGATGGGATGGTCCTCGTACAGGGGCTCGCCGTCCAGTACGGGCTTAACGGGTGTACGGGCGTAGTCGCGGCCGATGCGGTTCCAGACGTCGGTGTCCGTGCAGTGGCCGTTCTGCTGCATGTTCAGGTCCAGCCACGGGTCGTCGTGGAACCAGGTGCTGGACGTGGCGCTGCCGGTGGGGTGGAAGGTCATCAGCACGGCGTTGGGTCCGCCGGCTCCCCGCTGGATGCCCTCGGCCATGGCTCGCCAGATGGCCTGCACTCGCGGCTCGTCCGGGTTCCGGTCGCCGCCGAGGACCCAGATGACGTTCTTGGGGCCGTAGCGCTTGCCCAGGAACTCGCCGTAGGTTCGCGCGTTCTCCGGGGTGAACACCTCGCCCGGCCCGTTGACCCACCGGCCCCAGGTGGGCAGTAGCGCGATGTAGATGCCCCGCAGGGCGGCCTGGTCCACCGCGTAGTCCACATGGTCCCAGTAGTCGTACTGGGCGGCGTCCTTGGGGTCGCTGCCTGGGGTCACGGCGGGGCGAGACGGATCTCCGTCCACCAGGGCACTGGCACCCAAGGCGTTCGGGTCACCCAGGCCCTCGATCTCGGCCAGGCCGACCGTCTGCACCACCGTGAAGCCCTGCTTCCGGCGGCTATCGAGGTAGCGGATCACCTCTTCGCGGTTCAGGCGGTGCAGCAGCTCCCAGGCCGTGTCGCCCAGCCAGAAGAAGGGCTTGCCCTTCTCGGTGACCAGGAAGCGATGGTTTTCGCTCACCCTCAGGCGGGGCAAAGGCTTGGCCTGTGCCGCTCTCACGAGGGCCCCCGCGGTCGTGAGGGCGAGGAGGAAGGCCAACCGAGGAGCAGAGACTATGCGCATTGTGGGCGACTCCTTGAGAGAGTGGTACGGGGCCAGTGGGGCCGGTGCGGAGCCGCCGTGCAAGCTCCAGGGCTCCTCTTCGACGTGGGGATGCGGGCGGACCTGTGTTGAGGGCGGGTCGTAGGGTCGTAGGGTCGTTGGGAGGGGCCTCAGAGGGCGGGGGCTTTTGGGAAGATGCAACCCGTATGGCATCAGAGCCCCGGGACCCCAGCTCGGTGCCCGCACTCGCCGGGAATGGTATTCCCGGCTGACATAGAGGCGCCCCTCCGGGGCTGAAGCGGCCTGTAGATGGGCGGCCTGGAGGTGCCGCCGACTCCAGGAAGCCCCGGAGGGGCGCCTCTATGTCAGCCAGGGGTAGCACCCCTGGCGCCACTCCGGCGTACCCTCCGAGCCCCCTCCCCACGACCCTACGACCTTACGACCCTACGACCCGCCTTCAACCCTTGAGCGGGTCCTTCAGGCGGTACACGAGGACCTTCCCCTTCCAATCCTCTTCCGCGAAGATGAGGTAGTCTCCGTTCGCGCGGCGGAAGGCGCGGAGGGCATCTCGGATGTCGAGCCAGCCGCTCTCGCCGTGGACTTCGGGGCCGGGCTTCAGCGTTCCGAGCAGACGGCCGTCGCGGTTGTCGTGCACGTAGACCTCGGCGGTCTTGCCGATGGCGACAAGGAGGAGGCCGCCGGCAACCGCGAAGGACTCACCCCAGATGGTGCCCTTCTCGTAGGGCAGGACCGTTCGGTAGTGCAGCCTGGGCGACTTGTTCCAGTCGTCGTAGCGAACGACCTCCGTGCCCACGGTGCCCCACTCGCCGCCGCTGATCTCATGTTCCTTGGTCTGCCCCGTCAGGTACATCGTGTCAGTCTCGGGGATGTACTCGGTGCGCAGGAGGTCGGTGATCGGTGCGGGCATCGGGTAGCGGTCGGCCTTGGCGGCATACCGGGGAGTGCCCTTGGCGTCCAGCCCCAGGAATCGCCACCGCCAGATGCCCTCGGTTCGGCCGCCCTGCCAGATGTCGCCCCTGGAGTCGACGTTGCTGGCCCAGTACTCCCCGGTTGGGCCCTCCGTAGGCTCGTACTCACCGGGGTCCATCTGACCATTCGCGTTGGCGTCCCGCCAGAAGAAGCGACCCTTCTCCGGTTGCCCTTTGGGCCTCCAAGGGCCGCGCTCCGCCTTCAGCGGGTCGGAGGCGAGAACCAGGGATGGGATCGCCTGGTCGCCCTCGACACGGTAGAGTCCGAGGACGCCCTGCCACATGCCGCGCAGGCAGAGGAAGAGCCGGCCGCCGAGCCTTCGCGTCTCGGTGCCGCATTGGAGCACGGGGATGTGGGTGCGGAGGTCATCCGGGTAGCGGAAGGGGTCCAGCGTCTGGGCGACCCACCGCCAGCCGCGCCCGGCGGGGGCGTCGGGGTCGAGGGTGTACTTGCCATCCGCCGTGTAGAGTACCCGACCATCAGACGAGGGGTCGGCGTCCGCGACATCCACGAACTCCAGGTTCACAAGCTCCCATAGCAGCCTCTTGTCCGGCGAGAAGGCGCGCAGGACTGTGCCGCCCCTCGGGACGTTGCAGCTTACGTAGAGGTTGCCCTTGGCGTCCGCTCCTGCGCCGGTGAGCCCGGCGAAGCGCAGAGGGCCCGTGCGGCCGGGATTGGGGCCGGAGTAGAGGCCGCCTTTCGCCCCCAGGGTCTCCAGCAGGCGGGGTCTGCCGCTGACGTCGAACACGAAGACCTGCTGGCTGGGCCCCCGATCGGCGAAGAAGAGACGGCCCTTGGGATCCACCGAAAGGCCGGAGGGCTGAGCGTTCGCGGGCAGCGGCAGCACGACCGTCTCCAGTTTGTCCCCGGGAGACAGGCGCAGCACCTTCGCGGGCTGAGCTCCCGGATCGAATGCCTGCGCCTCGAAATGCCCGCCGCTGAGAACCCAGAGGTCACCCTTCGGCGAGAGGGTGAGGTGTGTGGGACGCTCGACGGGGATCTCCCGCACCTGTTCGAAGGTGGCGCAGTCGAACACACGGATCAGGTTCCGGGGCGTGTCGGCGACGAACAGGCTCCTCCCGTCGGTCGCCAGGCCGCGAGGGATCTGAGCCTCGTCGTCCAGGCCCTCCCGTAGCACCAGCATGTTCCGGAACCGCGTCCTGCCCCCCTCGAAGGGCGCCGCCCTGCCATCAAGCGTGTAGCGCGAGACGCCGAAGAAGCAGATCGGCTTCTCCCGGCGGGCCTCCCCCGCCTTTACCTCGGGCTGGTCCTCGCGGACGGAGGTGTGGGCGTACCAGGCGTAGCCGCCACCCACAGCAACCGCGAAGCCGCCGCGCATGTGGGTGTCCTGCAGTTGACCCACCACGTCCCCGTCGCGGTAGATGCCGACCTCTCGGCCGCCCTCGTCCCAGAAGCTGGCGAGGTAAACGGTTCCATCCGGCAGGACCTGCATCTGGTTGTTGAAGTTCTGCACCCACTTGGGGCCGCCACCGAAGCTGTTGCCGACCCAGGTGGTAGTGTAGCTCAGCCCCTCGGCCCCGCAGTGCTCCGCCGCAATCCCGGCCCCGGCCAGCGCCAGTGCCATTGCCGCGATGAGGGACCGCCGGAACCCCGCCCAAGAGGCGACCCATCGGGGCCCCGATACGCCGCGAACCACCTTCGCTCCCGCCATCAACGTCCGCTCTCCATCTTCTCGAGGCTCCTGGCTCAGCACCGCCAACCGGAGCCGAAACAGGTCTGGATGACTCGCCGACCATCATATAATCGGACGCATATACTCGCGATTATGATTCCGCCGTCCGGGCCAGACACCGGGAAGGGGCAAACGGGGCTACCTTCGCGACGGCCGAGTCTTGGGAGCGGAGTGCGGCCGTGGGGCTCCATGGGCGGCACTGCCCCCGAGAGGGAGCTTCAGGCTGGCGAGGGGGCGGAGCGGGGGGAGCAGGCGCGTTACGGTGCGCTCCAGCGTGGACCCCTCCAGGAGCCTCCCGAGGACGTCGGCGCCCATCGCGCGAGCAAGGTCCTGGAGCTCGGCCTCCTGGTAGGCCATACCCTCCCCAAAGAGGAGGGGCATCGCGCTGCCGGCAATGCCCACCATCGTAAGGTCGCCCCGGGCTTCGCCCAGCTTCAGCCCTCTTGGCGCGAGCCACTGCTCCGCCGCCAGCCAGACGGAGTAGCCCGCGCCGTTGACGATGGCGGTGGGTCTCTGCCCCTCCGGCATGGAGAACCAGACGTCCAGCAGCTCCCACAGGTCCTCCTGGCGGGTGGAGACCAGCCCCACCAGCTCCTGAGGTGTGCTCGTTTGGAGAAGCGACTCGCAGGCCTGGTGGTAGCCCCGGAGGAGGCACGCCGAGTAGACAAGGTCGTTGTCGAAGCCGACATAGGCGACTCGCCTGTGCCCCAGTTGTGCAAGGTGGCTCACCGCCTGCGCCATCATGGTCTCGTGGTCGAAGTCCACCTGGGGCCAATCGGGGTGCTCCTCCTCGAAGCGCCCCTTCACCACGAAGGGGATGCCCAGAGAGGCCAACTGGATCGCGGGCTGCTCCGTATCCTCCTCCAGGCCCCACAGGACCACCGCGTCGCACACACCGCCGTAGGCAAGGTTCTCCAGGCGCGTGTCCGCCTGGTCGCGCTTGGGCACCACCTTCAGCAGCAGGTCGTACCCACGCTCAGCCAGGGAGTCGGCCAGGGTCTCGGCGATGGGCTGGTAGATGGCCCCGCCGAAGAAGACGCAGGCAACCACGTTAGTTCGTCCCTGCCGGAGCACCCTCGCGGCGGCGTTGGGCCTGTAGTTCAGCTCCCTGGCCGCGCTGAGGATCCTCTGCCGGTTCTCCTCCGACACCCACACATTCGGCCGGTCGTTCAACACACCGGTCACCAGGCTCTGGGAGAGGTTCAGCTTCCGCGCGATGTCCCTCTGCGTAACCCTCATGGGCATATACCGTCCTCGCCGCAGTTCGGCGCTGTCACCAAACAGGCTCGCATATCGTACCGATTATATCCTAGGTGCCTGGCCTACGCGAGTCCCGAGACGAGGGAGGGCCGAACTCACCGACCAGCGTCGACTGGCAGAAGGCGGCCCCACGGCTATAAGCCCACGGCGTTCCCGGCCCGACAATGGAGGTAACCAGGTGCAGCTCTTGCGGTCCGGGCGCTCCGGAGAGGAGGCGAGGTGGCTGAGCAGCGTGTAGTACAAGCCGTGAATGGGCAGTGCGATATCGTTGACATTCCCCCACGGAGGGTCGTGGGGGTGCAGGTTCGCTTCGACGCGGAGACGGCCCACAACGTCTTCTGGGTCGCCAGGAAGCTGATCCTCGACGGCACGGCCGCCCTGCTCGAGGAGTTGCTGGGAAGCCCCAATCCCGGCGAGTACATTGGGGTGGTTACCGAGCTGGGGCGTCCGGGCTGCCTGACCTACGTGGTGGGTGTGGTGGTGGACGGCGGCCGCGAGCTGCCGGAGGGCCTCCCTGATGGGGCCGTCTCGGTGATCTGCCCCGAGGGGCGGTACGCGCTGGTGCGAACTAAGGGCGACCAGATGCAGGCCTACGACTTCCTGGTGAAGGGCTTCCGGGAAGACACGCCCTACGTGTGTGACCCGGGCCTTCCCCCGCTCCACCTCTACGGAGCTGACGGGGAACTCGTGGTGGTAGGCGAGCCCGTACGCGTGCCACGGGACGAGGACGAGAGGCTGGCGGCGATCCACTGGGAGGTTGTCTCCCTGCCCCAGATCCGGTTCGCCGGTATCAAGCGACCGATGTCCGCAGGCGACGACGTGATCGGCCTCTTCTTCGCGATCCAGTCACGGGTTAGAGGGCTTCCCTGCGCGGAGCTCTTCCAGCAGGACTACCTGGGCATCCCGTACTACGAGGCGGGGCAGAGCTACAGCTGCTTCGGGGCGCGGGTCAGCAGTTTCGAGGGAATCCCTGAGGGGATCGACACCATCACCAAGCCCGGCGGCCTGTTCCTGCACCTGATGGACCACGGTCTGAACGGGGACAACCCAACGCGGCTCACCGATGCGCGGGGTGCGGTTCTGGCGCGCGTGAGTGACGCCTACGAGCACGACCCAAGCCGCGACGACCTCTACCGGTTCCGGCTGGGCATGGCCGCGTCCCTCTTCGTGGCGGTGAAGCCGAAGGCGGGCTGACCCGTGCCCCCAGGGAAGGGCCGACCCGAGGCGTTTCAGCGCTTGGGAGGCGGCTACCCTCCGGGCTCGGCGCGGGCGGCCTTCCTCATGCGCCGCACCAGATCGACAAGGAGGTCGGTGACCTCCGGAAGAGGGATCGAGCTCGTGTCCAGGCAGAGGTGGTAGTTGGTG
>DASXUI010000582.1:0-7583 GCA_036504955.1 Armatimonadota bacterium
GCGGCCATCATCACCCTCGATTCGGAGGGCCGAATCAGCACCTGGACCCGATCCGCTGCACGCCTGTTCGGCTGGACCGAGGAAGAGATCATGGCCGGAGCCGATCCCTTCGGTCTCCAGGGCAAGTTGCAGGCGCTCCCACGGCTTCTGACCCGTGCCCTTCAGGGGGAGGAGCTGCGAGGCGAGGAGGCCCACCACTACCGCAAGGACGGCCTGCCGCTCGTCGTCAGCCTCTCCGCCTCACCCCTGCCAGGCGTTGGCGGCCGCCGCGGCGGTTGCATGGCCGTAATACTTGACGTGACCGAGGAGGTGCGGGCCAAGCAGAACCTGCAGAGCCTCAGGCGCCACGCCCCCTGCATCCTGTGGGAGGCAACGGTAACCCAGGCTGGGGACGCCAAGTACGACTGGAAGCTGCAGGTTCAGGATGAGATCGCGGCGCAGGCGCTGTTCCCCCTCTCAGCCTCTTCTCCGGACGAGTACGCCCGCGAGTGGCAGGCTAGAAAGAGCCCCAAGGACTCCGCCACGCTCGACCGATTGGCCCACAAGGTCTTCGGAGGCGGCCTGCCTGGCTACTCAGCGCGGTACCGCTGCCTGGACTCGTCGGACCGGGAGAGGTGGCTGTGCGACCAGGTCACGGTTACCCGCGCGGGTGAAGGCCTGTGGCGCCTGGTAGGCGTTACCACCGACACAACGCTGCAGTACCAGACGGACAGTGAGCTCCACCGTGTCATGGAGAGCGCGCGTTGCTTCATCTGGCACGCGGAGGTGATCGATCGGGGTGACTGGCTGGACTGGGACATCGTCGCGCTGAACCCGGAGGCAGCCCAGAAGGTGCTGCGGATCCGGACAAGGCCCGGAGAGAGCTTCAGGGACGCCTTCTACAACTCCAAGTGTGAGGAGGACCGCCCCGCTCAAGCCGACAGGAGCCAGACCGCGCTGAGATCGGGGGCCACCTCCTACAGCCAGAAGCTCCGGCTCCACAGAGCAGACGGGTCTCTGGGCTGGCTGCTAGAGCAGGTCAGCATCGATCGGATCTCTGGAGACCACTACAGGCTCGTAGGTGTCTGCACGGACATCACGGAGGCGGAGCAGTCTGAAGAGAAGCTGCGCCAGGTGCTTGACGGCGCCAGATGCATCCTCTGGCACGCGGACGTGACCGACTTCGGCGGGCACCTGGACTGGCGGCTCTCCATCACGAACGCGGAGGCGGCAGAGCGAATGCTCGCGATCGCCCCAGTCCCTGGTGAGTCCTTGGCTCAGGCGCTTCACCGTACCCGCGGTGCCGACAGCTCCGCGGACGCCAACGCGGTGGCTCGCGCCGCCCTGCGAGACGGCAGGGGCCACTACACTCAGGAAACCCCCTACCGTAGGCCTGATGGAGACCCCGGCTGGCTGCAGGAAGAGGTGGGGATCACCCCCGTCGGTGAGGGTCACTGGCGGCTGGTGGGCGTCGCGACCGACATCGCCGAGCGGAAGCGGGCCGAAGAGGAGCTCCTTAGGGTCACCAACAGCGCCCGATGCCTCATATGGTATGCCGACGTGCGTCTCGCCAACGGCAGGCCCGAATGGGTTCGCATGCAGCTCGAGAACCCCGAGGGTGCGGCCAGGGCTCTTCACCTAGACGTGCGGAGTGACGAGACCGCCATCGACACCTTCCGACGGTGTACCCATCCGGACGACCAGCCCCAGATGGACGCTAGATCACACGACGCCATCACCACCGGCAAGCCTGGCTACAGCCAGGAGTACCGCATCCTCGGCCAGGGAGGTAAGGTAACCTGGGTCCGCGAGGACGTCTCCATCTGCACCCTAAGCCCGGGCGTCTGGCAGCTCGTGGGCGTATGCTCCGACGTCACTCCCCACAAGCAGGCGGAGGAGGAGCTGTCCCAGGTGATGAGCGCCGCCCGCTGCCTCATCTGGTACGCGGACGTCGAGTTCTCAGACGAACGCTATCATTGGGACTTCCACATCCCAGACGCGGGCGCCGCCGAGAGAGTTCTGGGCGTTTCGATTCCTTCGGACGAAGACCCCTACCAGTTCTGGAAGCGGATCCGCGCCGCCGAGGATGTGGACCTGATGCGCTTGCGGTACCGAGAGGCACTGCGCCTGGGGCTGTCCCACTACACCCAGGAGTTTTGCCTCATCACGGCCGGAGGCGACCCGCGCTGGATGCTGGAGACGGTCACCGTCCACCGCACCGAGAGCAACCGCTGGCGGCTCGTTGGTGTGGACACAGACATCACGGACCGGCGGAGTGCCGAGGACCGGCTTAGGGAGAGCGAGGAGCGGAGCCGAACCCTTCTCAAGAGCCTTCCTCAAGGAGTCTTCTTCAAGGACACTAGCCATGTCTACATCTCCGCGAACGAAGCCTACTCTCGCGTTGTCGGCATCCCCTCGGAGCGCTTGGTAGGCACTCGCGACAGCGACCATCACCTGGAGCACGCGGAAGCCTGCCACCTATCTGAGGCAGACGTGTTGGCCTCCCGCGCCCCCACCGTCAGCCAGACACCCCTCATGGTCGGCGGGGAGTTGCGGCACTTCGAGGTGACTCGGGCGCCGGTTGTGGGGGATGACGGAGAGATCCAGGGGGTCCTGGGCCTCTGCACGGATATCACGGACCGCAGGCGCGCGGAGCAGGAGATCGAGCGCGAGTACCAGCAGTTCCGTCAGGTCGTTGCCAATGCGCCGCTGACGATGGTCATGCTGGATAGGGACCTGCACGTCCTTGCGCACAGCACGCGCTTCGCGGAGGAGTTCGCCCTCGAAGGCAGGAGCCTGAACGGATGCGGCCTCCTCGACCTGCTTCCCGACGTGCCGCAGCGGTGGAGTGAGGCGATCGCCCGAACCCTACAGGGACACGTGCTCTCCAATCCAGCGGACATGTGGGAACGGGCCGACGGCAGCGTGATTTGGATTCGGTGGGCCATGACCCCCTGGCACACCCCCGAGGGCGAGGTCGCCGGCCTCATCATCGTCAGTGACCGCATCGACGAGCTGGTACAGGCGCGCGACGCCGCGCTCCAGGCCTCGCGGCTGAAGTCCGAGTTCTTGGCCAACATGAGCCACGAGATCCGCACGCCGCTGAACGGCATCATCGGCATGACGGGCCTGCTTCTCGACACCCCCCTCACCGCGGAGCAGCGGGACTTCACTGAGACCGTACGCCGCTCCGGCGACGCGCTTCTCTCCGTCATCAACGACATCCTGGACTTCTCCAAGATCGAGGCGGGGAAGCTGGATCTGGAGGCGATTCAGTTCGACCTGTCTACCGTGGTGGAGGATACCCTCGACCTCTTTGCCGAGCAGGCCAGGGCCAAGGGGATCGAACTGGCATCCCTCGTGCTGGGAGACGTTCCCACCCAACTGCGTGGCGACCCCGGGCGGCTGCGGCAGATCCTGACCAACCTCGTGGGGAACGCGGTGAAGTTCACCAGCTCAGGCGAGGTCGTAATCAGGGTCGTCTCCGAGGGCTTCGATGACCTCCAAGCCCGGCTCAGGATCGAGGTCCAGGACTCTGGGATCGGCATTCCCCGCGACGTGCAGGCTCGCCTGTTCGAGCCCTTCTCCCAAGCCGACGGGTCGACCACCCGCCGGTACGGCGGCACAGGTCTGGGGCTGGCTATCTCACGCCAGCTTGCCGAGATGATGGACGGTGAGATTGGCGTACGCAGCACACCAGGCCTGGGGTCAACTTTCTGGTTCCGGGTTACCCTGCAGACGTGCCCCGAGGACACCAGCCCTGCCACTCAGCGAACCAAAGCGGTGCAAGGCAAGCTCTGTCTGGTGGTGGACGACAACCAGACCAACCGGCAGATCGTACAGCTACAAGCTACCTCGTGGGGCATGCGAACCGATTGCGCGGCGAGCGGCATGGAGGCCCTGCAGATGCTCCGCAGAGCCCGGGCATCGGGGAACTTCTACGACGTCGCCGTTCTGGATATGCAGATGCCGGAGATGGATGGCCTCATGCTGGCCCGAGCCATCAAGTCGGACCCCGCCCTGGCGCCGCTGCCTCTGGTCCTCCTGACCTCCCTGGGCCACTGCTCCGATGATGAACTGGCCGCGGCGGGTATCACCGCGAGACTCTACAAGCCGGCGAAGCAGACGATGCTCCTGGACTGCCTCTGCAGGGCGCTGTGCTCAACTCAGACCGACCCGGCGGATGCCACCGCCGCTTCGGCTCTCGCACCGGTGGTACCCGCGCAAGTGGGCTGCAGAGTGCTGGTGGCGGAAGACAACATTGTGAACCAGCGAGTCGTCCTTCGGCAGTTGCAGAAGCTGGGGTACAAGGCAGACGCCGTAGCCAACGGACTCGAGGTGATCTCCGCGCTGTCGCGCATCCCCTATGACATCGTGCTGATGGACTGCCAGATGCCGGAGATGGATGGCTATGAAGCCACCTCGGTGATCCGGTCAGGCGAGGCGGAGGGCAGGCACATTCCCATCATCGCGCTCACCGCCCACGCTCTTGAGGGCGATCGCGCGAAGTGCCTCCAGGCAGGAATGGACGGCTACCTGTCAAAGCCGGTGAAGACGGAGCATCTAGCTGCTGCTTTGGCCAACTGCATACCCTCGGTAGCCTTGGCCGAGCGCCCCCTCCCCTCGCAGCCGACCCCTCCGACCCCTCCGGCCCCCCCCGCCCCGCCAACCCTACCGCCGGGCGGGCCTCAAGCACCGACCGATGCCACGACCCTAGCGGACGGAGTTCCCGAGCAGGGGGCGCTGCTCCGCAAGGAGCTTGAGGCCGGTCTCGCCTCGCTCAGGGCCGCTGTGGAGCGCCACGATGGCCGCTCCGCCTCCCTCGCGTCTCTGCGCCTGGCACTCTGCCTGGAGGAGCTGCAGGTGCCAAGACTGTGCGAGGAGGCCAGAGAGCTCAGCCGGATGGCCGAGTCCAGCGCCAACGGGGACACGCTCTCGAGGTTGGACTCACTCCAGCGCGAGCTTCGTCACGTGCTTGCGGCAGGGCCCGGGCCGCGCGAGATGAAGCCGGAGGATCGCCCTGTCTAGCAGAACTGCCATCTTGATGGGCGCTACAGACGAGGCCGCACCGTCAAGTTCCTTGGCGCCCCCGTGCCCGCCGTCCGCGCGAGCGGCGCCAGCGGACCTCGGCAACCCCCAAGGAGTCTGGAGCCTTACAGGTGAGGAGCGGCTGTTGACCTACACGAGCCACCCAGAGGAAGAGCCCCGGCAGGCGCCGCCGCGTAAGCTCCTGATCGCCGACGACGATCCCGTGGTTGCCTGGCTCCATCGCGAGATCGTGGAGGGCCCGGGCGACTGCGTCGTCTCCATGGCCAGCGACGGCATCGAGTGCCTGGAGATCGCCCGAAGGGAACGCCCGGACGCCATCCTGCTGGACGTGAACATGCCCCGAATGGATGGCTTCCAGGTCCTGCAGGAGCTGCAGGCGGACCCCGATCTTCACCACATCCGCGTGCTGTTCCTGACCGGCGATGCCTTCCGAGTCGAGGATCGGCTCAGGGGCCTCTCTCTAGGAGCCTATGACTACCTGGTCATCCCCGTTGAGCCGGAGGAGTTGCTGGCCCGCGTTCACGTTGCCTTCCGGCTGCGCGACGCGGAGGCCGATGCCGTGGCGGAGCGCGAGCGTGCCGCCCACCTGGCCGGGGTGCTCCGGGCGGTACGTACGCTTCAGCACGAGATCAATAACCCTCTGCAGGCGCTGATGGGCTCCCTAGACCTCCTGCGCCTGAAGCTGGGCCCCGAAGCCGCGAAGTACCAGGACCAACTCCACATCCTGGATCGCGCCACCGACCGGATCGCCAACGTGACCCAGCGCCTGGGCTGCGTAACAAGCGCCGACATGTCACCCAGTGAGGACGGCGCCGTGCTCAGGCTTCCAGGCGACTAGCACTCCCATCCGGTTCACCGCCACTCGCTCAGGCGCCCCCACCGCCTCGGCTTGGGGGCACCCCTGTGGCCGACCGGACAGTTGGCACCCTTGCGCTAGGGTTGCCCAATGCAGGGCGGCCCGTGGGCGTCACCGAAGATTCCCGTGGTAGCCCGTTCTCATTCGAATCGCCACCGCCCCATCCATGCATGTGTCGGGCCGATCGGGGCCGACCTGGCTTGGCCGTCAGCCCCTCGGCAGCGCGTCATCGGCTGACTCGGCCCTTCGGACCCTGACGCGCGGCCCCCCGGCAACTCCCTGTCCTGCCCTGCTTGGGCACATTCGGGTCCCCCACCAAAGGAGCACATCCCGTGGTTAAGATCGCCTTCCTGGGCGCCGGCAGCACCGTCTTCGCCAAGAACGTGCTGGGCGACTGCCTCACTGTTCCGGCACTCGCCAACTCTCACCTCAGCTTGGTGGATATAGACCCGGAGCGCCTGCGCGACTCCGAGATGATGATGAAGAACCTGAACCGTACCCTGGGGGGACACGCAACCATCGAGGCCACCACCGACCGCCGCAAGGCGCTTCAGGGCGCGGACTTCGTCGTCAATGCCATCCAGGTGGGCGGCTACGAGCCCAGCACCGTCATCGACTTCGAGGTGCCGAAGAAGTACGGGCTCCTTCAGACCATCGGGGACACCCTGGGTATAGGCGGCATCTTCAGGGGGCTGCGAACCATCCCCGTGCTGATGGAGTTCGCCCGCGACATCGAGGAGCTGTGCCCCGAGGCCTGGTTCCTGAACTACTCCAACCCGATGGCCATGCTCACCGGCGCCCTGCTTAAGGGCTCCTCCGTGAAGGCAGTCGGCCTGTGCCACTCCGTTCAAGGCTGCGCCGAGTGGCTGTGCCGCATGCTGGACTTGCCTCATGACGATCTGAACTGGAGCATCGCCGGCATCAACCACCAGGGCTGGCTGCTGAAGGTCTCGCGCCATGGCGAGGACCTCTATCCCGAGATCAAGCGCCGGGCCCAGCTTCCGGAGTACGTGCACAAGGACACGGTCCGCTTCGAGCTGATGAAGCGCTTCGGGTACTATGTCACCGAGTCGAGCGAGCACAGCTCCGAGTACACGCCCTACTTCATCAAGAAGAGCTATCCTGAGCTGATCGAGCAGTTCCATGTACCGCTGGACGAGTACCCGCGGCGCTGCGTCGCGCAGATTCAGGGCTGGGCGAACATGCGGGACGACCTCGTCAACAGCAAGGACCTTAGCCACTCGCGGACCGGTGAGTACGGCTCCTACATCATCGAGAGCATGGTGACCAACAAGCCTTACACCATCGGTGGGAACATACTGAATACGGGCCTCATCACCAACCTGCCGGAGGGGTGCTGCGTGGAAGTGCCCTGCCTGGTGGACAGCCGAGGGGTGCAGCCCTGCTACGTGGGCGACCTGCCGCCGCAGTGCGCCGCCCTCACCCGCACAAACGTGAACGTCCAGGAGCTGACCATCGAGGCCGCCCTAACCGGCAAGCGCGAGCACATCTACCACGCCGCGCTCCTGGATCCCCACACCGCCGCGGAGCTCAGCATCGACGACATCATCGCCCTCTGCGACGACCTCATCGAAGCCCACGGCCCCATGCTGCCCCAATACCGCTAAGCAAAGTGGTGTCACCACCAAGCCACCAAGAGGGGCAAGGGGGCTCAGGGGGCTGAAGGGGCTTAGGGGAA
>DASXUI010000583.1:0-5721 GCA_036504955.1 Armatimonadota bacterium
CTCAATCCCGCTGAACCGGGGTTCTGGACCAAGGGTGCAATCTGGGGCCAGAACCCGCCTTTAGGGAGGATTGAGCTCCTGCGCCCGGCGATTCACCGCCGGGCGGACGGCCCCAGGACACCGGACCGCATCCCACAGAACCAAGCCCCGTCCTCTGAGGCCCCTCCCCTACGACCTTACGACCCCACGACCTTACGACCCGCCCTTAGTAGGTGCTACTTGCCCACCTGGTCGTAGCCGGGGCAGACTTCCTGGATGTTGGGCTTGATGCGGTACTTCACGTCACCGAAGGCCCAAGAGAGGCCGCCCATCAGGACCGACTCGAAAATGGGGTTGGTCCACACGTCCTCGCGATGCCCCATGGAGCAGCAGAAGACGCGGCCCTTGCCGTGCATGCGGGCCCAGGTAGCGGGGTAGCTGGGCCGCTGGTAAGCCGGACCCTCCATGCCTTTGGTCTCCTGTACCAGGACCACGTGCAGGTCCTTGCCGAAGTTCCGCATGGCATACCACTCGTCGTTCAGCCGGTAGCCCTCGCCAAGCTTCTTCACGCCGGGGAACTTGCGGTCGGCCACGATCATGTGCGCTTCCTGCTGCGCGTTGTGGGTCAGGAACTCCCCACCGATCATCTCGATGTAGGGGTCGATGGCGCTGCCGCTGTGGAAAGTGTCGCTGGCGGTGTGTCCGCCCAGGAAGCCCTTCCCTTTGCGCACGAAGTCAAGCAGCGCGGCCTTTCCCTCAGGCGACATGGCGGGCTGCTTGTCGGTCCCCTCAGTGGTCAGGTCGCCAGTCGTGTAGAAGTATACCGCGTCGTACTTGGCCAGGTTGTCGGCGGTGATCAGGCGTCCGTCCTTGGAGCAGGTGACCTCGAAGCCGTACTTCTTCCCGAAGTCCTGCATGAACTTCTCAGCGTAGCTGAGCTCGTCGCCATTGCGGTGTACTACCGAGTGCTCGAAGCCGGCGGACTTGGTGAAGCAGAGGAGGCGGCGCTTGGCAGGCTTAGCATTGGCGGCCCAGCCAAGGGGGAAGCTCGCGAGGCCGGCACCGAGGGCGACCGCGCCAGCACGGGTGATCAGCTCCCGTCGTTTCATGGGTTAGCTCCTTTGGGGGTTAGGATGGGGAAAGAGGCAAGCAGCTCCCAGGCTGGCGGCGGAACAGGTCACACGAGTTCCAGCCTGGTTCACGAGGAAGAAGGCCATGGCTCAGGCGACTGAGCGCGGAACAAAGGCACACCAGAGCTGCTCTAGCACTCAGAATGCTCTTCCTCAGCGGCTGCTGGCTACCTTCTCTGAGTCGTGGAGGGGGCGTGCGCCGATGCGGTGCGGATTGGGGTTCGGGGGCGAGTCTGGGCGTTAGGCAGGGGGAGGAGATGGGCCCAGCAGGATTCGAACCTGCAACCCACTCCTTATGAGGGAGCTGCTCTGCCATTGAGCTATGGGCCCAGCGAATCGATTATATCACACTCCCCGGCGTGCGTAGGAGCCATTGAAGTCCCGCCGATAACCAACTACTGAGCGCTAGCGCACAAGGCCGTCTGACTTGACAACCGTGCCCGACGGATGGCAGCCTAGATCCGTGTGTCCGCGGCGGGGGCGGCAGGCTGATCGCTCTCCTTACCGGCGGCGTCTTCAATATGGCACTATGGAAGTGGGAGGCTTCTGTTGAGCGAGATCGCCTTTAGCGACAACTACTCGGAGGTCAGTGACAACTCGGGCTTCCAGTTTGAGTTCTACTGCGAGCATTGCCGGGACGCCTGGCGGACCGAGTACAAGAGGTATCTGGCCGGCACCGCCAGCGGGATCCTGGACACCGCCAGCTCCCTTCTGGGCGGCCTCTTTGGCGGCGCCGCGAGGGTGGGGGACCACGTTCGGGACGCCGGCTACCGCATGGCTCGCGACAAGGCCTTCGCGGAAGCCATCGAGGGTGCCAAGGTTCACTTCCACCGGTGCCGCCGGTGCACGTCCTACGTGTGCGCCCAGTGCTTCAACCCCAGCGTGAACCTGTGCACCTCCTGCGCCCCCTCGGTTGAGGAGGAGGCCAACGTCGCGGCTCGCGAGATGGAGGTCGACCTCGCGCGCACCAAGGCCCAGGAGCAGGTGCAGGCCGGCAAGCTCCAGACAGACAACCACGTGATCTGCTCCGCCTGTCAGGCTCGCGTGGCTCCCTCCAAGTTCTGCTCGGAGTGCGGCGCCGCCATGGTGGCCCAGCACCTGTGCGTTAAGTGCGGCACGGAGCTCCAGCCCGGCACCAAATTCTGTTCCGAATGCGGGACGCGGCAACCGTAGCTCTGTCTAGGACCCCATCGGTCCGGATCGGCGGTTTGATCTCAGGGTGACTCTCTACCCGCTCAGCAGCTCCACCGGAAGTGTCACAGGCCGTAGCGGCCAGGTGATGCCCGCGTCGCGCGTGTCCCCCGCGAGCGGGGTGCAGGAGCGGGAGCAGTTGTCCGCGGCGCTCCAGTTCGCACGGGTGGAGTCGAAGGTGATCGCGCATGAGCACGCCCACCAGGCGGTGGGCGGCCGGTACGCTGGCGCCGCGAGCTACTCCTACACCCGTGGCCCCGACGGCAGGGCGTACGTGACCGGGGGAGAGGTCCCCATCGATCTCTCCCCGGAGCGGGACCCGTCGGAGACGGCCGCCAAGATGCGCCAGGTGCGTTCCGCCGCGCTGGCCCCGGCCGACCCATCGCCCCAGGACCTCGAGGTCGCCTCTATGGCCGCTGCCATCGAGGCACAGGCGGCGGCCGAGGAGATCGCCCAGTCCGCCCGAGATAGCTCCACGTCTACGGGCCAACTGGTCGACTTCCGGGCCTGATCAGCGGCGGCATCGCGCAGCGGACGATGGGTTGCGATGGCGTTGCCTCTTCCTGATGTCCATGGGGGCTCGTGGACGTGTTGAACAGGCCCCGCACCAGAAGCCACAACAGTGAAGGCTGCGTTATAGCGACGCAGCCCTCTTTGCATGTGAGGGATGGCCCGGGCAGGGCTTCGTTACCGGGGCAATAGGAGAGCAGCTATGGATCGAAGGGAGTTCCTGATGAACACAGCAGCGGGGGTAGCGGCGGTCACGGCTGCCGGCCTGGAGGGGGCTCCCGAGGCGGCAGCCGCCGGTCGCGAGCTCCTTCCACGCCGGGTGCTGGGCAAGACCGGTCGGAAGCTCTCCATCATCGGCTTCGGCGGCATCATCGTCATGGGCCACGAGCAGCCCGAGGCCAACCGTATCGTGGCCGAGGCTGTCGACGGGGGCGTGAACTACTTCGACGTGGCACCCAGCTACGGCGATGGGGAGGCGGAGGAGAAGCTCGGGCCGGCTCTGGAGCCCTTCCGAAGGAACTCCTTCCTTGCCTGCAAGACGGGGCGGCGCGACCGGCAGGGGGCCCAGGAGGAGCTCGATCGCTCGCTGAAGCGGCTAAGAACGGACCACTTCGACCTATACCAGCTTCACGGCCTCACGAAGATGAGCGAGCTTGACCAAGCCCTCGGCGCTGAAGGCGCCCTGAAGACCTTTGAGGCTGCCAAGAAGGAGGGCCGCATCCGGCACATCGGCTTCTCCGCGCACTCCGTGGAGGTCGCCCTGGCGGCGATCGACCGCTACCCCTTCGACTCCATCCTGTTCCCTGTCAACTTCGTGCTCTTCAACCAGGCGAACTTCGGGCCGCAGGTGGTCAAGAAGGCCCAGGAGAAGGGGATGGGAATCCTGGCACTCAAGTCCATGGCTAGCCAACCCTGGCCCGAGGGCGCCAAGCGAGAGTACAAGTACTGCTGGTACCAGCCGGTGGAGGAGCCGGTTCTGGCGACCCTCGCGGTGCGCTTCACCCTCTCTCAGCCCATCACCGCCGCCGTTCCGCCTGGAGACGTGCGCCTCTTCAGGACCGCTCTGAAGGCCGGGCAAGGGTTCAAGAAGCTGAGCGCGGAGGACCTGAAGACTATCAAGGCCCGCGCAGCCGAGAGGCAGCCTATCTTCCGGCTGGAGACAGCATAGGGGAGCGGTGGGCGGCTTGAGGGGGTTAGCGGGTAAGGGGGTGAGGAGGGCCCAGCAATTGGGGTGTGGGTGGCACTGGCGAAGTGCCTGGTCTCCAGGCAAGGGGGGCCAGCGGTACGAGGCCACCCCCACTTACTCACGCCTAACCCCGTTCTCACGTCCTTGGGTGGCACTCAACCACGGCCTCCGCGAAAGTGGGCAGGAGACGGTCACCGAGAGTGATGTCGAAGGTGGCGACGTGCAGTCCGGCCGCCTCCTTGGGTTGGCGGGCGGAGAGGCGCAGGCAGATAGTTCGGCCTGCGGCGGCCTCTGAGGAGGCGCGTCCGTGGAGGGGAGTCCATCCCACCGGTGGCCTGAGGGTCGCGGTCGCCTCTCGCGGGGTCGACGCGTAGTTTGTGATGTGGAGCTCCCAGGTCACTTCGCCACCGGGCGCCGCCGCCTGCCAGTAGGGGTAGGGGCGAACCCACTGGTGGTCCAGGGCGAAGTTGGGCTCGTCCCAGGCCACCAGCTTCCGAAGGGCCGCATAGCGCCTCGCCAGCTCCGACCTCAGGTCGCGGAGCTCGGCATGGGTAAAGGCGAAGGCTCCCCGGACGTGCGGATTCACCATCAGGCCGCTGAAGCTGAGCTTGCCCAACAGGTCCAGGCAGTAGTCGAAGCCTCGGCCGGGACCAACGAGGTTTCGGTTGTAGGCGCAGTAGTCGTCGATGCCTCCGGGAGTCAGGGAATCACCTACGAAGAGGACGCTTTCCTCCCCCTTACGCGCCAGCAGCGCCGCGTCGAAGCTGGTCTGGCCCGGAAAGGTGTACGCGGTTAGGGTGATACCCCGCCAGGTCCAGGTGTCGCCGTCGTGCGTCACGCGGTCAGGGCGCAGCGGCGTCGGGTCGACACAGGGCATGTGGTAGGCGGAGGGGCGGCGCAGGATGTCCACCATGGACCCATGGGCGATGAGCTCGCAGCCGTGCTCTCTGACCAACTTCGCCACCTGACCTACGTGGTCGTCGTGGTAGTGGGTGGTCCACAGCGCCTCGACCTTTCGGATGCTGCCAGCGGACAGAAGCTCCCCAACGACCCTGGGGGCTTGGTCGGCACAGTCCATGACGAGGGCCGCGCCGTCCTCGCCTACCAGGACGCGAGTCGTGCCTGAGGTGTCGATGACCCAGGCTGGCAGCGGCCGGCAGCGTGTCTTGAGGTTAGCGGTCTCGGCGGGCCACTCCTTCCTTGCGCCCCCGAAGTACCACTGCCCGGCGCTGGTCCGGTAGTAGCTCTGTAGGACCGCCCTGAGATTTACATCCAGCTCATCGAGGGCGGCCGCCGGGTCGCGCATGATGGATCCGTGGCTTGGCACCAGCGCGCGGGGGTGGCAGGCCAAGGCCGCCCTCAGCGAGGCTAGTACGTCGGCGGACCGCTCCAGGAAGCCATGGTACTCCATCAGGCTGCCGCCGTCGGGCAGCGCGCGCGGGCCCTGGAGGCTGTACAGGTCCCAGAGCTTCCCCGGGCCGGCGATGAGGTCGCCTGTGAAGGCGACCGGTCCCTCCGGCGGGTCCACGATGTACACCAGCCCGCCCGATGTGGGTCCTGGCGCCGCGAGGCAGCGGATGGTTACGCCGCGCCACTCGAAGGTATCGCCGCCCGACAGGCCACGTTCCACCTTCACCGGCTCGGAGAGCACTCGGGTGGAGGGATGGTAGCTATAGGCGTGATAGAGGTAGGCTCTGCCGGCCCAGAATGACTGGGGGTCCTCGA
>DASXUI010000584.1:0-2612 GCA_036504955.1 Armatimonadota bacterium
GGCTTCCATCGAAGCCTCATCACGCGCTTCGGTGAGGTGGAGGGCCTGGTCCGGATCCCCGACTTGCCCACGCTGCGCAAGTCCCTCACCTTCCAGGTCTCCGGGCTGAGAACGGCGGTCCAAGACAAGGACCGCCAGGACTCAGACCAGATGGCGTCCCTCCAACAGGAGATCCTTCGGCTAGAGGGCCGCCTGGTGGAGGCCACGGTCGAGGCCCAGACGGATCCGGCGACGGGGGCCCACAATCGACGCGCCCTGGACGCTTACCTGAAGGAGTTGGTCGCCGAGGCGGAACTGGGCTCCCAGTCCTTCTGCGTGGCGATGGTGGACATGGATGGCCTCAAGGCCATCAACGATACGCACGGGCACCAGATCGGTGATCGGGCCATTCTAGCCCTGGTTCAGTGCTTGAGAGCGGGTATCCGCCAGTCGGACTTCCTGGCCCGCTACGGAGGCGATGAGTTCGCCCTGGTGCTCGTGGGGATCGGCCGCGAGCCCGCCAGAGCCCAGGCCGAACGGCTGCTTCGGACTCTCCACCAGGGCTCCTACAGCTTCCAGCGCGAGGGTCAGGACCACAAGATAGGCCTGCGCGCCAGCCTGGGGCTGAGCTTCTACCGCGCCGGTGACACGCCGGAGACCCTCCTCGGCCGCGCGGACAGGGCCGTGTACCAGGCCAAGCAGGCCGGCAAGGGGAGGGTCTGTCTCGAAGAGTAGCCGCTCTTCGCGCGGAGCGAGCCGCCGACGGCTACAGGACCCCCTTCCAGAGCGAGGGCTTCCCGCCCGGCTCAGTCACCTGCGACTGCCGCACGGGCCGGGGCTCCTCCAGCCGGCGCAGCCGCGCCGTCACCTCGCCAACCTGCGCCTCCAGTGCGTCCAGCCGCCGCAGGGCCTTGCTCACCTCCTCCGGTGGGGCCTCATCGGTCGAGGGCTCGGGCGCCTCTCCCGGCGCCACCGGATCCTCGCCGGCGCGGCAGGCTCTGACGTGCCGCAGGAGCACCCGTGCGGCCTCCCGCAGAGAAGGCCCCGGGCCTCGCGGCCCGCCGGAGTCCATCGCCCCGCACTCCTGCCTCTTGAGCACCCGGAACCGCCGCCCGGTCGCGGGCCAGTCCACCAGAGACACCTCTCTCACCTCCAGATCCACTAGCTCAGGCATCGTCTGCCTCCGTCACGCCCAACAGAGCGCCCTTGCGGGCAGTTGTTCGCGCCGCCCCAAGGGCAGGTACCGAATCGCGGCCCAACCAGCCCGCCTCTGTGCGCTCCGGGCCGGCGGGCGACCTCAGAGCACGGTCTGGTAAGCCAGGGAGTAGGTCCAGGACCCGGAGCCGCTGGGATCCACCTGAGCCAGCCACATGCGGGGCAGCGGCAGCGCGTAAGCCTTGTTGAAGCCGGAGGATTCCGGCGCTGAAGAGGCCCCCGGAGCCACGATCAGGCGGAAGAGACCGCGGCTGGAGTAGCTTCCGGCGGGCACGGCAAGGACCGCCAGCACGTTCGCCGTGCTGCTGGACACCGGGTCTTGGAAGCGCAGGTACAGTGACAGAGTCTCGCTGCCTCCCGGCCCCGCCGTCACCTGCAGCGAGAGGATCACCCCGCGCGCGTTCACGTTCGTCTGCACGGGGGTGTAGGCACCTGTCGTGCGCGCGCCCAGGGCCAGCAGCGTGCCCTGGGTGCAGCCTCGCAGGGAGTCGGCAGCCTCCTGGGTGCCGTCATGGAGCGAGGGTACCACCCGCAGCACGCGGTTCAGCGTCATCCGAGGCGCGCCCAGGTCGCCCTCGTCCACCAGGTCCGTGCCGCTCTCGTCCGCCAGCGCGCCGATGGGTGCCAGCAGCCCCGCGCCGGGCACGAAGGCGGCGTCATCGATCGCCGAGGGCGCCGCCAGGCTCCCTCCGGCCGGCCCCACTGCCACCACCTTGCGGGCGTAGGTGCCGTCCCCCAGGTCTACCCAGCGCTCCCGCTTGCCGGCCAGTTCGGGAGCGTCATTTCGCGTTGCCAGTACGTCAGCCACTCTGGCCTCCTTCCTCCGGCGGATCCAGACGCCGGGCCATCCCTCCAATGGAGAAGCCCCTCAGCTCGCCCGACTCCACCCTTCGCCACACCTCGGGAGTGCAGCGCACCCCCAGCACCCAGGCTCCGGGAGTGAAGTCCGGGTCTCCCGGCCGGGCGATGAAGCTCTCCACCACCGCGCCGATGCGGTCGAAGTCCCGGTGCATCTCGCCCACCGTGCGGGCCTCCACCATGAAACGGTGGGCGGCCGCCTCCACCGTCTCCGCCGAGACGTGGTCACCATGGGCATCCACCAGCCCCGGCACCAACACCTCGCCCATCACCACGTGCCTCCGCCCATCACGCTTCACAATGGGCGCCGATACCTCGAAGTCATCCATATCGCGTCTCCTTGAGCAGCCCCAGCCAATACTGAGGGGGTGAGCGGGCGAGGGGGTGAGGGGGTGAAAGAGCCCCAGAGGTGGGGGCTTGGTCCTGTCCGCCTGGGTGGGTGCCCGGCGGCCCTCCGCCCGGCGGTGAATCGCCGGGCTCAGGGGCTCAATCCTCCTGGAAGGAGGGTTCTGGCCCCAGGGTGCACCTTGGGTTCAGAACCCCGGTTCAGCGGGATTGAG
>DASXUI010000585.1:0-9366 GCA_036504955.1 Armatimonadota bacterium
CGTTGGGGTACTCCCCGACGCCGGGGCCGTGGTTCGTGGCCTGGCCGTAGAGCACGCGCTTGCCGTAGATGGAGTGAAGGTAGCTCAGCACCTGCCGCGCCTCGGGGATCAGGTGCGGGTCCGCCGGCCCGGCCGCGTCCGCGCCACCCCCAGCCCAGATCATCGCCAGCGCCGCCAAGATGGAAAGCCGCACCATGGTCCTGCCTCCTCGCCGCGCAGCGGCACTAAGGGCGGGTCGTTGGGGAGGGACCTCAGAGGGCGGAAGGCCGGGACCTGTCGGACGGGTCAGACTGGTCGGACGGTGAGGGCCTCGGGAATGGTCTGGTGGCATCGCCGGGCGCCAGCGTACGCCAGGGGTGTTACCCCTGGCTGACATAGAGGCGCCCCTCCGGGGCTTCCCGCGCTCTGCGTCACCACAACCCCGTGCTTACGCCGGCCCGCTTCAGCCCCGGAGGGGCGACTCTATGTCAGCCGGGGATGGCATCCCCGGCATAGGAGCGCCTCCTTGTAGGCCCTCATCGTCTGACAGGTCCGACGAGTCCGACAGGTCCCCAACCTCCCACCCTCCGAGGCTCCTCCCCCACGACCCAACGACCCAACGACCCGCCTTCGCGCCCTCAGACCCTGAGCGTCTTCAGGAACGCCACGCTCTGCTGCGTGAGATTCCAGTCCTGCTCCACGAAGTAGTTCTTGACCCCACCCACCTTTGCCGCCAAGAAGGTCTTCTTCCAGTCGATGCTGCCTTTGCCGAGGGCGACCTGCCGGGGTCCCGG
The DNA here is from genome assembly GCA_036504955.1 of Armatimonadota bacterium. GTDB lineage: Bacteria > Armatimonadota > DTGP01 > DTGP01 > DASXUI01 > DASXUI01. The sequence continues at coordinate 774 of DASXUI010000585.1, forward strand.
GCGCCGGCCTTCTGGGGATGAGCTTCCCATGTCGATGTCCTGGAGGTGCATCGAGTAGAAACGGCCGGGGTACCTCCGGAAGTAGTCGGCGGCCACGAAGCCGGCCGTGATGGTGGACATCTGGAACTGGAACTTCACCAGCTTCGGGTCGAGCAGGTCCAGCAGCAGGTCGTAGGTCCGCTTGCCGTCGACCCTCGACATCTCGAAGCCCTCGTTGTGCAGGCCCTGCTGGAGACCGGCCTTCGCGGACACGGCGGCGATGCGGTTGTACTCGTCGGCCGCCTTCTTCACCTGGTCCAGGGTCGGGCTGTCTCCGCCATTCCCGTCGGCCAGGGACGCGACGATCACCTGCTTGATGCCGATCTCCTTCGCCCACGCGAGGCTCCGCTGCTGGTCGCCCCGCAGCTCGCCCAGGGTGAAGTGAGAGCTCTCGGCCTTCATGCCGTGGTCCGCCAGAATCTTCCGGACCTCCTTCCCCTTGGACAGGGATGCGAACTCCCCGCCATAGCCGAGGGGGGAGCACAGCTCGAGCCGCGTCACACCGATTCCGGCCAGCTTCTTGACGAAGGCGGGGAAGTCGCCCAGCATATCGCGAAGGGGCCAGACCTGGCAGCCGATGGGCAGGCCCAGCGGCCCCACCGGAGCCGCCTCCAGCTCCGACGCGCCGGCAGCCAGCAGCCCGACCAGTCCTGAGCAAGCAGCGGCCCTTCCCACGAACTCTCGCCTCGATATCACGGCCATGGTGACCTCTCCTCTCTAGAGCTCCCAGCCCGGGCGGTAATCTCGCGTCAGGAGCTTGTTCGCCTCGGGGACGTTGGTAATCTTCGCGCCGGTTGAATCCCACAGCAGGCGCCGGCCTCCCAGCCGCAGCGAGATCGCGGCCAGGTTCACCGCGTCGCAGATGGGGCCGGCCAGCAGGAAGTCGCCGTAGCTGCGCGGGCCTCCCTTGAAGGCCTCGATCCATCCGGCCTGGCGTGACCCTTTCTGCCCCGAGGCAGGCTCGGGCTGGCTCTTCGACGCCTGGTAGGCCTTCATCTTGGCTTCCGGGATCAGCCTCGGGTTGTCGGCGAGGAAGCCGGCCAGAATCTTGCCCTTGTCGCCGACGAACAGCATGCCCTCCTCGTCCAGCTCCTTGTTGTCCGCCATCAGCTCCTCCGGCACGGCCGGCCTGATGCCGCCGTCGTACCAGAAGATGTCCAGCGCGGGCCGCTCCCCCTTGGCGGCGAAGTGCATCCGGATCGTGCAGGCGGCGGGGAAGGAGTAGTCGTTGTGGATGCGCTGGCACACGTCATCCGAGACGGTACAGACATGGCTGGGAGTGGATTCGACGCTGATCGGCGCGTCCAGGCTCAGAAGCTGGAAGATCGGCCAGAGGCTGTAGTGGCCCATGTCGGCAATCGATCCGCCCCCGAACTCATACCAGCCGCGGAAGTTGGTGTGGGTGTAGTTGGGGTGGTACGGGCGGTCCCGCGAGGGGCCGAGCCACAGGGTCCAGTCGAAGCCCGGGGGAACGGGGGGCGTGTCGGTGGGGAGGGTGGGGTACTGGGGCCACATCGGGCGCGCGGACCAGTTGTGGATTTCCCGAAGGGTCCCGATGGCGCCGGCCTGCACCATGTCCAGCGCCCGCTTCTGGTTGGCTCCCTCGCTGGCGGGCAGGAAGTGCGTGGCGATCCCCTTCGCGCGCGCCGCCTCGATGACGGCCCTGGCCTCCAGCACGCGATTCGCCAGAGGCTTGTGAACGATCACGTTCATCCCCCGCTTCAGGGCCGCGAGGGAGATGGCCGCGTGGGTGTGGTCGGGGGTCATCACCTTGACCGCGGTGACGTCCTTCTCCTGGCTCAGCAGCTCGCGGAAGTCCGCGTAGGTGGCGCATCCCTTGAACTTGTCCGTGCCGCGCTGTTTGGCGTAGTAGGCCTCCACGACCTCCTTGCCGACGTCCCTGCCGCCGGGCGCGTGGTTGGATCCCTCCCGCCAGGTGGGGTTCCCAATCAGTTGCCGGAGGGTCTCCCGAATCTCGCCCTTGCCCCACTCCAGGTAGTGCGTTCCATCCTTCTCGACGTCGCAGACCGCCACGACCTGGACATCCGGACTGGCGAGGACGCCGCCGATCTCGCGGATGGCCTGGGTCCCGAAGCCGATGCAGGCCAGGGTAATCCTCTCACTGGGAGCCACGTAGCCGGGCCCGCCCAGCACGTGTCGGGGCACAAGGGTGAAGGCGGCGGCGGCCACCCCGGTCGTAGCCACGAACTGGCGCCGGGTGAGCCCGGCCGGCTTGGGCTGCTCGCCGGCCTCCTGAGTGTTGGTCTGGGGAGTGTCTTCGTTGTCCATGGGATGCCCTCGCGGGGATGGGTGCAAGGTCGCCGCGGTCCGGCGCCGGCGGTACGAAGCCTGGGTGCCCTTCACAGCCGACCTTCGATACCCGCTCCCCACCCCCTGCTGAATCGGGTCGTGGGGTCGTTGGGTCGCTGGGTCGTTGGGAAGGACCTAAGAGGGTGGGAAGTGAGCCTGGAGTCGGAAGGGTAGGCCGCGCCGCACTGAGGGTCTGCGTTGGCGGACCTCAGGCGGTCGGCCGAGTCCACGGCGCACTGAAGCACGCCGCTCCGGGGACCCCAAGCCTGCCTGCGCGGGCTAACCGCAAGGCGGCGCACCTTCGTTGTCCGCGCTGTGTCAGGACTTCTGACCAGGGCCGAAAAAAGGGGTGCGTGGCTGACGGTCGTCCTGCTGCTCACGGCCCCTGACGGAGGGTCCGCCAACTAGGCGTGGCTGCGCCGGCCTGCGGTTAGCCCGCGCAGGCGGGCTTGGGGTCCCCGGAGCGGCGTACTTCAGTGCGGCGCGGTTGGGCTCGGCCGGCCGCCCCGGATCGCCAACCTAACCTTTGGGTTGGCGCGGTAGGTTGACGCGGCGCGGTGGGGCGGCACCGGGCTCCCTCTGCACGATGCCTGGCCCCCCCCGCCGCGCTTCTACCGTTTGCTCAGCAGCAGGCCCGCCAGGCCGAACAGGTAGCCCTTCGACTGGGACGACTTGCCCCGGTTCGTCACGGTGAGGGTGTGGGTGCCAGCGGACAGTGACACCCCAGGGAAGGCGTGCTCCTGGTCCATCACGGCGGGGTTGAACAGGTCCAGTGGCCCTCCGAGCGGCTTGCCGTCTACGGCCAGTTGGTAGTTCCCGTAGTCCCAGGAGTGGGTCAGAACCAGCACCAGGTCATAGGTGCCGGAGTTGGGGGCCTGGAAGGGGACGGTCAGCTCCTGCCCCTCCTTGCTCGGCCGCCACCAGAGCTGGGTGGCTGGGCCGGCGGCCTGCGGCTCGATGACGCCCTCGGTGGCCTTGGCTTGGGGGATCAGCTTCTCGCCGGGCACCAGCTTGCTGTAGTCGTAGTACAGGCGCGCGTAGCCGGCCGGCATCGCCGGGAAGGGCTTGTGGGGCTCGACCTGATACCAGAAGGCCACGGAGGAGAAGTCGTCCGCGCGCTCCTCGAAGCCTGACCTCATCGAGCCGTCAGGGTTGAAGGCTACCCCCTTGTGCTCGAACTCCAGGCGGAGGGACTTGGTGAAGGGAACGGGGTCCGCGATGTGCCAGCGGTAGACGGTCGTGCGGTCGCCCGTGTTGTTGCCCTCCATCAGTGGGGCGCCATAGAAGTCCCCCGCCTGCTTGCGGAAGCCCCAGCCGTCGCAGAAGTAGTCCTCCGTTCCGGTTCCCCGCAGGCTTGGCTCCTGCTCGCCGTCGATGAACCAGAAGTCATCGCCCTCGCCCGGCCAGGAGGGGGTGAGCTGGCGCCAGCTCAGCAGCGTGCCGACGAAGTGGCCCCGGCCCACCAGATCCGCAACCAGGTAGTTGCGGCCCATCACGGTGGGGTGCTCCTGCCGGTACTGAGCGTGGAAGTAGGCCGTGTTCTTGGGCAGCTTCGGCAGCTTCTGCCAGTCCACGTAGTAGTAGAAGGCGTCCACGGGCTGCCGGCCCTCGTTGGTGACCGTGACGCGGGCGGACTTCCGGAAGGGCATGGGCCAGTAGCAGTTCCGGCCGCGGCCGTCCGACGTCACGCGCACGGGGAGGGAGTCAAAGGGCACGTCCAGGCCGTGCCCGATGCCGAAGAAGTCGCCCAGCGGGCACTCCACGGAGGGGGTCTCCTCGCCATCCCAGTACATCCGGAGCACCAACAGCCGTGAGTACCCTCGCTCGCGGGCGGCCACGGTGTTCCAGATGTGTGCAATCTGGCCGGGCCCCTTCAGGTCCGCGATCACCAGGGTGCCGCCGGGCGCGATGGGTCTCGCGTCCGCGTTGCCGTTCTTCCAGTTGGGGTCGCTGGAGGACGACCGCATGGCCTGATAGCTCTTAAGGGTCGCCAGCCCGTCCAGCGGGTTGCCGGGATTGAGCTGTGCCATGGAGGCTTGGGGAAGGACGGCGAACGCTCCCAGCGTCGCCGCACTCAGAAGCCAGCGGAGTTTCAAGGGGTCTCCTTTGCTGATCAAATAGGGATGAAGAGCTAGTGCTGTTGGACGGTCAAAGGAAGAAGAGGAATCAGGAGATGGCCCTGCCGCACAACCGCGGCGTACTTCAGTGCGGCGCGGTTGGGCTCGGCCCGCCACCTCAGGAATGCGAACCCCAACCCTGTGTGCGGCGCGGTACACCCAGATGCGGTGCGGCCCTGCCGTCGGCACGCGGTGTCACACTAAGCCAACGGGGTGTTCCCCACACGCTCCCGCATCCCCTGCGCTTCGCCGCAAGGGGGGAACCTGCCCGCCTGGCATGAACATGGATCCGTAGGCCAGATGCAGGAGGCCAAGCCCAGGGCCTGCGCCTCTGCACCCACCGACGACGACACGGCTCTAGGCCTGCCTGCGCCGCTCCGAGGCTGACCTGACCGCCCTGAGGAGATACCCGATGCACCCTCGTCGCCTGATGCTGCTCCTTCTGTTGTGCCTCACTGTGCGACCCGCCGCGGCGGCGCCGCTGGTGAACGCGAAGGAGCCTCCGGTCATCCCCGTGGGAATCGACGCCTACCGGCAGTGGGACCGGTGGCCATACTTGCGCCTTGGCATGCGCGCCTACATGCGGAGCACCTATGACCGGCGAGGCGGCAACGAGGGCGCGGACGCCAGCCACTTCCTCTACCAGACGGCCGATGACCGCAACGTAACGCTGAGCGTGATGGGCGAGGGCGCCCTCGTCTTCGCGCGCTACAACCACTGGCACGGAAGCCCCTGGCACTACACGGTGGATGGCCGGGACACGGTCGTGCGGGAGACGAGCACGGGCGACCCCGAGCACCCCACCGCCGGCTCGCGCTTCCTGCCGGAGGCCGCGTTCCCGAACCCCCTCGCCTGGACGTGGTCGGACACCAAGGGCGCGGACCTGAGCTGGGTGCCGATCCCCTTCCAGCGGTCCCTCACCATGGCCTACGAGCGCACGCACTACGGGACCGGCTACTACATCTACGACCTCTTCACGCCCGGCATGGGGAACCTGAGCCGACCCCTCGGCGCCTGGACGCCCCAAGATGCCCCGCCGGCCGATGTGCTGAGCCTGCTGCGCAGGAGCGGCACCGACCTGGCGCCCAGGGGGCCCGGCGTCACCACCCTGGGCGGCGCCATCAGCCTGCGACCCGGAGAGCGGCGCGTCCTGGTAGCCATCACCAAGGCGCCGGCGACGATCTGCGCCCTCAAGCTCAGCGTCCCCGCCTCGCGGACGAGGGCGCTGGAGCGCTGCTGGCTGCGCATCACCTGGGACGGCGCCCGAGAGCCCTCGGTGGCGGCGCCGGTGCCGCTCCTCTTCGGCGCGGGCGCCCTCTACAGCCGGGACGGCCGCGCGGATCTGGTGAAGGCCCTCCCCGTGAACGTGCGCCTAGATCCGGACCGCACCCGCCTGGCGATGTACTTCCCCATGCCCTTCCTGAAGAGCGCCCGCGTGGAGCTGGTCGCCCCGCCGGACCAACCGGTGACGGACCTGCGCTGGGAGGTGCGCACTCAGCCCTACCGAGGACCCGCCAACTGGGTGGCCTACTTCCACGCTACCTACGGGGACCACGCCACCCCAGCCCCCGGCCGCGACCTGGTCCTGCTGGACACCACGAAGGTGGAGGGCGGCGGAAGCTGGTGCGGGCACTTCGTGGGCACCTCCTTCATCTTCTCCGACCGGGCCGTGCTGAGTACCCTGGAGGGGGACCCTCGCTTCTTCTTCGATGACAGCCAGACCCCCCAGGCCTACGGCACGGGGACTGAAGAGTGGTGCGGCGGCGGTGACTACTGGGGCGGGCGGAACATGACCCTCCCCCTTGCCGGCCACCCCACTGGCGCGCCCTCCGCGCGTGAGGCGAGGTCCGAGGAGGACATGGTTGAGTCCGCCTACCGCTTCCTGCTGGCGGACCTGATGCCCTTCGGCCGCAGCGCGCGCATCCAACTGGAGCACGGCGGCACCAACGAGTCCACGGAGCACTACCAGAGCGTGACCTACTGGTACGGCCTCCACCAGGCCTGCCTGAAGCGCACCGACACCTTCCACGTCGGCGACACGCGCGACGAGAAGCGGCACCAGTACGCCTCACCGACCGCCTCGCCGGTGCAGACCCTCTCCTCGCGCTACGAGTGGGGCGTGGACCACCTGGGCGACCGGGAGATCTACCCCGAGTCCACGGACACCGGCCGCTTCATGAAGGGGACCTCCACCTTCGTCCTGCGTCTTGACCCCAGGAACCTGGGCGTGCTGCTGCGACGCAAGCTGGACTACGCTTTCCCCAACCAGTGGGCCCGCGTCCTCGTGGCGGATACGCGCCCGGGCGCCCCCTGGCGTCCGGCGGGCGTGTGGTACACCGCCGGCTCCAACACCTGCGTCTACAGCAACCCGCCGGGAGAGCTGGGCGCCACCCAGCATATCGTCCAGACCTCCAACCGCCGCTGGCGGGACGACGAGTTCCTCCTCCCGCGCGCCCTCACCCAGGGGCGCTCCGCCCTCCGGGTGAAGGTGGAGTTCACTCCGCTCAATATCCCGCTCTTCCCCGGCCACCCCCTCGGCGACCAAGCCTGGAGCGAGTACCGCTACACCGCCTACTGCTACGTGATGCCGGTGGTGGAGAAGGGTCGTAGGGTCGTAGGGAAGGGCCTCAGAGCATACAGCTTGGGTCTCTTTGGTCCCTTTGGTCTCTTGCGTCCCTTGGCCAAAGGGACCTCAGTGACAGAAGGGACGTAAGGGACCAAAGAGCAGCCCATGAGGCCCCTCCCCCTACGACCCCTGCAGGCGGTAGAGCGCGGCCCTTGCCTCCTTGGTGTTGAGCTCTCGCAGCCCGTTCTTGGCACAGTCCACCAGGCGCTCATCGCCTGAGCTTAAGGCCTCAACGAGCAGGTCCCGGAACGCCGGATGGCGCGCATCGGCGACCGCCATCAGGATCAGGTGGCGCACCGGCTCGTAGGCCTCCTCCCGGTAGGCGGCGATGAGCTCGTTGGCACACGCGGCCGCGTCCTCGGTAAGCGCTTGGCACACTAGCTCCAGCCGAGTCCCGTGCACGTTGCCGCTCCGCAGCAGACGGAGGCACTCCGCGACCCCGGGGGGCGGCCGTACTGGCGGCGCCACCGGAGCTCCTCCGGATCAGGGACAACCCTGTCTTTCCTCGCCATCCTGGCCCAATCCCTCGCACAGCAGAGCCTTGCAGCGCTCGCGCGGCCTTGTCCATCTGGTATCGCCGCGCGCCTTCCGGGTCGGTAACCCTAGCCTGTACGTCCCCAGCGAAGACGCTTGGCCCGCTCTATCCGCAAGAGCGCGTGGAAGCCCCCACCCTTCACGACGCGCATGCACCCCGTGCGTCACGCGGGTTAGGCGGGGGCTTGCGCCCGCTCGTCCTGTAGAAGCCGGTCTAGCTCCCAGCTTGGTCGGAGGCCCTCGCGCCCGGTCGTTCACCGGCCCAGCACACTGAACCGTGGCCGAGCCGGCGGGCCTGAGTGGGGCCTGTTCCTGTCGCGGGCGCTGATGGATACCCGCACCAGCCCCGTGGAAGGGCCGGCCGCCACGCCCAACGCGCCAGCGGCGAGTGCGCAGGTCCCCGGAACCGCGCGGCGAAAGCGGGCCGTAAGCTGCACTCACCCCAAAGAGACGAGGACTCGGTGGTGTCATACGCTCACGCCCTCATGGGCACCCTGGCTACTCTGGTATCCCTACTATGACCCCTGCTCAAGCACAGTCTACTGCCGCTGCCTCCGCCCCGGCCGGCGGACAGGCCTTGCGGTCGGCCTCCGGTTCCCCCAACTACCGCTTCGATGGCAAGATGCCGCGCAAGGTCCTGGAAAGCTACCTCTCCCGCGCCATCTCCATGGAGGGTCTGCTCAACGGCCGCGGCGACCTGAACGACAACACCCGCATGCTGAAGAGCGTCGGCGCCAAGTTCATCGGGCGCGCCCTCTGCCTGTGGGCCGGGGAGGCCAACCTTCTCAGCAACCTGGAGCGCGCGAAGCGGCAGATACCCCAGGTTCATGCGGCCGACCCGGAGATGATCCTTCAGGCCTGCGTCTTCGAGATCGTCACCACCCAGGTGGAGCAGATCCCGGTGCCGGAGTGGGCCTTCACCGCCTTCGGGCTGCCCGTGGAGCAGCGCCACTTCCGCTACGCCGAC
>DASXUI010000586.1:0-8466 GCA_036504955.1 Armatimonadota bacterium
CATCCACAGCGGCAGCTCCGGAGCCCAGAGAAGACGCTTTCCGCCGCCCAGGTACCACTTGTCATCCCGTCGGAGATGCTCTTCGAGCGGCTCCTCAGCGGGCCGGACGCTGTTCTCCTCGGTGGCGGGGTGCCTCCTCACAGGTGCCTCCTATCACTGTAGAGCTGTCGGCGCCCGCGAGGCGAACCTCACCGCGCGCACAGGGGGACGCCTTCAGTTTACTTGGAGTGCCCCTGTTCCGCAACTTCACAAGCGATGGCACGGTTGTAGTGGTCCTCCGACGATGGACTAGAACCGGCGACGGGGGGCCTGGGTAGACGTCATCAGAGCCCGTCCACTGAAGCCGCGGAGCCCGGTAGCGGACCCGGCAGAGCGGGGGGGAGCTCGGCGGGGCAGGCACACGTGCGGCCTGCAGCAGCCTGGGATCGGGGTCAGTCATGAAGCCAAATCTGGGGGAGGTGTTCGCCCAATGGTCCCGCGCGAGCTGGCCCAACCTGCTTCCTGGCGAAGGCTCTTGACACTCCTCCCAGGGCTGTTGCCGATGCCTACGGGACCGGCTCGCACTTGCAGAGAGTGAGGATCGTGTTCACGAGCGCCTTCAACTCGGGGCAGGCGTCGACGGCAACTGCCAGGTCGTTCTCTCGAAGGATACGGCCAGCATCTCGCGGTTTTACGTACTGCTTCCCCCGACCGGCCCGGTAGAAGAGGTCTGCCAGTCGGTGCGCAGGCGGGTTGCCATGGTTCACTGACTCGGGGGCCCCGTCTGGGGCTCCGCGATTCGTACCGGCCAGACGCTGTATAGTTGGCCAATAGGGGAGCAGCCATGCCTCGAAGTCATGCTGCGCCGCGTGGGGGTGGAACCTGGGCTCATCGCCCACCCAGCTCTTCATCTTGTTCCGGGCATCGGCGGCATCCAGAAAGTCAGGTTGTGGGGTGCCAGTATAGACGTCGGTTAGGGCAATGACGTAGTCCGGGCCATTGCGCTCGGCAAGGAGCATTCTGACTTTGCGCCGAAGTTGCTCGCCCTTGGGCACACGGCCATCATAGGGGAAAGGGTTCAAGTCAGGCGTCTGCCCCTTGAGGTGACGCTCCAGGTACCTGCGAAGGTGAGGCAGAAGCGCCTTCTCAGTTCTGCCTTCCACGATGATGGTGATCCTCACGCCCGTCCGCCCATGCGGCCCATGCGCCACACTTCGTCAAGGCTGTACTCGGCGAGCCAGGAGTCTAGGTCAAGGCTGTCAGCCCATACAGCGGACGCACCCCCGCCCTCATCCATGTCCATCACTGCCACCTCATCAGGGTTGAGGAAGCGAATCAGGCGGTCGGAGTGAGTTGCCACAATGAGCTGGGTGCGCGCGGACGCTTCGCGCAGCAGGTCTGCCAGCAGGCTGAGGAGCTCCGGGTGAAGGCTTACCTCGGGCTCGTCTATCATTGTGATTGTGGGCAGAGCGGGGCTCTGCAGCAGTGAGACGAGCCAAAGAAACCGCAGCGTGCCCTCGGACAGCTCATGGGCGTAGAATGGTTTGGTGAAGCCGCGCGACCTCCACGTCATCGTCAGCATGCCCGCCGCAACTGGGGGAAAGCTGAGTTCCTCGAAATCGGAGTAGGCTGCGTGGAGCGAGTCCTCAATCGACTCGAACCGGCTCCGGTCGCTCTCTCTCAGGTAGTACAAGTAGGTTACCAGGTCCTCGCCATTGGCGCCGGGGTGCGTAGCCGGTCTCATCGCCTGGGGCAACTTCACTGGAGCTCTCGGCCCCACGTCTAGGGCATGGTAGAGGGTCACTGAAGAGAGGGCCTTCCGCAGGGACTCAGGCTCCCCGAACATCCTGGGTACCTGGGACAGAGTGGTCTCCAGAGGATCGTGGCTCCAGGTTGGTTCGATGAGGTCTTTGCTTTGGATGTCGAAGTACCTTACGCGCGTGTTCACGGAATCGATGTGCTTGAATGGGTCGCCATGGCGTCCCTCTCGTTCCTGCGTGAGGGATTCAGCGGCGATTCTGTAGCCTGGGCCCTGAGGCGCTAGGCGAAGTTGGTATCTGAGAGGCTTGTGCCCTGGGACTGGCATCTCTGCTTGCAGCGACAGATCATCGTCTCCGCGCCTAGTGAGGAGGCTAGGGAGGCCGCCGTGCGTGGAGAGCGCCTGATTAAGCTCAGTCTGGGCTGATGCGGACAGCAGCATTACCGCGTCCAGCAGGGAGGTCTTCCCTACGCCATTGGCCCCGATGAGCGTCATCAGGGGGCGCATCTCCAGGCTCAGGCTGGCGAGTCTGCGAAACCCATGGATCTCAAGGCGTCTCACCGAGTTCGCCTCGGGCGTGCTCTTCCGCTGCTTGACCATGTTCTGCGCTCCCTGTCTAGACGCCCTCGCGGCGCTTGTGGCGTCTGCCGGCCGGGTCCGAGCAAGGCTGGGACGCCGAGAGCTCCAACCATAGGCCCCATACATAGTACGCGGCTAGGCGGCTGTATCCTTGGTAGGTCGGTACAACTGGGGTGGTGGGCCGAGCCACAGCAGGACCCCCGCCTGCGGCTGCCGAACTAACTTTGGAACGACGTCGCGCTGTGCTCTAGCCCTCGACCTGCCCCGCGTCACCCCTTCTGGGGGGTTCGATGCCCTGCCCTTCTCCCGAAGCTCGGCGGCACGCGTGGCTGTCACGACACGTGTGACGCCCGTTATGTCTCAGCCTCAACTCTTGTGTACCATAGGGGATGGTGCCCGTGCCGACCGCGTGCATACGACGCCGCTGTCTTGTCGTAGGGCCAACAAGGAAGGATGAGTCTGTCAGATGAGCGCTGTTACCCAGAAGTGTCCTGGAGTCTCCGCCCGCGCGGCCGCCGTCGCGCCCTCTCCGACGCTCGCGGTGACGGCCAAGTTCAAGAAGATGGTCCAGTCCGGTGTCGACTGCCTGGGTTTCGCGGCGGGGGAGCCGGACTTCGATACGCCAGACAACATCAAGCAGGCGGCCATCGCCTCCATCCAGCGTGGAGAGACGAAGTACACGCCCACCATGGGCCTCCCGGCCCTGCGTGAAGCCATCCGGCGGAAGCTGGAGCAGGAGAACAAGGTCAGCTACGAGACCTCCGAGATCATCGTCTCCGTCGGCGCCAAGCACAGCCTGTTCAACGCCGTCATGGCCACCGTGAACCCCGGCGACGAGGCCCTGATCCCGGAGCCTTACTGGGTGACCTATCCGGAGCAGGTCGGGCTGGCTGGTGGGACTTCCGTCTTCGTGCCGACCAGCCAGGAGAGCAACTTCCGGGTGAGCTTCGAGGCCATCCGCGAGCGGGTCACGGATCGCACGCGGCTGCTCTTCCTCAACTCCCCCAGCAACCCCGCCGGCGCCATGGTCTCCGATGCGGACCTCCAACGCATTGCCGAGCTTGCGGTGGAGAGGAACCTGTGGGTAATCTCCGATGAGATCTACGAGAAGCTGATCTACGTGGATCAGGCGCCTCGCAGCATCGCGTCCCTGGGTCCGGAGGTCAGAGCTCGAACCATCACGGTCAACGGCGTCTCCAAGACCTACGCTATGACGGGCTGGCGGGTGGGCTACGCAGCGGGACCCGCGGAGGTTGTCGCGGCGATGGGCCGGATTCAAGACCAGAGCACCTCCAACCCAGCCAATGCCTCCCAGTACGCGGCCCTTGAGGCGCTGGTTGGGCCACAGGACCTGGCCGAGCAGATGCGGCAGGAGTTCGCCAAGAGGCGGAAGGTGCTGGTCGATGGGCTGAACGCCATCCCCGGCATCACCTGCCAGATGCCCGACGGCGCCTTCTACGTCTTCCCCCGGGTTGCCGACCTCTACACGGGTGAAATCCGCGGATCGGATGACTTCGCCAACTTCCTGCTTGAGGACGAGAAGGTCGCGGTGATCCCTGGCTCCGGGTTCGGCGCCGATGAGTTCGTGCGCCTCTCCTTCGCGACCTCGATGGACACGATCGAGAAGGGGCTGGAGCGGCTCCACCGGGCCGCCAAGAGGCTGTTAGGCTAGTCTCCTCCCAGTGAGGGGTTTGTCGCCAGCCGTATCACCCTCCGGACTCCGGGTGACGCGGCTGGCGACTATCGTTGTTGCGCTGGCACGGCAGACCCCGCCATCGCCGTGCCGGAAGCGCCCCACGCTAGCCGCGGGGTAGGGAGTTCTCCGATCACGTCCCTGGCACTCACCACTGCGCCGTCGCGCCGCCGCGGACCCGAGCCCATTCCAGCGGGCCGGGCGGCTCCGGCGTATGGTGCTGGCGAGCGGGCTCAATGAACCCCTGGACGTGGCTTGTGAGGGGCGCCCAGTCCCTGGTGCCCTGGGTGGGTCGGCGCCCCGGACCTCCGGCACCCCCGCCTGGCTCCGCCGCCGCCTTCGCCCGAGCTGAGCTAACTCGCGCCCGTGAGGCTGCTCTGATGACCCCGAAGAGATCCAGGCGGGCCCGCGCCCGTTCCATCGTCCCCGTAAGCTATCGCGATGCCCTCCCTGGCTACCCCGTCAAGGCCTCCACCCTCGGGCAGGCCTTCACCCACAAGAGCGCCGAGGAGGAGGGACCCAACAACGAGCGCCTCGAGTTCCTAGGCGATGCGGTGTTGGAGATTGTCATCACGGATTACCTGTACCGGCACTTCCCCGAGTTCTCGGAGGGGGAGCTGACGAAGGCCCGAGTCCTTGCCGTCTCGGAGCCGGCCCTGGCGGACGCGGCCTTCAAGCTGGGCTTCGGGCAGCGCTTGCGGATGTCTCGGGGGGAGGAGGCCTCTGGGGGTCGCGACCGGCCGTCGATCCTCTCTGATGTCTTCGAGGCCATCGTGGCGGCCATCTACCTCGACCTCGGCCTGGAGCGGGCCCGTGAGTTCATCCTCAAGAACCTCGGCCATACGCTTCGAGAGATGCAGGATCGGGACTACAAGTCACTCCTTCAAGAGTTCACGCAGGAGAAGCTCAGGGCCACCCCCTCCTACAACATCATCTCGGAGGAGGGGCCGGCTCACGACAAGCGGTTCACCGCCCAGGTGATCATCGAGGGCCAGATCCGGGGCCAGGGTGACGGCAGGTCCAAGAAAGAGGCGGAGCAGTCGGCGGCCGAGGCCGCACTGGAGGCGTTGACGGCTTGGAAGCAAGAGCGGAAGTAGGGGTCTTTGGGGGGTCTGGGTTCTACAGCTTCCGGGACGGGGTGGAGGAGATCCGGGTTGACACGCCCTACGGCGCCCCCAGCGACAAGGTAGCCATCGCCGAGGTCTCAAGGAGAAGAGTTGCATTCCTTCCCCGGCATGGGCGGGACCACAGCCACCCCGCGCACGCCGTGAACTATCGCGCCAATGTGTGGGCGCTGAAGCACCTGGGGGTTACGCAGATCCTGGCCCCTTGCGCCTGCGGCAGCCTGCAGCCGGACATTCATCCGGGGGACTTCGTGATCCTGGACCAGTTCGTGGATCGCACGCGAGCCCGCAAGGACACCTACTTCGATGGGCCCATCACCCATCACATCGCGGCGGCCGAGCCCTACTGCGCGCGCCTACGCGAAGTGGCGCTGGCGCAGGCGCGGGCGCAGGGGATCACCACCCACCCAACCGGCACGATGGTGGTCATCCAGGGTCCGCGCTTCTCAACCCGCGCGGAGAGCACCTTCTTCACCCGGCAGGGCTGGCATGTGGTGGGGATGACCCAGTACCCGGAGGCGATACTCGCGAAGGAGTTGGGCCTCTGTTACACGGGGATCGCTCTTGTCACCGACTACGACGTGGGCGTCGCCGGAGACATGGCGCGGCCTCCGGTGGAGATCGAGGAGGTCCTCCGCGTGATGGAGAGCAACAACGAGCACGTGAAGGCTCTGATCCACGCGGTTGTCGGCGCCGTTGGAGGCCACCGCGACTGCTCCTGCGAGGCCGAGAGCCTGGCGGCGGTGATGGGATGAGCCTGGGCGCGCGCGAGGGTCAGCTCGATCTACTTCGGACGGTAGAGTGGCGCGACGGTCAGGTGGTGATGATCGACCAGACGCTGCTGCCGGGGCGCCTGGAGTGGGTGTCCTACAACGACTACCGGGGCGTGGCGGAGGCCATCGTCACCATGAAGGTCCGCGGTGCCCCGGCCATCGGCGTAACCGCCGCGCTGGGGATGGCCCTGGGTGCCCAATCCCTTCCCGACGACCCCAAGGCTTTCGACCGGGGGCTGGCGGAGATTCGGGCATGCCTCGCCGCAACGCGCCCCACCGCCGTGAACCTCTTTTGGGCACTGGACCGTCTGTGGGCTCTCTACGAGCGGTCCTCTAGCCAGCCCGCTGGGGCCCTCAAGGAGGCCCTGATGGTGGAGGCGCGGGCGATGGTGGAGGAAGACATCACCGTAAACCGCTCCCTGGGCCGCCACGGAGCGGAGCTCATCCCGGAGGGCGCGACCGTGCTCACCCACTGCAACGCGGGCGGCCTGGCGACCGCCGGCTACGGCACGGCCCTGGGCGTTATCCGCGCGGCCGTGGAGGCGGGGAAGCACATCCAGGTGCTGGCGGACGAGACCCGTCCCCGGCTTCAGGGTGGCAAGCTGACCGCCTGGGAGCTCCACCGCGACGGCATTCCTGTCACTGTCATTTGCGACAACATGGCGCCCACGCTGATGCGGCAGGGCAAGGTGACCTGCGCCGTCGTCGGAGCGGACCGCATCACGGCTCTGGGCGATACCGCCAACAAGATCGGCACCTATGGCGTCGCGCTGGCCTGCCGATCGCACGGCCTGCCCTTCTACGTCGCCGCGCCGCTTTCCACCGTCGACTTCAGCCTTCGCGACGGCGACGAGATCCCCATCGAGGAGCGGGACCACTCCGAGGTGACCCACGCTGATGGCGCCCGCCTGACCGCCGAGGGTGTCCCCGTTCTGAACCCCTCCTTCGACGTCACTCCGGCGGAGCTGGTCTCCGGGATCATCACTGAGGTCGGAGTGGCGCGGGCCCCCTTCGAGGAGAGCCTGAAGGCGTTGAAGGAACGGGCGTAGCGGCGCTGGAACCCTCTTCCTGCACTCAGAGCGCCGGCACGGGCCTGGCCCGCGCCCCCTCCAGTGGGCCTGCTGGCGCCCGCTCCCCGCATGGCGTGCGGTGCCTCGCACGCTCCGCGCGTTAGGAGATGAATCCATGGACAAGGTATCCCCAAGAGTACGCAGCCTGGTACGCGAGTTCCAGGACTTCCCTAAGGAGGGGATCCTGTTCCGGGACATCACCCCGGTGCTGATGGATCCCCCCGCCTTCCAGGAGGTGATCGAGGCCACCTGTCTTGAGGCCAGGAACCGACGGGCGGAGGCCATCGTGGGGATTGAGTCCCGCGGTTTCGTTTTCGGCGCTCCCGTGGCCGCGCGGATGGGTCTGCCGTTCATCCCCGTGCGGAAGATGGGGAAGCTCCCAGGTCCCACGCTTCAGGCGGAGTACGCGCTGGAGTACGGTACCAACGTGGTGGAGATTCACGAGGACGCGCTCCGTCAGGGGCAGAGGACCCTCATCGTGGACGACCTCCTCGCCACCGGTGGCACGGCGTCTGCGGCGGGGAGGCTGGTGGAGGACCTGGGGGCCGTGGTCGCGGGCTACGCCTTCCTGATCGAGCTGGCCTTCCTGAAGGGCCGCGCGGCGCTCGAAGGCTACCCTGTCCTAACGCTCCTCACCTACGGAGACTGAGCGTCTGACCGAGGGAGGACCCTGGGGCCAAGCCGGCCCGCAGCCCCGCATCATAAGTGACCTGGGCTACCGGCTCGGGAAGATCTGGGTCTCTGGTAGAAAGGGCCTCATCCGCATCTGCGCGGATGAGGCCCTTTCCGCCTCAAAGCCTTGGGTTGATGGTGTCCTGGCTGCTCAGCTCTTGCTGTACTTGGCCGGGTTCTTGTCGAAGGTCGGCTTGCACGACGGGCAGCAGAAGTAGTAGGTCTTGCCCTTGTAGGTGCTCTTCAGCGACTTCGACAGGCTGGCGGCGGCGATCTTGTCTCCGGTGACGGGGCACCTTACGTCGGCGACCTTCACCTTCTTGGGGGCCGCCTTGGCCGCGACCTTGGCGTGAGACACCTTGGCGTGAGACACCTTCGCGTGGTCTTTGGCGCTTGGCTTGGTGGTGTCGGCGGCGAAGGCTGAGGCTGATAGGGCCGCCAGGGCCGCTAGGAGCACGATCTGCTTGGTCAAGTGGGTCTCCCTTTCTCTCTGGCGCCTCGGCACCGGCGGGTCCACCCCCTTACGGGGTGTGGGGCGTCGGCTGCAGGCGCCTAGGCTATGGGGCCACCCGATCCGTCGCTACACTCGGGCCCAGGGGCTCCGTGCCGGTCGGCGGTCGGGGGAGTGGTCAGTTCTAGCCTGAAGGACAAGCGGCTGGGCATCGTGGTTCCTGCCCCTCGCGGCATGTCTAAGGATTCGAGCGAAGGGCCGGGACTCCTCGTGACAGACGTGGCCGCGAAGCCGGCGGTCCTTCTGAGCGCGAAGTCGACCCGGCTACTGCCAGAACTGGTACGTGGGTAGCTGGAAGATGATGCC